>DATJTE010000049.1:0-59182 GCA_035503715.1 Rhizobiaceae bacterium | reverse complement strand
CACGATGCCGGTCAGGATCTGCGCAACCAGCATGACCGAGAGGATGCCGCCGAATGTGTAGGTGTAGTTCAGATTGCGCGGCACCGGATAGGCGATGAAGGAATCGTACACCAGCCGCGGCAGCGGCATGCGCTGGTCGATCCACTTTTCGATGCCGGTCTTTGGCGTGTACGAGCCGTGCGAGTGATGAGCGCTCATTGTGTCCCCCTCACCCGATCCGTATCGTGGTGTCGGAAATGAACTGGAAGGTCGGCACTGCCAGGTTCTCTGGAGCCGGACCTTTGCGGATGCGGCCGGCGGTGTCGTAGTGCGAACCATGGCACGGGCAGAACCAGCCGCCAAAATCGCCCTGCTGGCCGAGCGGCACGCAGCCGAGATGGGTGCAGACGCCAACCATCACCAGCCAGTTCTCCTTGCCCTCGCCGGCCGAGCGATCGATGTCGGTCGCCTGCGCGTCGGCGGAGATGTTGGCGTTGCGCGCCACCGGATCCTTGAGCTCGTCCAGCGGCACAGCCTTGGCGGCCTCGATCTCTTCCGGCGTGCGGTTGCGAATGAAGACAGGCTTGCCGCGCCACTTGGCCGTCAGCGACATGCCGGGCTCGAGCGACGAGACGTCGACCTCGATCGAGGCCAACGCGCGCGTCGAGGCATCCGGACGGAGCTGGTCGATGAATGGCCATGCAACGGCTGCTGCGCCGACGGCGCCTGCCGTTCCTGTGGCTATGTAGAGAAAATCGCGGCGATTCTGATCGACAGTATCGTGTGCGCTCACGGGCTCTGGGTCCTTCTCGCCTCGCCGTGCCGTGGGTATTCGGGCCATCCCCTGCCCTCCGCCGATGCGAGTGCCGTTCAAAACGGCGCTTACTGGCGGATTCCTCCGGCTTTGCGGCTGGTTTATGCGTGAAGCCGGGGCTTGTCCAGACGGCAGGATGTGGCAGGGCAGATTGTCGCGGGCGGGCCGCCAAAGCGATAGGATTTGGCCACGAAACACGGTACTCAGGCGGCCACCCTGGAAACAGCGAAAACAGTGGAAAAGCGGTGATGGCGGTCAAGATCGGACCTGAGGGTTGGCTCGACGATCCGAGCCGTTTCCACGGCGAATGGCAGGGCGGCGCATTCGGCTCGAACATCTGCGTTATCGCCAACCGGATCGAAGGTCCGGGCGGCGGCCCGCGCCTGCACACGCACCCCTATCCGGAAGTGTTTGTCGTGCGTGCCGGACGCGGCCTCTTCACCGTCGGCGATCAGGAGATCGAGGCGACCGCGGGCGATATCCTCGTTGCCCCGGCGAACACGCCGCACAAATTCACCAATCTCGGACCCGGACCGCTCGAAACGATCGACATCCACGAGAACGGCCAGTTCATGACCGACTGGCTCGAATAGTGCCTATCTGGCGCCGAGGCGCGCCAACACCTCGTTTGGTATCTGATATTCGCGGATGATCTCATTGTGCCGGCGAAAGCCGCACAGTTCGCGCTGGATGAAATAGGCGTACACCGCTTCGGCCGCTCGTTTGACGATTGGCAATCGAGCCTCCGGTCCGCCGTCGAAAGCTTTCAGCTCCGCCATGACCTGCTCGACCTTGTGGCCAGCCCGGCCGAGCGACGAGGCCTTCTCGGCCATCATCTCGTATTCGAGCAGGTCGATGCTCGACTTGCCGCTGGCAATCGCTGTGATCGCGCCAGGCAGATACAATGTCGACATTGCTACTCCGCTGCCGGCCGGTCGGGCGGAAACCACTCAACTGGAGGTGAGCCTCAAGCCCGTTCCGAGTACCGCCGTTATATGATGTAGAAATCGGCGTTCGTCAGCAGCAGACTCTTGGCAAGCTGCGCAATCTGCACGGCGCCGCCCGTCGCGCTCCCATTGCTATCGTAAAAGAGCTTGCCCGTGTCGGTCTCATAAATGATGCGGTCGCTGGGATCATGCGCGAGGCCCGACAGGCTCTTCCAGAACTGCGCCGCTGACAGCATGTTAAGCCCAGAAAGCTTGGTGAACACGCTATTCTGCAGCCTGATCGTATCATCCGCAACCTTGAAGTCGGTGATCGTATCGACGTTAGTGGACGCGTTCAGCACGGTCTCGAAAACGAAGTAATCCTTGCCCGTGCCACCAAGCAGCTTGTCATTGCCCATCCCGCCTCTCAGCACGTCATTGCCGGCGCCTCCTGCAAGCGTATCTCTGCCGCCAAGTCCGAGCAGGCTGTTGGCGAGCGAATTTCCTCTCAGGAGGTCATTGCCCGAGCCGCCCTGTGCTCCCTCGATCAGCGTCCCCGGGCCGATCCAAACCGTGCTCCGGGAGGTGGTGCCGCTAAAGGAGATCGCTTCGCTGACCTGGCTGTAGCCTCCAATGTTCAGATCGATCCTGGAATTTTCAGAGCCGACGAACACGATCTTGTCGACACCACCCGCATCGTCGATGGTCTGGAAATAGGTGGACCCATCCTTGAACGTATAGGTCGTGTTAGAGCGATTGTGGTTGGGATTGCGACCGTACATCGCCTGGATCGCAACGAGATCATAATACATCGGCGTCGTCGGATAGAACGACGCATAACCGTCGTCCGACCAGGGCGAGGCTGTGTAACTCATCACCGAGTAGAAGTAGCTATCAAATGCGCTGGGCATCGCGTTGGGCGACTTGAACGGATGCTTCAAGCCGAGTGCGTGCCCTATCTCGTGAACCAGCGTGTGGAAATCGTCACCCCCCTTTGGGATGGTGGATTTTCCATACGGGTTGAAGTTGTCCCAACTCAACCAGATGTCACCCGCTGGCGGCTGGTTCGAAGGAAGGTAGGCATGCGCAGCGGTATTGACCCCAATGTTTTCCGTATAGGCAAATCTGATCTCGCCGACCGTTGTAGCGTTGTCGGCGCTTCGAACGAATTTGACATTCGCCACCGCGGCCCAGGTTCCGAGTGCCGCCACCGCAGCGCTGCGTTCACCCGACGACAGCGGGCTCCAGGAGTCCCATTCGTTTGAGGCGCTGCCACCGTAGTTTGCCACAAAATGTGCGGTCCCGGTCGGGAAGCTGTATGTCAGGGTAACGCCGGAGCCGAGCGCTCCTCCCCACTTTACGCCGTCGGCCAAATAACGACCTGCACCGGTCGATGCTGGGCCGAAAGAAGTTGTCCCGACCGTATTGCTTGTAGGCCTTGCCATCGATGCTTCCCGCAGAATCGCGTGCAATCTAGTTTTCTAAACTTGCTCTGTCACGGCGAGAAGCACCCCGAGGATTGGCGTGGTTACGACGGCGTTACTCCGCCGCCAGCCGGTCGGGCAGGAAGCCACCCGATTGGCGTTTCCAGAGCTGCGCATAGAGCCCGCCCTGCGCCAGCAACTCGTCATGCGTACCTTCTTCGACGATCCTGCCCTCGTCGAGCACGATCAGCCGGTCGAGTGCCGCGATGGTGGAGAGCCGATGCGCGATGGCGACCACCGTCTTGCCCTCCATCATCTCGTAGAGGTTTTCCTGGATCGCGGCCTCGACCTCGGAATCGAGTGCCGACGTCGCCTCGTCGAGGATCAGGATAGGCGCGTTCTTCAGCATCATGCGCGCAATCGCGATTCGCTGCCGCTGGCCGCCGGACAATTTCACGCCGCGCTCGCCGACATGCGCCTCGTAGCCCTGGCGGCCGCGCGGATCCGAAACGCCTTCGATGAAATCAGCCGCAGCCGCGCGCTCCGCAGCGTCGGCGATCTCTGCCTCGGTCGCGTCGGCCTTGCCGTAGGAGATGTTGTCGCGGATAGAGCGGTGCATCAGCATCGCATCCTGGCTGACCACGCCGAATTGCGCCCTGAGCGAGGCCTGCGTGACATCGCGCACGTCCTCGCCGTCGATCAGGATGCGCCCGCCCTCGACGTCGAACAGCCGCAGCATCAGGTTGACGAAGGTCGTCTTGCCAGCCCCCGACGGGCCGATCAGCGCGACGCGTTCGCCGGGCTTGATGTGCAGGTTCAGGTTTTCGATGACGCCGCCGCCCTTGCCATAGTGGAACGTCACATTCTCGAAGCGGATGTCACCTTTGACGCGCGGCATCGCCGAAGCGTCCTCGGCATCACGAATCGCCGGGCGGACCGAGATCGTCCGCGTCGCGTCCTGCACGGTCGCGTAGTTGCGGATCATGCCGTTGACGTTGAACATCATGTAGCCGGACATCTGGTTGAGCCGGAAGATCAGCCCCATGACCGCGGCGATCGAGCCCGTGGAGATCTCACCGCGCGTCCAGGCCATGACGGCGATGATGCCGACCGCCGACATCATCACGCCGTTGACAATCGCGACCGCGCCGCGAACCGTCGTCACCGCGCGCGTCAGGCGGACAACGGCCGCCAGGTAGCTCTCGAGCCCGTCGCGGATGTAGGCATGTTCGCGCCGGCCGCTGTCAAACAGTTTTACCGCCATGATGTTGGTGAAAGCATCGACCATGCGTCCGTTGAAGATCGAACGCTGGTCGGCGGTCTCGCGGCCGGCGCGACGCATCTCAGGCAAAAGGAAACGCATGATCGCGCCGTAGGCGAGAAACCACAGGCCGACGACAACGCCCATCACCGGATCGAGCGACATCAGGATCGTGACCGTCAGCACGACGAAGGTCAGGAACGACCACATGGTCTGCAACACGCTGACGATGAAGTCGCCGACCGCCTCGCCGCCCTGCATGATCTTGGTCGCGATCCGGCCAGCGAAATCGTTCTGGTAGAAACCATAAGGCTGCTCGATGACGCGCTTGAACGACTGCCAGCGCACCATCGAAAAGAAGCCGGGCACGATGATCTGTTGTTCCACCACCGCGGAAGCGATCATCACCAGGGTCCGGACGACGAGCACAAGCAGAAGCAAACCGACGAGCAGGTGCCAATGATCGGCAAGCAGGGTCTGCGGCGTCGAATTGTCGAGAATGTCGATCAGCCAGCCGACGGCCCAGTACATCGCGGCGTCAACCGCGCCGCCCAGCCCGCCGACGATCAACAGTAGCGCAAACGGCCACTTCGCCTGTTTCGCGAAATAGAGGATGAACTCCCAGGCGCTTTCCGGCAGCACCTCGCGATCCGTATCCTGAAAGGGATCGATGGCGCCCTCGACGCGCTTCCAGAGCGAATCGCGGAACCCGCCCTCACGCATCGGCGGAGCCAGCCTGTTGGTTCGCGATAGAATCGGCGGACATCGCCTTCAAATATAGGTTTCGGCGGGCAAATTGGAGGCTCGCCAGACGGCCAGCCGGTTCACCAATGCGTGTACCGGCCAGCACGGTCACTCCGCCGCCTCGCCCACGACCGTGTCCTCGGCCGGCGAATCCAGCAGGAAGCCACCCGACTGGCGCGCCCAGAGCTGAGCATAAAGCCCGCCTTTCGCCACGAGCGCCGCGTGCGTCCCTTCCTCGACGATCCGACCCTTGTCCATGACCACCAGCCGGTCCATCGCGGCAATGGTCGATAGCCGATGCGCGATAGCGATGACGGTTTTGCCTTCCATCAGCCGGTAGAGGTTTTCCTGGATCGCCGCCTCGATTTCCGAATCCAGCGCCGAGGTCGCCTCGTCGAGGATCAGAATCGGCGCGTCCTTCAGCATCACGCGCGCGATCGCCACGCGCTGGCGCTGTCCGCCCGACAGTTTTACGCCGCGCTCGCCGACATGCGCGTCAAAACCCTTTCGGCCCTTCGGGTCGGTCAAACCGACAATGAAATCCGTCGCCTCGGCGCGTTTCGCCGCCTCGATCATCATCGCATCGCTGGCATCCGGCCTGCCGTAGAGGATGTTGTCGCGCACGGAGCGGTGCAGCAGCGAGGTGTCCTGCGTGACCATGCCGATGTTCGCGCGCAGCGAATCCTGCGTGACACCGGATATGTCTTGCCCGTCAATCAGAATGCGTCCGCTCTCTATGTCGTAGAAGCGCAGGAGCAGATTGACGAGCGTCGACTTGCCCGCGCCCGAGCGGCCGACAATGCCGACCTTCTCGCCCGGCTGGATCGTCAGCGAGACGTTCTCGATCACGCCCTTCTTGCGGCCATAGTGAAAGCGGACGTTTTCGAGCGCGATCTCGCCTTTAGCGACGTCGATGTCCTTTGCATCAGGCTTGTCTTCGACCAGTCTCGGCAAGGAGATCGAGCCGATCCCGTCCTGCACCGTGCCGATGTTCTCGAACAGCGCCGACACCTCCCACATGATCCATTGCGACATGCCCCACAGACGCAGCACGAGGCCGATCACCACCGCCACCGCGCCGATGGTGACGACATTGCCGAGCCACAGCCAGATCGACAGCGCGCTCACCGAAAAGAGGAGCAGCGAGTTGAGCATATAGAGGATGCCGTAAAGTCCGGTCACCAGCCGCATCGAGCGGTAGACCGTCTCGATGAACGTCGCCATGCCTTCCTTGGCGTAGGATGCCTCACGCTTGGCGTGGCTGAACAGCTTGACCGTCTGGATGTTGGTGTAGCTGTCGACGACGCGGCCCGTCATCATCGAGCGCGCGTCCGCCTGCTCTTCCGCAACGCGCCCCAGCCGCGGGATGAAGAAATAGAGCAGCACGATGTAGCACGCGAGCCAGACGACAAGCGGCGCCGCGAGCAGCCAGTCGGACGAGCCGACGATAAAAAGCATGCCGATGAAATAGACGATGACGTAGTTCAGTACGTCGATGAGCTTGATGACGCATTCGCGCACGGCGAGCGCGGTCTGCATCAGTTTGGTGGCGATGCGGCCTGCGAACTCGTCCTGGTAAAACGTCATCGACTGCTTGAGCAGATAGCGATGCACGTCCCAACGGATGCGCATCGGATAATTGCCCATCAGCGTCTGCTGGTGGAACAGCGACTGCAGGAGCGCCATGCCTGGCAGCAGCACAACCACGACAAACGCCATGCCGGCCAGCTTCCAGCCTTCCGTCTCAAGGAAGGTCTCGCGGTTCTGCACCGACAGCCAGTCGACGATCGAGCCGAGGAAGCCGAACATCCACACCTCGGCCAGCGCGATCGCAGTGATCAGCAGGCCGGCGGCGGCAATGTAGGGCCACGCACCGCGCGTATAGTGAAGGCAGAACGCGACGAGCGTCTTCGGCGGCTCCACCGGCTCCTGCGGTGGAAACGGATCGAGGCGGGATTCAAACCAGCGAAACATATGTCTTTGCTTTCAAATCGAATTCTGGTCGGTCCCGCCTCAGGCCGCAAGGTCCTCGTAGGACTTGGCCTTCGAGCCAGCCTCATGCTGCGCGCGGACCCTCTCGACCATCCGAAGATAGTCGGGATCGATCCACTCGCCGAGAGGCGCTTCCGCCGATGCTGACAGCCTGCTGTCAGCATCGGCGCGGCTTCGGAACATGCGCACCACGCGCTTGACGAACTTCGGAAAGAGGCTCTCGCGCGGCGGCGGTGGCGGCAGGATCACGTCCGGCAGCTCGCCACGATGCGGTCCGCGGCCATGATGCGGGCGTTGGCGGCCGGGCGGGAACCCGACCATCAATTCCCAGGCAAAGGCCCGAGGGTCGTGATGATGGCGCTGAGAAGAGCGCCCCTGTTTGGGATCGAAAAACATCGCAATAATCCTTCGGAAGCGGAGAAACGTCCCGGCGGAATCGAAGCGATGCTGTCTTGAAAATTTTAGAGAAGCGTCGAACCGAAACCGCCGTCAGGCAGCAAGTCGCCCAGTGCTTACGCAAAAGCTGCGTGTGCAGAGGCGCCGGGTGTCAGTTGTCATTGAATACTGCATTCGCCGCCTCCTTCTTCGGTTCGGGTTGCGATGGCGGTCCTATAGACGTGTTCGCCAAAGCTGGCTAGCCGGATGCAATCACTTTCGTCGGACAAATTGTAATGTGTTGCGCCCACGACACGTATCAGAGCAATTCCAGCAGAAATGTGAGCGGTTCTGCGTCCGGAATTGCGGCTAAATAAAAGGGACAGAGTGGTTCGGCGATTCGAAGAAACGCTGAACCGCTCTAGGAGAACTGAAGATTGCCAGCCGGACTCCGCATCGCGCTCTATCAACCCGACATCGCCGGCAATACCGGAACGATCCTGAGGCTCGCCGCCTGTCTCGGCCTCGCTGTCGACATCATCGAGCCCGCCGGTTTCGACCTCTCCGACCGCGCCCTCAAACGCGCCGGCATGGACTATCTCGAAATGGCGCTGCTTACCCGTCATCTCGACTTTGCGCGCTTCGAGGACTGGCGCCGCGCGGAGCGCCGCCGGCTTCTGCTGTTCTCGACGAAGGCGGCGCAACCGTACACCGCCTTCGAGTACCGTGACGGCGACATCCTTCTGTTTGGCCGCGAATCCGCCGGTGTCCCTGATGATGTTCACGACGCGGCCGACGAACATCTGTTGATCCCGATGCCCGGCGGCGGACGCAGCCTCAACGTCGCGCTCGCCGCCGCGATGGCCGCCGGCGAGGCGCTCCGCCAGCTCGGCTGAGTACTCCCAGCAGGCAAACAAGTAGAAGCGCATCGCGCCGCCCATCGAGTTCGGCACACGTCCCGACAAACCGACCCAGCCGCGCATCATCATCTCCATGCTTTCATTTCGAAGGCTGCCTTGCTACAACCTCAACTTAAGTTGAGGTCAAGCGGGAATTTCACCGAGGTTTCAAATGGCGCGCGAGTTCACAGTCGGCGAAGTGGCGCGGCGCAGCGGCGTCGCCGTATCGGCGCTGCATTTCTACGAAACCCGCGGATTGATCCGCAGCCACCGGACCAGCGGCAACCAGCGCCGCTACGACCGCGACGTGCTGCGCCGCGTCGCCGTCATCCAGGTCGCGCAGGAGGTCGGCATTTCGCTAGCGCAGATTGGCGAGGCGCTCGCCACGCTGCCTGGCGGCCGCACGCCGACGCGTGACGACTGGGCGCGGCTCTCGGGCTCGTGGCGCGACGATCTGGACCGACGCATCGCTCAGTTGAAGAAGCTGCGCGATGGCCTCACCGACTGCATTGGCTGCGGCTGCATGTCGATCGACAAATGTCCGCTCCGCAACAAGGACGACAGATTGGGAAAGGAGGGGACGGGGGCGAGAAGGTTGGTTGCCCCAGCCTAGGGCGCGTTGAGATTCAGGTCAGGGCGAGACGGAGTCGAAGACGGGCGCGCAGCGACCAAAATGGTGCCTTCCGAGAACCGGAGCGGAGCGTACTTTAAGTACGTGAGCACCGGAAGCGGAGGAAGGTGCCATTTGCAGGCCGTCATGGCCTGAATATCGATGCGTTCTAATCCGCCGCCGGTAGCCGCCGCATCGTAAACTCGATCACGTCGCCGGGCCGTTCGAACCAGCTTTCGATCTCCGTCCAATAGGCCTGCTTCGGGAACCGGTCGAACCATTCCCGCGCCTTGATGCGTGCATCGGCCCGTGGCAGCACGAACGTCTCGCGCAGAAACCCGTCGCGCCGCAGGCGTCCCTCCTTGCGGGACGTCTCCAGCCGCTTTTTGATCCCGTCGAGCGGCGGTCGGGAAGGCGTACGCACGAACAACTCCCTTGACCCTTATGCTTAAGAGACTAGGGATCACCCTTCAAAAAGACGAGTCATTTCATGCGATTGTGCGCCGCATTGCGCCTTTCGCGCCAGCCAAGGACAATCCGGAGAATGGAACGGCCTGACATCCCGGCGGGGCTTCCCGCCGATATCGAGGATAGGAAGACGCGCGCCCGCGCCTGGTTCGAGGAGCTGCGCGACAAGATTTGCGCCGGCTTCGAAAAGCTCGAGGACGAGGTCGCCGGACCGCAATCCTCATGGTCGCCGGGCCGCTTCGAGAGAACGCCGTGGCAACGCGAAGAAGGCAAAGGGGGCGGCGGGATCATGTCGATCATGCATGGCCGCGTCTTCGAGAAGGTCGGCGTGCATACCTCCACCGTCCATGGCGAATTCTCACCCGAATTCCGCAAGCAGATGCCGGGCGCGGAGGAAGACCCGCGCTTCTGGGCGAGCGGCATTTCGCTGATCGCCCATCCGTGGAATCCGAACGTACCGGCTGTGCACATGAATACGCGTATGGTCGTCACCTCGCGCTGGTGGTTTGGCGGCGGCGCGGACCTGACGCCGGTGCTCGACCGTCGCCGCGCGCAAAGCGATCCGGACACGGTCGACTTCCACAAGGCGATGAGCTTTGCCTGCGCGAAAAGCGCGGCGATCGCCGACTATCCAAAACTGAAAGCTTGGTGCGACGAGTATTTCTTCCTGCCGCATCGCAATGAGCCGCGCGGCATAGGCGGCATCTTTTTCGACTGGCAGCATTCGCCGGAGGAGAAGGGTGGCTGGAACGCCGACTTCCGCTTCGCGCAGGATGTCGGCCGTTCCTTCCTCGTCGTCTACCAGCACCTCGTGCGCCGCAACTTCAACAACAACTGGACCGACGCCGAGCGCGAGGAGCAGTTGATCCGCCGCGGCCGCTATGTCGAGTTCAACCTGCTCTACGACCGCGGCACGATCTTCGGCCTGAAGACAGGCGGCAACGTCAACGCGATCCTTTCCAGCCTGCCGCCCGAGGTCCGGTGGCCTTGAGGCATTGAAATCGTCATCATTTGATGCTATATTTGATGCCATGAGAACCACTGTTGCACTTGACGATGATCTGATTGCGAAAGCGCAGACCTATACGGGCATATCAGAAAAGTCCGCGCTCCTTCGCGAAGCGCTCAAAGCACTGATCGAGCGAGAGGCCTCGCTCCGTCTCTCCAGGCTTGGTGGCACGGAGCCCGATCTCGAAATGCCGCCGCGCCGTCGATTTGAATGAACCTCGCCGATACATCCATCTGGATCGACTATCTTCGCGACAGCAATCAGAGCATGCTGCAGCCTCTGCTCGCGCAAAAGCGCGTGGTGATGCATCCATTTGTCATTGGCGAAGTCTCGCTTGGAAGCCTGCGCAACCGTGTGCGCATCGTCGACGATATGAGCGCTTTGAAGCGTGTGAACGTCGCAACAGACGACGAAGCTATGGACCTGATTACCGATGCAAAACTCTATGGCGCGGGCATCGGTTGGGTGGACGTTCATCTCGTCGCTTCCGTTCTGCTGACGCCGGGAACGACGCTGCTGACACGCGACAGTCGGTTGGAAGCTGTTTGCGCTCGTCTTTCGATATCTGCATCTGCCGCACAGTAGATGTGAAATGAGGGCCGGCGTCTCTTCGACCTCGCACGAAGGCTAGACATCTCCCGACATCCGTGCGCGGCTATGAGCCGCTGCGGCCCCTGCCCCATTCCTTTCACAAACCGGCGAATTGGACAGCGACTATGGCAAACGGCCGGTCGCGGTTTTTCTTTTTCGTCTAATACCGCCGACCGGCCGACGGATTATCTCTATGCGCGGGCCGGGAAACGCCGGCGGTTCACAATAAGACCGCGACCCGACGCGACCGGACGGCCCGTATGAAGCAGGCACTCGAAGGGACGATCCTGCTTCTCAAGTAAGGGAGTGATTGCCATGCGCACACTTCTCATCCCGGCGGCGCTTGCCGCCATTCTCTCCACCTCGGCCCTTGCTCTTGCTGCAACGCAGCACACAGACGGCACCGTCAAGGCATATGACGCAAAGGCCATGACGCTGACGCTTGTCGATGGCTCGGTTTATTCCATGCCGGAAAACTTCAAAGGTCCGAACTTGAGAGCCGGCGAGAAGGTCCAGATCTCGTGGGAGCAGAGCGGCGCCAGGAAGATGGCCGACACGGTCACGATCGTGAAATGATCGCCTGATCATTTGCCTGAAAGGGCGGAGCCCAACGCTCCGCCTTTTCATTTCGGCGCAACCTCTCGCCGCATTCTGTGTTATACTCTCCACCCGAACCAGAACGAGGAAAGGAACTCCCAATGAAGGAATTTCACTGCGGCTCGCTCGTGCCTGGCTGTGACTGGCATACGCGTCACGAGGAAGAAGCCGAAATCATCCGCCGTGCCGCCGAACATCTGCGTGAAACGCATGGCGAGACGATCATTCGCGAAACGATGATCGAAGCGATCCGCTCGCGGATCGAAAAGGTCCGCAGCGCGGCCTAACCCTTCCCGTTTTCTTTCGCGGCGCGCTCGAGCAGCGCGTCGCGGCCGAGCACGAAACCCGACGCCACCCAGGCGTCCTCCAGGCCCTTCAGCGTTTTTCCGAGACCTGGTCCCGGCTCGAAACCGAGGCCGGTCAGGTCGCGGCCTTTGACCGGCATCTCCGGCGGCACCCATGTCTCCGTATAGGCGAGCAGCCGCGCGAAGCCGCCGGCTTCGATCATCGCCGCATCGTCCTGTGCGGCGCGCGCACGCGCCGAAGCGAGGGCAAGCTGCAGCCTGTCCAGCATGCCTTGTTGCGAACCGCGATAGAGCAGCCGCGCAAGATCGCCCTCGCTCGTGTCCGGCTTCGGTTGCGACGTACCTGCCCAATCCACCAGGCGCTGGCCTTCCGGGCTTGAGAGCCGAAGCCGCTGCGCCATCGCAGTCAT
This sequence comes from Rhizobiaceae bacterium, assembly GCA_035503715.1. Lineage (GTDB taxonomy): Bacteria > Pseudomonadota > Alphaproteobacteria > Rhizobiales > Rhizobiaceae > OAS926. The sequence goes on along the minus strand of DATJTE010000049.1, from coordinate 46,778 downwards.
TCTCTCGGCATCCGGCGGCACGATTGCCTCGAGCCTCAGCAACGGATCGGCGGGCCAGTCAAGATCAGCCTCCGCTTTCGCCAGTCCATGGATGGCATCGATGCCCCACTTCTCGCTTTCGGGCAGCGCCTTGGTCAGCACGCTCGCCTGCCGCATCCAGAGCAGCGCACGCGAAGGATCGGGCGCGGCGAGCAGCCTCTTCAGCTCCGCCCACACCCGCTCGGCTGAGAGATGATCGATCCCATCCTTCAGCCGCGCGCACGCTTTCAGCCCTTCAGCGTCCGGACGGCCATCGCCATACCAGGCGAAAAACCGGAAGAAGCGCAGGATGCGCAGATAGTCTTCGCGGATGCGCTGCTCGGCATCGCCGATGAAACGCAGCCGGCGGCTTTCGAGATCGGCGATGCCGCCGACAAGATCGATCACCGCGCCGTCGGCCTCGGCATAAAGCGCGTTGATGGTGAAGTCGCGCCGTTCGGCGTCCGCCGTCCAGTCGCGGCCGAACTTCACCTTCGCGCGCCGCCCATCCGTCTCGATATCGGCGCGCAGCGTCGTGACCTCGTACGGCGTGCCGCCGGCGACGACGGTGATCGTTCCATGTTCGGCGCCGGTGGGGATCGCCTTGTAGCCTGCCGCTTCGGCGCGCCGCGCCGTCTCGTCGGGCGGCGTCGTCGTCGCGACATCGACTTCGCTCACCGCTTCGCCGAGCAGCGCATTGCGCACCGCGCCGCCGGCGACGCGCGCCAGCTCACCGTCGCGCGACAGGAGGGCAAGCAGCGTCTGCAAGCCGGCATCCTGCAACCATTTCTGACCGGCGATCGACCGGCTCACGCATAATACCTTTCGTAGATCGTACGGATGATGCCGGCGGTCATGCCCCAGATCATCCAGCCCTCGAACGGCATGCGGTAGAAGAACCGCTCCTTGTCCTGCCACACGCGGCTGTCCTGCTGATGGTTGGCCTCCGTCATCAGGAACCGCAGCGGCACCTCGAACGCGGCCTCCACCTCGTCCTCGTTGATGGCAAGATCGAAGCCCGGCTTCACGATGCCGAACACCGGCATGATGCGAAATCCGGTGCCGCTTGCATAATCCGGCATGCGGCCGATGATCTCGACATCCGATGGCGGCAGGCCGATTTCCTCGAAGGCCTCGCGCAAGGCAGCCGCTTCCGGCGATGCATCCGTGTCGTCGATCCGCCCGCCCGGGAAAGCGACCTGCCCCGAATGGCTTCTCAGTTTTTCCTGCCGCTTGGTGAGGATCACCGTCGCTTCGCCCGGATGATCGACGATCGGCACAAGCACGGCTGCATCGCGCATCGTATGTGTGCGGAAGAACTCGGCGTAATCCGGATTGAGCTTTACATCGACATAGTCCGATGAGTCGAACGGCCGGTCGTCGGCCGCCAGCCGCGCGCGAAAATCGGCGGCGGAAAAAAGCCTCGGCGTCATCGCATCCATCAGGCGGAAAGCCGCTTCAGTTTTTCGGCGGGCATGATCGGATAGATCTCGCCTTTGGAGCGGACCGAAAACATCAGTCGACCGCCGATCTCGATCTCCTCACCGTGCTCGACCAGTTCGTACATGACCGGCCGCGCCACCAGCGCCTCGAGCCTGCCGCGCACCAGAACATAGGGCTTCAGCCCGCCCGTCTCGTCCTCGTCGACGAAGCGCATCGGATGGTCCGGTCCCGCCTCGACGACGTCGCCGACATTCGTCCTGAAGGTGATCACCTGCTCGTCGCCGCTGCCTCGGACATTCATCTCGACGGCCACGAACGACGCGTCGATAACCCTTATCCCCACCCTTTCGACGGGCGTCACGAGATAGGTTTTGCCGTCCTCGTCCTTCCTGAGAACCGTGGAAAAGAGCTGCACCAGCGGCATGCGGCCGATCGGCGTGCCGAGATAGAACCAGGTGCCGTCGCGGCGGATTTCCATGTCGATGTCGCCGCAAAACGGTGGATTCCAGCGCTCGACCGGCGGCAAACCCTTCCCGGCCCGGGCCGCGCGCGCGATCAGGGCCTCCAGCCCGCGTGTGTCGCGAGCCTCGCTCAAGCTCGCGTGATTAGCTTCCGTGGCGCCGTCCATGGTCACGAAATAGTCACTGTTCTTCCGCTTGTCAGCCTAGGCGAGTGAATTAAGTTCGACTGGTCTGCATCATAGGATGCGAATCACGGCACAGGAACGTTGCCGGCCGACGTTCCGAGAAGAGGGAACGGACTCGGCACATGAGCGTCATCATCAAGGAAAAAGCGATCAGCGAAACCGAAATGATCGCCGAGGCCGAGCGGGCGCTGGCCGACATTTCGCGTGTCCGCGAAGGCGTCGGGCGTGTCATCTTCGGCCAGGAAAGCGTCGTCGAGCGCACGCTGGTCGCGGTCTTCGCCGGCGGCCACGCACTCCTCGTCGGCGTTCCGGGTCTGGCCAAGACGAAGCTCGTCGAAACGCTCGGCATCGTGCTCGGCATGGATGCCCGCCGCATCCAGTTCACGCCCGACCTTATGCCGTCCGATATCCTCGGCTCCGAGGTGATGGACCAGGACGATCAGGGCAAGCGCTCCTTCCGCTTCATCTCCGGCCCGATCTTCGCGCAGCTCCTGATGGCGGACGAGATCAACCGCGCCAGCCCCCGCACCCAGTCCGCGCTCCTGCAATCGATGCAGGAGTATCACGTCACCGTCGCCGGCCAGCGCCACGATCTGCCGACGCCTTTCCATGTGCTCGCGACGCAGAACCCGCTCGAGCAGGAAGGCACATATCCGCTTCCCGAAGCGCAGCTCGATCGCTTCCTCATGCAGATCGACATTCTCTATCCGGAGATCGAGGCCGAGCGCCGCATCCTGATCGAGACGACCGGCATCGACGAGGCGCGCGCCGTCAACGTCACCACGCCCGCTCGCGTCAAGGAAATCCAGAACCTGATCCGCCGCATGCCGGTGCCCGAAAGCGTGGTCGAGGCGATCCTCAATCTCGTGCGCTCGGCGCGTCCGGGCCAGGGCGATGCCGATACGGACAAGCACGTCGCCTGGGGTCCTGGCCCGCGCGCATCCCAGGCGCTCACGCTGTGCGCCCGTGCGCGCGCGCTCTACGATGGCCGCCTGGCGCCATCGATCGACGACGTGCATGCGCTGGCCGAGCCGGTGCTGCAGCACCGCATGGCGCTCACCTTCGCGGCCCGCGCCGAGGGCATGACGGTGCGCGACGTCATCGCGAAACTGGTCAAGAAGGCCGCTTGATGGCTCGAATTGGCGAGGCCACCGCTCCCGTCGCGATCCGCGACGCGCTGGCCCGTGGCCGCCTCCGTGCGTCGCTGGTGCCGGATCTGCTGGTCGAGGCTCGCCGTCTCGTCAACACGGTGATCGCCGGCTGGCACGGCCGTCGCAAGCGCGGCATCGGCGAGAATTTCTGGCAGTTCCGGCCCTATGTCGAAGGCGACTCCATGGCGCGTATCGACTGGCGCCGCTCCGCCCGCGACGACCACACTTATGTCCGCGACCGCGAATGGGAGGCCGCGCACACGGTCTGGCTGTGGGCCGATCCCTCGCCGTCCATGCTTTACAAATCGCGCAGCGCGAATGTCTCGAAGGAGTCGCGCGCGCTGGTGCTGATCCTGGCGCTGGCCGAGCTTCTGTCGCGCAGCGGCGAGCGCATCGGCTGGCCCGGCCTCACCGACCCCTTGACCGCGCGCAACGGCGCCGAACGCATCGCCGCGCATCTGTCGCACGCCGCCGGCCTTCCGGCGAAGCCGGACCTGTCGACGCTGCGTCGTTTCTCCGACATCGTCATCGTCAGCGATTTCCTCGATCCGGTCGAGGAGACTATGGCCTGGCTCGACGTCCTGTCGCGGCGCGGCGTGCGCGCCCATCTGATCGAGGTCGCCGATCCGGCCGAGGAGAGCTTCCCCTATTCCGGCCGCACCGAGTTCACCGATCCAGAGAGCGGCGTGAAGGTCACGGCCGGCCGCGCCGAACAATTCGCCGGCGACTACCGCAACCTCTACACCGCGCGCCGCGAGGAACTTGCCGCCTGGTGCAAGCGTCTCGGCTGGAGCTTTACCGTCAACCACACCGACCGCTTGGCATCCGAAGCACTGGTGCGCGTGCATGCGGCGATGACCGCTGACGGCGGCTATGCCTCGGGGGTGAAGCGATGAGCTGGCTGCCCCTCTCCTTCGGCGTGCCGATGATCCTGTGGGGCCTCGTCGCCCTGCCGGTCATCTGGTGGCTGCTGCGTCTCACCCCGCCGAAGCCGCAGGTCGAAGTGTTCCCGCCGCTGCGCATTCTTCAGCGCGTCCTCAAGAAGGAAGAGACGCCACACCAGAGCCCGTGGTGGCTGACCTTGCTGCGCCTTGTCATGGCCGCGTTGATCATCCTGGCGCTCGCCGAACCTGTCTTCAACCCGCGCGAAAAGATTCCGACAGGCGGTTCGGCGCTGGCGCTGGTCATCGACAATAGCTGGTCGAGCGTCACCGATTGGGACCGGCGCGTCGCCACCGCAGAGCGGCTGATCGCCGACGCTGAAGAAAACGAGGTGCCGATCATCCTCGCCTTCACGGCGGAGCGGGCGAACGAGCAGATCGGCCCCTTCAACGCCGGCGAGGCCCGCGACCGGCTGAACGCAGTGCGGCCGCGCCCCATCCCCGCCGACCGTGCGGCTGTCTACGCCAGCGTCGCGAAACAGCTTGAAGCGCAGCCCGGCGCAACCCTGGCGCTGCTGACCGACGGCTTTGCCGGTGCCGAAGACGAAACCGCCTTCGCGGCGCTGCTTTCGCAGAACCTGGCCAACCTCGTCTGGGCGACACCGGACCGCTTGGACATGGTCGGCCTCACCTCGGCCGAGAATGCGGTGGACCGTTTCGTCATTTCCGCCGTCCGCGCGCCGGCCGGAGCCGCGCCGCGCTTCATGACTGCCGGCGCCTTCGACAGCAAGGGCCGCCGGATCGGCGATGCGGCTTTGACCTTCCGCCCGAGCGAGACCGTCGCGACCGGCGAGATCGTCGTGCCGTTCGAGCTGCGCAACGATTTTGCCTCGATTTCGCTCGACGGCGAAAACCACGCCGCCGGCGTGCGCGTCCTGGACGACACGGCGAAGCGCCGTCGCGTCGCGCTCCTGTCGCAGACGCCGGTCGACGAGGGTCGCGAACTGCTGTCGCCGCTCTATTACATCCGCCGCGCACTGGAACCCTTCGCCGATCTGGTCGAGCCGAGCAGCCCGGACCTGCTCGAAGCCATCCCCCAGATCCTCGACCAGAAGCCCGCCGTCATCATGATGGGCGATGTCGGCACCATCCCGGACACCATGCGCGAACCGCTGATCGAGTGGATGGACAATGGCGGCACGCTGGTGCGCTTCGCCAGTTCGCGTCTGCTCTCGGCCGGCAACGACGACGAACTCCTGCCCGTCCGGCTGAGACTCGGCGAACGGCTGCTCGGCGGCACCTTGTCCTGGACCGAACCGCAGCCAGTGACCGAATTCCCCGCGATCGGCCCTTTCGCCGACATCCCGCCGCCGCTGGAGGTGACGGTGTCGCGCCAGATCCTGGCCGAGCCCACCACGGACCTGATCGATCGCACCTGGGCAACGCTCGCCGACGGGACGCCGCTGGTGACCGCCGACCGCCGCGGCAAGGGCATGGTCGTGCTGTTCCACGTCACGCCGCAGGCAACCTGGTCGAACCTCCCGATTTCCGGAACGTTTGTGGAGATGCTGCGCCGCATCGTCCAACTGTCGCGCAATCAGGGCGCAGTCGTCGCCGGCAATGAATCCCAGGCGACGGCCTCGCTGGCGCCCTTCCGCATGATTTCCGCCGACGGCACGATGGTTCCACCCGACGCCAACGCGAAACCGCTGAAATTAGGCGACGGCCAGCCGCCAATGTCGATCGAGAACCCGCCCGGCCTCTATGGCTCGGAAGACGGCGTCTTCGCCCACAATTTGCTGCCGGCCGATGCCGCCTTCTCGCCGATTGCTCGGCCCAGCGTGTCCGTGCCGGTCGTCACCGAACGCTACGTCGTCGACGAGTCGCGCGATCTGAAAGGCCCGCTGATGACGGCAGCACTGCTCCTGCTGATCATCGATGGCCTGATCGTTTTGTGGCTCGGCGGCCTGTTCCGCCGCGGCCCGCGGCTGCCGCGCGGCGCGACCACGGCCGCGATCGCGCTGATCGCCTTTTCGTCGCTCTTTTACGCGCCGCCTGCCTCGGCGAACGACTCCAAACCGGGCGACGCCATGGCCGTCGAGGCGATTTCGACAACGCGGCTCGCTTATGTGGTCACGGGTGACGCCAGCGTCGATGCGATCAGCCGCGCCGGTCTTGCCGGCCTCTCGCGCTTCCTGATCGAGAAGACGGCGCTTGAACCGGGCGAGCCGGCCGGCGTCGATCTCGAGCAGGATGAGCTTGCCTTTTATCCGATCATCTACTGGCCGGTCGACGCCAACGCCGCGATGCCGTCGCAGGCAGCGATCGCCCGCATCGACGAATACATGAAGCAGGGCGGCACCGTTCTGTTCGACACGCGCGACCAGTTCGCATCCGGCCTCGACGCCTCGAACAGCCCGGCGACGCAGCGCCTGCGCGATATCCTCGGCGACTTGAACGTGCCGCCGCTGGAGCCCGTGCCCGCCGATCACGTTTTGACCAAGGCGTTCTTCATCCTTCCAGATTTCCCCGGCCGTTTCAGCGGCAGCCCGCTTTGGGTCGAGGCATCGCTTGAAGCCAGCAATGAAGAGAACCGGCCGGTGCGTACCGGCGACGGCGTCAGCCCGATCATGATCACCGCCAATGACTTCGCCGGCGCCTGGGCCGTGGACGATAATGGCGATCCGCTGCTGCCGACGGTTCCGTCCGACCCGATGCAGCGCGTCTATGCGATGCGCGCCGGCGTCAACATCATGATGTACATGCTGACCGGCAACTATAAATCCGACCAGGTCCATGTGCCGATCCTGCTGGAAAGGCTCGGGCAATGAACTGGTCGGTAGCCTTCGAACCGCTCATCGCATGGCCGTGGATCGCCGCGGCCGTCATCCCGCTTGCGATCCTCGCGGTGATTAGCCTCTGGGCCAGGCAACGCGGCGCCTGGTTCCGGCTGGCGGCGCTGGCGGCGCTTGCCCTGGCGCTCGCCAATCCCGTCCTGCTCGATGAGGAGCGTGAGCCGCTGGCCAGCGTTGTGGCGCTCATCGTCGATCGCAGCCAGAGCCAGGACATCGGCGATCGAAAGGCTGAGACCGATGCCGCCGTACAGCAGTTGCAGGAGCGTCTGGCGCGCTTCAAGCAGTTCGATGTCCGCGTCGTCGAGGCCGGCCAGGCCGAAGCGGTCGACGACCGCACCGAGACGCGGCTCTACGGTGCGCTGGCGACCGCCTTCAGCGACGTGCCGCCGTCCCGCATCGGCGGCACGGTGATGATCACCGACGGGCAGGTCCATGACATGCCGGCCGAAGCGAGCGAGTTCAACGCGCCGCTTCATGCACTGATCACCGGCGACGCGGGCGAGCGCGACCGGCGCATCCGTTTCGAGCGCGCACCGCGTTTCGGTATTGTCGACAAGCCGCTTGACCTGACCTACCGCGTACTCGCCACCGGCAACGAAAAGGGCATGGTCGATGTCCGTGTCTCCATCAACGGCGATCAGGTCGCCGTCGAACGCGCCGCGATCGGCGAGGAGATGCCGCTGCAGATCACCGTGCCGATGGCGGGGCGCAACATCGTCGAGCTGGCGATCGATCCGACCGAAGGCGAGATCACCGACACCAACAACCGCGCCATCGCGATCCTCGACGGCATTCGCGAAAATCTGCGCGTGCTGCTCGTCTCGGGTGAGCCGCATGCGGGTGAGCGAACCTGGCGCAATCTTCTGAAATCGGACGCCTCGGTGGATCTCGTCCACTTCACCATTCTGCGTCCGCCGGAGAAACAGGACGGCACGCCGATCAACGAGCTGTCGCTGATTGCTTTCCCGACGCGCGAATTGTTTGTCGAGAAGATCGAGGATTTCGATCTGATCATCTTCGACCGCTACCAGCACCGCGACGTGCTGCCGATCCTCTATTACGATTACATCGCCGAATACGTCGAAAAAGGCGGCGCGCTGCTGATCGCGGCCGGCCCCGAATATGCCGGCGAGCAGTCGATCGCGCGCACGCCGCTGATGGCCGCGCTGCCTGGACTGCCGAATGGCAATGTGATCGAGGAAGCCTTCTACCCGCGGCTCACCGACACCGGCAAACGCCACCCCGTGACGCGCGGTCTCGAAGGCTCGGCCAGCGAGCCGCCGAACTGGAGCCGCTGGTTCCGCCTGATCGGCATCGACCACCCGGAAGGTGAGGTCGTGATGAAGGGGCCGAACGACCAGCCGCTGCTGCTCTTGAACCGCAAGGGCGAAGGGCGCGTCGGCATGTTCCTGTCCGATCAGGGCTGGCTCTGGGCGCGCGGCTTCGAAGGGGGCGGTCCGCATGTCTCGCTCTACCGCCGCATCGCGCACTGGCTGATGAAGGAGCCGGAGCTCGAAGAGGAACGTCTCACCGCTGATGGTCGCGGCATGATTCTGGAAGTGCGCCGCCAGACGATGAGCGACGATCCTGGCGTGGCCAAGGTCATCACGCCTTCGGGCAAGGCCGTGGACGTGAGCCTCGTTCAGTCCGAGCCGGGCATCTTCACCGGCGCGCTGGAAACCAGTGAGATCGGCCTCTACCAGATCGGCAATGGCGATCTGTCGGCGCTTGCCCACATCGGCCCGGTCAACGCGCCCGAATTCGCCGACGTCGTCTCGACCGAGGACGTTCTCAAACCGGCAGCCGCCGCGACCGGCGGCAGCGTGCGCCGCATCGCCAGTGGCGGCAGCGTCGACGTTCCGGATGTCGTGCCGGTGCGCTCCTCCACCGGCGCCGCCGGACGCGACTGGATCGGCCTGCGCACCACCAATGACAGCGTGCTGAAATCGGTGAGCCGCGTGCCGATGTTCGCCGGCTTCTTTGGCCTGGCGCTGCTGCTCTTCGCGCTGGGCTCCACCTGGTACCGCGAGGGTCGCTGATCCCTCCCCTTGAGGGGAGGGTGGCGCGAAGCCGCTGGAGCGCCGGGTGGGGTAGCCTATGAAGGGCACGCCCTCATTCTTCGCCACAGAATAGGCTGGCGCGCTGCCGCACGTACCCCACCCGGCAAATCGCTTCGCTATTGTCGTCCTCCCCTCAAGGTGGAGGGACGGCGTCCGCGTTTTGTCAGGAGCTGTCAGCAATCTTTTTTGCGATTCTGTCCACAGGGTATCCGCCGCATGGGATAATTCGCTCATCGCCCTCATCGGGACCTTGGATCTAGACCAGATTTCAGGGGAGGGAGACGGCGTCCGGGCCGGCGGCACCATGGTCGTGCTGCTGGGTGATGAACCCTCAGGTCCGGGCCCAGCCGAAAGCGATGGCGGGAAACTGCCAAGCGCACGGCGGGCAAGAGCGTCGGCGGGGCGCGGGAGACCGCGCCACTTATTGTTATTCGGAAGGCTCGGCCCCGCGCCCCGCTTCCCGAGCTACCTCCCGATGAACGGGAGTGTTCTTTGACAATGGCCAGACGGCGAAAGCCGGGCGTGGCAACGGAGAAACTTACTGTCGGCCTAGACCGCCACCCGCCCCAAATCCTCATGGTCGATCATGCCCGTCAGCGTCGCAACGGCTCCGGGCTGCAGCTCGTAGGCGAGCAGCCTGCCGGGATCGACTGGCCGCGGCATCGACATCTGCCCGCGCGGCGTCCGCGCAAAGCCGAGCGGGCCGTAATAGGGCTCGTCGCCGACCAGCACGACGGCGCCGTGTCCCGCCGCCTTCGCCGCCTCGACCGCAACGGCCACGAGCTTGCGTCCGATCCCGAGATTCTTGAATTTTGGCCTGACCGCGAGAGGTCCAAGCAGCAGCGCCCTGCCCTTGCCCGCCGCGATCCGCGTCAGCCGCACCGAAGCGATGACCGCACCTTCATGAACCGCCACGAATGACAGCGCGCGCTCATGCGGTCCGCCTTCGCGGATCTTGTAGGCAGCCTTGGCGAAACGCCCAGGCCCGAAGGCTTCCGCGTTGATGTCGTCGATTTCAGCGTCATGCGCCGGCTGTTCCGGCAGGTAGGTCACGTCGGCGATGTTCATCGTCTCTCAGATCCGCGCGAGGGAATGGGGTGCCGCAGGCGTGCGGCGGTGCTGGCCGCGCTTTTACGCGCGGGCGCCCATTCGTCGTCGTGCGATGCAGATCTGCGTGATCATGCCGGCTCCGCTATCATTTCCGTTTGGTATAGTCCATCCCGTTGCGAAGGCGGAGGACATCGAGTGTTTACGAGGAGTCCATCACCAAGATTGGGATCACAGTCCGGTCAACTCCTGTACCGCCTGTATGACTACGAAGGTTGGGATACCGGGATTCAGACGCCCAAGATTTGGTATCATCTAGAGGAGTTAGTTAGGACGTCCGTATATTCAGGGACCCATCTCGCAATCCGCTATGGCAGCAATTTAAAACGCCTACACCCATTTAGCGAGCTTCAAGAATTCCTTGTGAAACACGAGCAGTCATCGTTCTGGCCGGGCCGTGAAATTGGAGTCAGACCCTCAGATATCGAACCGCGCAAATTCATAATCTCTTGGGAGCCTTCGTTGGGGCGCTATAGGTGGTAATGGCCAAGCAAAATCCTCAATATCGCAGGGAAATCAGGGGAACCGACAACTACCAATACTCCGACACCTCCGCGCCACCGAACACTTCGTCGATCCGGCGTCGCGTCGCCGGAGTCGTCATCTCCGGCAGCGCATCGATCGGGAAAAACCCGGACTCGGCGATCTCATGATCGGGAAGCTTTGGCGCCGTCTGCCGGAACGACGTGATCAGGTAGAACGCCACGTGATCGCGGGCGCTGCCGACCAGGTTGAGATGCATCGACCGCAGCTCGGGCAACCCGTCGAGCACGATGTTGCCCTCCTCCTCGAACTCGCGCTTCAACGCAGTCAGCGCCGTCTCGCCGCGCTCCACGCCGCCGCCCGGCAGTTGCCAGCCCGGCACATAGGTATGGCGGATCAGGAAGACGGTGTTGCTTTCCCGGTCGTGCACGAGTCCGCGCACGCCAAAAGTCATCGGCCGTCTGAGCAGGAAATAGTAGTGGAACAGCTTGGCGCGCAGCCCCGCCCAGCCATGCTGCCTGAACGCGGTTTCGGGCAGATTGCCGCGGCTTTGCGGTGGAATGCTGGAATGCAGCGCCAACCTCACTTATGAAGAGCCATGCTCAGGCTCGCGCATATGTCGGACATCCATCTGGGACCGCTCCCGGATGTAACCTATCGCCAGCTCATGTCCAAGCGCGTGCTGGGCTATGTCAACTGGCATCGCAACCGCCGCTTCCTGCTCCACGACACCGTCATCGACACGCTGGTGGCCGACATGAAGGCGTCGGCGCCGGACCATATCGCCGTCACCGGCGATCTGGTGAACCTCGCGCTCGATCGCGAAATCGAGCTTGCGAAGCTCTGGCTGGATTCGCTTGGCAGCGGCAACGACGTCTCCGTGGTGCCTGGCAACCACGACGCCTACGTGCCGGGCGCCTTCGACAAGATCTGCCGCGCCTGGGCGCCCTTCATGTCTGGCGACGGCGCCAACGACATGCCGAGCCGCTCCGGCTTTCCTTATCTTCGCGTCCGCGGAAACGTCGCACTCATCGGCGTCACCACAGCCTACGCAACCGCGCCCTTCATGGCGAACGGCTTCTTCCGCGAAGGCCAAAGCGAGCGGCTGGTGAAAATTCTGGACGATACGCGCAAGCGCGGCCTGTTCCGGCTGATCATGATGCACCACCCGCCGGTCCGCGATGCGGTGCCGACGCACAAGCGATTGTTCGGCATTACGCGCTTCCAGTCGGTCATGCAGCGCTACGGCGCCGAACTCGTCATCCACGGGCACTCGCACATACCGTCGCGCTTCTCTATCAACGGCAAGGACGGCCCTATTCCTGTCATCGGCGTGTCGGCGGGCGGTCAGGCGCCGGGCGGCGAGCATCCGCCGGCACAATACAATGTGTTCGAGATTTCCGGCGAGCCGGGCAACTGGACGGTGACGCTCACGCGCCGCGGACTGACCGGGCTGGCGCTGCCGCCTGCCACCGTCTCGACCGAAACGCTGATCGAACCTCAGGCTTCGCGCGCCGCCGTCAAAAGCTGATCCCGAGCTGGGTCAGCCGCTCCCACAGGATGATCACCGAGAGCGCAATGCCGAAGGCCGCACCCGCGAGCACCAGAAGCACGATGCTCCAGGCCGACGAGCGCTCCGGTGCTTCCGTGACCGCAGGCTCCGGCTCGGCCTTCACCATCACAGGCTGGACCTCGCCTTCCACCATCCGCTCGCGCTCAATCATGCGCTCGGCGATGTAGCGCGCCACTTGGTCGGCCACCGGCTTGATCTCGGTCGACTCGGCCAGCACCACGCGGCCGAGCCGCGTATCCTTGAGGAAGCGGTAGGTGCGCCGGTCCCGCCCCATCGTGACGTGGCTGATGGCGTCGATCCACAGTCTCGGCTGCACGCCGGACGACACGGCGAAATCGAACATGTCGAGTTCGGCCGGCACTTCGGCGAACACCGGTGCAAGTTCGGCCGCCATAAGCTCGATCCGCGTCTTCTGCGCTTCGCGCAGTTCGACGACGACGTCGTCGCGGTCGGCGACGGCGTTCTTCACCTCGCGGATCGTGTCGGCCAGCTTGCGCGGGCCGGGTGCCGCCTTTTCGGTCGCTTCGCTCATGGTTTCGGCCACATGGTTAGCCAAGGATTAACACAACCGGTCAAACTTTGCACATCGGCTTGGACTGCGCCGAAATGAAGGCACGAACCGGGCATCCCGGCCCATTCGGGGTATCGAGCGATGGCTATCAGTTCGCGGCTGTAGCCAGCATTTGGGCGGCGCGGACGTTGCGCGCGACAAGATCGGCACAAAGCCGCGGATGCGTCTCCGGCAGCATATGACCTGCCCCGTCGACGATGCGCACATGAAACCGCGGCGGCAGATTGAGCGACTGCACGACGGGAAGCACGCCATCCCCGGTGCCCCATGCCACGGTCACCGGCATTTTGAGGCCTGCCAGTTGCTCGCGTGGAATAGCACCCTGCTTGCCGTCGCGGGCAATACGGCCGTGGATCTCGATCAGCGCTTCGCGCTGGCCGTGGGTTGCACGCACCGCGGCCAACCGGTCGAGCGCGGCGTCGTCATCCTCGGCCTTTACGCCCCGCATCGCCTTGAAGTAGGGGCGCAACTCGATCGACGAAACGGCCTCCGCGTACCGTTTCAGTGTATGCGCGGCGATCGCCTCGCCAAAACCGCCCGGCGCGAGCAGCGTCAGTGAAGCGATGCGAAACGGGTCCGCGATTGCGAACAGCGCCGCAAAAGCCCCACCCATCGAATGACCCACGAGGTGCACGCGATCCAGTGCGCGGTGTGCAAGATCGTCCCGCAGCGCCGCGATGGTCGATTTGGCCGACCCGGCGCCGACGATACCAAGAGAGCGGCCGTGGCCCGGCAGATCGTACGCCAGCGTCCGATACTCGCGCGCAAGGACGTCGACCATGTATCGCCAGATGTCGTGGTGGCCGCCAAAGCCGTGCAGCAGGACGACCGTTTCCGCGCCCTTACCTGCTTCCGCTGCAAAAAGCCGATCCGCCAAACGCCTGCCTCCTCCGTCACAGCCGCTATCGGCCACGTGGCGGATTGGCGTCAAGTCTTCAATCTAGCTGGCTCCGCCGAGGCCGGCGGCCCTGAGCGCCTCGACGAGACGATCAGTGAGATCCGGCGGATAATTGGCCGCCTGGAAGGTCGCCCGCGGGTTGGCGGCAAACTTCGGATATCTCTCCGCGATCTCTGCTGACAGGGCTGTGGCCGCTTTTACGTCACCCTCGACCGCCGCCGCGATCAGGCGCGCGGCAAGGTAGTGCGACCGTTTGGTCATTGCCAGCGGATCGGTCGCCTGCGCAGCTCGCTCCAGGTCTCCGTTCATGAACGCTGCAAGGAAAAGGCCATAGTCCCACCAGCTCGGGTGCGCGCTCGCAGCCTCCACCGCACGTTGTATGATCGGCTGGCCGGCGGCGTAGTCGCCTGTGAAGATCAGGGAGTAGGCATAGGATGAGGCCATGCTCAGATCGTAGATGTTGAGCTCGTAGGCCTTTTTCATCCAGCGGATCGATTCAGCCCGTTCTCCCGTCCGCGAATTGATGTAGCCGAGCGCCCGATGCGCCGCCGGGCTGGTCGGCCCCATCTTCACCGCCCTCAAGGCCAGCGACATCGCCTTCTCGGTGCTGGCCCCCGCCGGGTATTCGTAGCGGTCGGTGACGGCTTCCATGTGCAGCGCAGCGAGCTCCGCATAGACGATCGGTGACTTGGCATCAGCGTTCGCCAGCGTCTCCAGGCAGGAATAAGCCGCGCGATGAGCGTCCTTGCCCGGCTCCAGATAGTAGCCGTCGTTGAGAAGCAGGCATTTGACCAATTCTGAACCAGATCCGATTTCGTCCAGGAACCCATAAAGAATGCCCGAAACAGGGATCACCGAGCTCAGAAGATCGGCAACCCGGTCACCGATATGCGCAGCGTCGAGATCAGCCGGTTCAAGCGTGCGCGTCAGCAGCACCCGGCCTGTCTGCACGTTGCCGAACTCGATGTTGACGCTCCCCGGCGTTGGACCATCCAGGAAGTGGAAAGCGAAGGAGTATCCGATTCCGGGCGCGGTTCTATCCGGCACCCTGCCGATAAGACGGACAGTATCGAATCCAGCCAGCGCCATCCGGAATTGCTGCGCAACCCTCAACGCCTGCGGACTATCTGGCGCAGCATCTACGAAAACGGTCGGAATCGTTTCGGTCGGCACCGTCGCGATCGCGGCGGTCGCGACTGCGGTTTCGCCGCTGGCCAGAACGTCTGCCGGCGCCTCGGCAGCAGGCAGCGCCATCCGATAGACGATGAAGGCAAGCATCGCGATGACCGCCGCCATGGCGGCCCAGAAAAGCCGTACTTGCCGAATGACGATCGCGCCACCCTGCTTCGGTTCTGCGGTAAGCACCTCGGCCGGAACCTGACCCTCGGCCTTCTCCAGATCGTCCGTGGGCCGCGCGGCCTTGTCGCAATCGCTATTGCTCAGCGCATGATAGCTTGGCACGTAGCCGCCACGCGGTATCGTGATCCGCAGTTTGTCGTCGGCGCCTTCGCCCGCATAATACTGAGTCAAAAGCTCGCGCAGCCGCCCGGCCTGTACGCGCACCACAGCATCGGTCGACGGATCGAAATCGGAATCCTTGCCGAAGACGTCCATCGCGATGGCAAAGCCTTTGAGCCGCTCGGCATCGCCAGCCTGCTCGCGTTCGACGAGATAGTTGAGGAGTTTGCGCGCGCGGTCAGACCGCGCAAACGTCTCGCTCCGGAGGACGCGCTCAAGCAAATCTCGCACCGCGGGGGCGGCAGGCGCGTTATGTTGCAAGGGCGTCTGAACCTCATGGCGCCGCAATTAACAAATGACATATTAGCTCGATATGTGGCTAATATTCAATCGAACCTGCCCGCTATATTTTTGCGGGCAAGTTGCGCAGTGAGCATTTGTCGCTGTTAGCGCGATTGCTTGGCGACGATGCGGTTGGCGGCTGAGACGACGGCTTCGAGCGAGGCAGCCACGATGTTTGTGTTGATGCCCGCGCCGAATAGCCGGCCCTTCGGATACTCGACCTCCATGTAGCAGACCGCCGCAGCGTTCGAACCGCGCTGCAGCGAATGCTCCGAATAGTCGAGCACGGAAAGCTCGATGCCGAGATGACGGGAGAGAGCATCGACAAACCCGTCTATCGGCCCCGTCCCGGAACCGCTGATTGTAATCTCCTTGCCATTGTCGAGGATATTCGCTTCCACGACCCGGGCTCCCTTCTTCTCCGTGCCGGGAAAGGTCTGGTGGTCGAGAAATTTCAGCCTGCCCTTCGGCTGGTCGACATAGGTTTCCAGAAACTGTTCGTGGATGCGCCTCGATGGCACTTCCTTGCCTTCGGCATCGGTGATCTTCTGGATCGCGTTGGAGAACTCGATCTGCAAATTGCGCGGCAGGTTGAAGCCGTAATCGGCCTGCATGACGTAAGCGATGCCGCCCTTGCCTGATTGCGAGTTGATGCGCACGATCGCCTCGTAGCTACGCCCGACATCATGCGGATCGATCGGCAGGTACGGGACCTCCCACAGCTCCTTGTTCGCCTTCTTGATCGCCTTCATGCCTTTGTTGATCGCGTCCTGGTGCGACCCCGAAAAGGCTGTGTACACAAGCTCCCCCACATAGGGGTGCCTTTCCGGAATCTTGAGCTGGTTGGAATACTCGTAGACGTCCTTCATCCGGTTGATGTCGGAGCAGTCAAGCGCGGGGTCGACGCCCTGCGTGTACATGTTGAGCGCCAGCGTCACGATGTCGACATTGCCGGTGCGCTCGCCATTGCCGAACAGCGTTCCCTCGACGCGATCGGCGCCTGCCATCAGGCCGAGCTCGGTCGAGGCGATGCCGGTGCCGCGGTCATTGTGCGGATGCAGCGAGATGATGAGTTTGTCGCGATTGTCGAGCTGCCGACACATCCACTCGATGCGATCGGCATAGATGTTCGGCGTCGACATCTCGACCGTGGACGGCAGGTTGAAGATGAGTTTGTTCTCGGCCGTCGGCTTCACGATCTCGGCTACCGCGTTGCAGATCTCCAGCGCCACCTCGAGTTCGGTCCCGGTGAAGCTCTCCGGCGAATATTCGAAGCGGTAGCCGCCGCCGGCCTTCGCGGCCATATCGGTGATCATCTTGGCCGCGTCGGTCGCAATCTGCTTGATGCCGCCGACGTCCTTCTCGAACACGACACGCCGCTGCAATTCGCTGGTCGAATTGTAGAAGTGCACGATGGGCGTCTTGGCGCCTTGCAGTGCCTCGAAGGTTCGCGTGATCAGCTCCGGCCTGCACTGAACCAGCACCTGGAGGTCGACATCGTCAGGCACATTGCCTTCCTCGACGCACCAGCGCGCGAAGGAGAAGTCCGTCTCCGACGCCGAAGGAAAGCCGATCTCGATCTCCTTGAAGCCCATGTCGAGGAGCAGGGCGAACATGCGCGCCTTGCGCTCATGTCCCATCGGGTCGATCAGCGCCTGGTTGCCGTCGCGAAGGTCGACCGAGCACCAGATCGGCGCCTTCTCGATGCGCTTGTCGGGCCAGGTGCGATCCCTGAGCCCGACCATCGGGTACGGTTCGTATTTGCGGGAAGCGCCGGGCATGCCTTTTGCGGCGCTGATTTCGGATCTTGCGCTCATCTTCATCTCTCCGGCGCTACGGGCGGAGAACCGCCGGCTCAAGGAGCGCCATTATCATGATCTGGTTCGGATTTCGTGAAGCAAGGAGCCATGGCCTCGGCGGCATATCGACCGCCGGGCGCTCCTTTACCGAGCCCGGCGATCGCCGATAAGGCCGAGAAGAAGAAGAGCGGACGACAGCGCACGCACCGTCTCGGCGGCAATGCCGGCCGGACGTTTCGACGATTTGGTCGGGCGCGAATTCATGCGCGGTCTATTACAGGAGCACCGAAGGGGACGCAAGCGCGGCTGTTGGCGGCTGGCCCCTCCTCAAAAGGATGAAGTTCGGGATTGCCGCCTGCGGGGTCCCGCGGCAGCTACTTGGCGAGCACGCCTGCCGTCCGGCCAACCAACTGGCCGACATAGATCACGAAGGCGCAGCCGATCGGGAAGATGACCTCGTTGATGATGCTCGAGGCGATCTGCACGCCGCCGGGCTGAAGGCCCTGCGTGACCGCGACCTGATAGGTCAGCGCGGCGATCGCGCCGCCAAACACCACACCGATGCCCATGCCAACGCGGACATAGGGCCAGGACCGCTCGACACCCGCCTGTGCGAGCCGGCCAAGCAGCCAGCCGAGCACGCCGTATTCGATCGCGCGCAGCACGCTGATCGTGCCAAGCGACAGCACGGCTTCCTGTTCGGCCGCGCCCATGAGGCCGGACATGACCTTCTGACTCGACTTGGCGAAAGCGATGGCGATCGGGGCGCAGATCAGAGCAATCACGCCGGCGAGCAGCGGCCGCGCTTTCATGATCGAGGTGCCGATGCCGACGCCGGTGCACACCAGAAGCGCCCAGGTGATGCCGCCCGTCATATCGACGACAGCCTTTGCCCAGACGATTTCATTGGCTGCTGCGAGCTTCGCCGCGAGTATCAGACCTTGAATGGCAAAGCCGAGCGCGATCGAGCAGAACGCCAGGATCGCGATTTTCTTGAGTATGGCGTCCGCTTGGCCGGTTTCGGCGCTTGCGGCGACCGTGGAATGCGTCGCTTCGCTCATGAGAATGCCTCGTACCCTGGCGCCCACCGCCCGGACGCTGGTCCGGTGGCGTTATCCGGGCCTTGTGTAACCATCCGATGCCGGCAAGAACACGGCGCTGAAACAAAGAAAACGCGTTAACCGTCTTTCCGCATGCTTGCTACGGCTTCCGCCCGAACGTCGCCTCCAGATCGTGCTTCAGCCATGTGCGGAAAGCACCGATCTTGCGGTCATTGCCGCGCTCCGCGGACGTCACGAACCAGAGGCCGAAATCCGTCACCAGTTCGCGCTCGAAGGGCTGCACCAGCCGGCCGTCACGCAGCGCGTCCCAGGCTGCGATCTGCCAGCTCAGTGTAACACCGAGCCCGGCGATCGTGGCGTCCATGGCCATCGAAGATTCGGTGAAAGAGGGGCCTGGCATCAGTTGCTCCCAAGTCAGTCCATACGGTTCGAGCCAGCCGCCCCAATGCTGCAGCGAGTCGCCGAACGTGACGACTGGCACCTTGAGCAGGTCGCGCGGCTCCTTGAGCTGGCGCGCGACGCCGGGCGAGCACACGGGGAAGGCGCGCTGGGCAAGCAGGAGATCTGACCGTGTACCCGGCCACACGCCCCTGCCGAAGCGCAGGCCGACGTCGATGCCCGAACGGTCGAGGTCGGACAGGTCCGGATTGCCATCGATCTCGATATTGATGCCCGGATTTCGCTGCTGGAAATCGGCAAGCCGTGGCACCAGCCATTTCGACGCGAAGACGGACAGCGTGCTGACCCTGAGTGTCGTCCGCGCCGGTTCCTGCGCCGTCGCGACACCGCGCGCGATCGACCGGAACCCCGGTTCGAGATGTTTGAGGAGAGCCGCGCCGAACGGCGTCGGCGTTAGCCCGTGCGGCGTGCGCAAAAACACGGCCTGACCGAGCTGCTTCTCGGATTTGTTGATGTGCTGGCTGACCGCGCCGATGGTGATGCCCATTTCGGCCGCGGCCTTGGCGAGCGTACCAAGGCGGCCCGCGACTTCGATGGCCCTGAGGCCGTTGAGATGCACGCGATTCAGCTCGCTCATATAGTTATTCTATAGGCTCGGCGAGACAATCTCCATATCGGCGACGCGCTCTTCGGGCGACACTCCAGCCATCGAAAAACGCAGGAGAATGTCATGATCAAGCAACAGCCAGCTGCCGCAAACAGCGAGGAAATCCGCCCGTTCCGCATCACCGTTTCCGACGAGCAGATCGCCGACCTCAAGTCGCGGCTTGGCCAAACCCGCTGGCCGCACGCGACGACCACCGGCTGGTCGCGCGGCCAGCCGCTCGGCTTCATCATGGAGCTCGTCGATCAGTGGATGAATGCTTTCGACTGGCGCAAGCACGAGGCGGAATTCAACAAATATCCGCAGTTCATGACCGAGATCGACGGGCAGCCCATCCACTTCCTGCACATCAAGTCGAGCGAGGCGAATGCGTTCCCGCTGATCCTCACCCACGGCTGGCCGGGCAGCTTCGCCGAATTCATCGATGTGATCGGACCGCTGTCCGAACCGAAAGCGCACGGTCTCGACGGCCAGGCGTTCGATCTCGTCATCCCGTCGGTTCCCGGTTACGGCTTCTCCATCCCGCTGCGCGAACCCGGCTGGGACTCGATCCGCGTCGCCAAAGCCTGGGACGTGCTGATGAAGCGGCTCGGCTACCAGCGCTACGGTGCGCATGGCGGCGATATCGGCTCCGGCATCGGCCGCGAGCTCGGCATCCTTCAGCCCCACGGCCTCGTCGGCACGCATGTGCTGCAGATCTTCGCCTTCCCGACAGGCGCCGACGGCGAGATGGAAAAACTGTCGCCCTTCGAGCTCGAAGGCATGGGCAACCTGGAAAACTTCATGAAGTACAATGGCTATCATGAGATCCAGGCCAAGCGCCCCGGCACGTTGGCTTACGGCCTTGTCGACTCGCCGGTCGGCCAGATGGCGTGGAACACCGAACTTTGGTTCGGCTTCGAGGGTCAAGGCATCAAGTTCGTCGACCGCGACCGCTACCTCGCACAGGCCTCGATCTACTGGTTCACCGGCACCGGGGGTTCCGCGGCCAACATCTATTACGAGGACCGGCAGTCAGGTGGCGGCTATCGCGAGGTGATGAACCCGGCGCCGACCGGCGTCGCCGTCTTCCCGAACGATTTCCGCTCGGTCCGCAGCTTTGCCGAGCGCGCCAACAACATCGTGCACTGGACCGAGATGCCGCGCGGCGGCCACTTCGCCGCCTCCGACGCACCGGACTTGCTGGCCGCCGATATCCGCGCCTTCTTCACCGGCCTGCTGGCCTGAGATAAGGAAAGCAAAACGGGCCGCATATCGCGGCCCGTTCAACGTTTGAAGCCGAACTGCTAGCTCACATCAAAGGCTCAGGCGGCCTCAGCCATCTTCGATTTCACATAGCCGATATAGCCGCGCACGTCGGCCGCCGGTTCGGCATAGGCGGCGCCAAGCTTCTTCTCCATCGCGTCGATATAGTCCTTCGCCCAACCGGGCAGCGGGTAGTCGATGACATTCAGGAATTCGAGAGTCGAAGCCAAACGGATATCGGCGATCGACGGGCTCTTGCCGCCGATGAAGGGCTGCCCCGCCATGTAGAATTTGTGGAACACGTCGAGCGGCTCGGCCAATGCCTCGACCGCCGCCCTCTGGGCAATCGTCTTGATCTCCGCTGCAAGGTCGCTCGCGCCCACTTCGCCGGCGTATTGCGCAAAACCCAGCATCGGATAGGTCGCGCGCGCGACGTATGGATAGAATGTGCCGATCAGGTAGAACATCGCGCTGTCGATCATGGCGCGCTTGGCCGGATTCTTCGGATAGAACTTTTCCAGCCCGTGCTTGTTGGAGAGGTACTGCATGATCGCGCAGCTCTCCCACAGCGCCCCGCGCGGCAGGCCCTTCTCCTCGATCATCGGCGTCAGGTGCGCCGGGTTCTTGCCGAGGAACTCCGGCGTGCGCGTGCCGCCATACACATCGGCCTCGGAGAACGGCAGCTTCGCCGCGCGCGCGAAAACGCGCACCGTCATGTTGTTCACGCTGGGCTTCAGCACGCTCAGCATGATCTCGGGAATTCTCGGCTTGGCTGCCGGTTTCTTCGCAGCCTTCGCAGGCTTCTTCGCGGCTTTCTTCGCCGTTGCCTTCGCGCTCACCGCTGCCTTCTTGGCCGCTTTCTTGTCGGCCTTCGCGGCCTTCTTTGCGGATTTCGCTGCACTTTTCTTCGCTTTTGCCATGACGTCACTCCCTCCGGGTTGTCTGGTCTCAATAAGGATTTTTCGGCGACCGATCGGCCGACAGAGTGGCCCGCGACCGTTCGACGAGGTTCTGGATCGCGTCGGCGAGATGCACCTCGGCGATGTTGTAGTCGCCGCGTTTTACGCGGATATGATGCGCCTCCATCAGCACGTCTGCGTGCGTGAACGGATACGGCGGCTCGAAGCGGTAAGAGGCCAGTTCGATCAGCAGGCCCATAGGGTCCTGGAAATAGATCGAGTCCATGAATCCGCGGTCCTTGACGCCGCTGTGCTTGACACCGCGCTCGTCGAGCCGCGCCACCGCCTGCAGGAACGTCACGCGCGACACGGAGAACGCGATGTGGTGCACGCAGCCCGGTTCTGTCGGCGTGCGCCGCGCCACCGGCTTGCGCTCCTCGTCGCAGAACACCGTGATCAGCCGCCCGTCGCCCGGATCGAAATAGAGGTGCGCCTCGCTCGCTCGGTCGAGGTTCGGCTGGTCGAAGATGAAGGGCATGCCGAGCACGCCTTCCCAGAAATCGATCGACGTCTTCCGGTCGGCGCCGACCAACGTGATGTGATGGACGCCTTGCGACTGTAGTTTCTGCATTCCGCCTCTCCCGCTTTAGTGCTGGACGAGTTTCGATTTGTATTCCGACCGCTGCAGCGAGCCGAACGGCACGAGCTCCACGGCAGCGGTGAAAACCAGTGCCGCCCGCAGTCGCTCCCTGATCTTTTCCGCCAATGCCGCGTCCGCCGCAACATCCTTGGCGAGTTCGACCGAAACTGGCAGCGGCGGTTCCTGCTTCACGCCCTTCGTCGCCGGCTTGACCAGGATCATGCCACTCACATCCGGCGCGAACTGACCGACGATCTCGCGGATGGCGCTCGGGAACACGTTGACGCCACGCACGATCAGCATGTCGTCGGTCCGGCCGATGCAACGAACGCGCGGCGCGGTCCGTCCGCATCGGCACGTCGATGTCCACACCTCGACATGGTCTCGCGTACGAAATCGCAGCAAGGGCGCGGCGCGATGCTTCAGATGCGTCAGCACAAGCTCGCCTTTGGCACCGTCCTGCATCGGGATGGCTTTACCCGTCTCCGGGTCGATCAGTTCCGGCCGGACGAAGCCGCGCGCGCCGAGATGCATGCCGCACTGCTCCTCGCATTCGCCCCAGAGCGAGATGCCGATGTCGCCGATGCCCATCGCCTCGGTAAACCTCGCACCCCAGCCTTCCTCCAGCCGCGCGCGCATGCCGGCCTCGCCACCGCCCGGCTCGCCCGCGACCATCACCCGCTTCACGCTGGAGCCCTTGAGATCGAACTTTCGCTCTGCCGCCCACTCGATGAGATGCGCGGCATAGGATGGCGTCATCACAGCCGCCGTCGGCTTCAGCAGTCTGATCGCCGTCATCAGCCGCTCGGTGTTTCCGGTGCCGACCGGCACATGGCAGATGCCGAGCCGGTCGAACACGCCGAGCGCAGCACCTGCCACGAACGGCCCGGCATTGTAGGTCGAGAGCACAGTCTCGCCGGTACGGATGCCGGACGCCGCATAGCTGCGCGCCGACCCCGTGACCCAATTGTCGAGATCGCCTTCCGTCAGCGGGATATAGCTCGGCGTGCCGGTCGTGCCGCTGGTCGAATAGATGCGCACGAGTTCGCTTCTATCGACGCACAGATGCGTGCCGATCGGATTTTCGTCCGAGCAGCTCGCCCGGATCTCGTTCTTTTCCGTAAACGGCAGGCCAGCGATCTCTTCCAGCCCGCCAGCGTCCTTCACGGATTTGACACCCGCCGAAGCCAGCTTCTCCCGATAGAAGGCCGAGCGCTCGAAAAGGTACGCGATCTGTTCGCGATAGGACGTATCGTCCCGCCGCGTCTGTTCGGCCCAGGGCAGGCTTTCGATCGCCCGGTCAAGCATCGTGTTTCTCATAGGCGATCGCGGCTTCGGCATTCGCAGACAGCACGAAGCCGATCGGCATCGTCTGCTCCTCCGCCAGATGCGCAAGCAGGCTGGCGGTCCGTGCCAGGATCGGGATCGCCTTGACCATCGACGCCGGGAAACCGAGGTCGAGCAGCACGGCTGCGATCGGCATCGATACGTTCATCACCAGCGGCTTGCCCCACACGGCATTCACCGCCGCCCCGATCCGCTTTGCCGTCTCGACATTCTTGCCCGCGACGCCGCGCTCGGCTGCCAGCGCGAAAATCCGCTCCGCGCGCGGGTCGACGGGCTTGTGCACGGGATGCCCGAACCCGGGCGCGCGTCCGCCGCTCTCCTTGATGCGTCTGACGCTCTCCAGCGCCGCCTCACCGGGATCGGCGCCCGAAGCTGCCTTTGCGTTCACGTCCTCGATCAGCCTGGCGCACAGCTCGGAAGTTCCCAAAATCACCGGCCCTGCGCCAAGAATGCCCGCTGCGACCGCACCCTGCAGCGAATTCGGGGCGGCGGCGAGCGTCATACGCGCGGCCTGCACCGTCGGCACCAGCCCGTGCTCGGCAATAGCCACCAGCAGCAGATCGAGGAAGTAGCGCTGATTGGCGGTCGGCTCCCGCCCCGTGACCAGCAGATAGAAATAATCGGTGAAGGTGACCCGGCCCATCAGATCGCCCGTCAGGTCGCGCCCACGCACCTCGATGCGGTCGGCATGTGCCTCGCAAATGGCCGTGACCGCCCTGCCGGGCTTCCCGATCTGCAAACCGACCCTCCCCCCGCGGTTCTTCGCCGCGTGCGCGAACACATCATGCTAGAGCAACGGCAAAATCGACGCCACTGGATGCGCGCCAATCCCGCGGCGGTTTTCTCAAATTTTTTGTGAGCGCTGCCCTTAGTCCCTGATCTGCCGCGCCACGAAGCGTGCGAGCGCCGGGCCGAACAGCAGCACGAAGAGAAAACGGGCCAGTTGCATGGCCATGACGAAGGAAATGTCGACCGCGTCCGACGCAGCGGCGATGATCGCGACGGAATCCATACCGCCCGGGCTCGTCGCCAGATAGGCGGTAAGCGGGTCGATACCCAGCGCCTGCACCAGCACCCACGCCATCGCGCCGCAGACGATCATTAAGGCGGCAATTGCCGCCAGCACGAACGGCAGGCTGCGGACAGCGTGCACCAGCACCGGCCGCGTGAAATTCAGTCCGATGCTCCAGCCGACGGTGACATAGCTCAGCGCCAGCAGCCATTGCGGAAGTTGAAACGGTACGCCCGCGCCGAGATGCAGGATCAAACCGAGCAGGAACACGCCCATGAAATTCGGTGACGGCAGCTTGACCCATCGCGCGATCGCGACACCTCCCACCGCAATCAGCACCGTTGCGGCAAACGGCATCCAGTCGATCGGCGGAAACCATATGGTCGGCGCGACCTCGACCCCGCTTGTATCGACCCAGAGCCGGGCAATGAACGCCGCGGCGGCTGTGACGATGATGACCCGCAAATATTGCATGAAGGCGACCAGTCGCGCGTCGGCGCCGAATGCTTCCGCCATCAGCACCATCGCCGTCGCCGCACCTGGAGCCGAGCCCCAGACGCCGGTCGTGCCCGGCAGGATACGCCAGCGGCTGATCAGCCAGCCGAGAAAACTGCTGGCGCCGATGGTCGCCAGCGTCGCAATCGCCAGAAGCGGCCAATCCGCAGCGATCGCGCCAAAGATCGCCGGCTCGATCGACGCTGCCACCAGCACGCCGACGATCGCCTGCGCCGCCACGAAAACTGGTTTCGGCACGCGCACCGTCGCACCATTGACGCCGACGATGATTGCCGCCGCCATCGGCGCGATGAGAAGCGCGGCAGGGACGTGGAAGACTTCGAGAACGACCGAGAACAGTGCCGACACCGCCAGCAGCATGAGCCACTGTGCCGCCTTCGACCACCGCTCCAGTCGTTCGGGCGGGGGCGGAGGCGTCTCTTCGGTCATGCTTCCGGTCTAGGCAGCAAACCCCATCGGCGCAACAGCAAATCCGGCTCGAACTGGTCCAGATCGCGAAGACGTTTGGTCACGGCATCAACTGCCCGCCATTCACCTCGATCACCTGCCCGGTGATGTAGCCGCTCATCACCTCCGATGAGAGGAAGAGATATGCGCCGACGCAATCCTCCGCGACGCCCGCCCTGCCCTGCGGGATGGTCGCGACCATGCCCTTCATCTGCTCGGCGCTCGAATAGCGCTCGTGGAACGGTGTAAGGATCGTGCCCGGCGCCACGGCATTGACGCGAATACCCGCGCCGGTCAGTTCCTTCGCCAGCCCACGCGTGTAGTTCGAGACGAAGGCTTTCGATGAGGCGTAGAGCCCGGCGCCGTTGCCGCCGCCATTGCGCGCCGCGATCGACGTCGTGTTGACGATGAAGCCGCCTTGCTTCTTCAGCCACGGGATGGCGACGCGGCAGGCCGTCACCACCGAGCGCGCATTGAGGTTCATGACGGCGTCATACTGCGCGTCCGTCATCTCGGCATAGGGAACGCGGCCGAGCATGCTGCCGGCATTGTTCACCAGCCCGTCGAGCCGGCCGAATTGGTTCGCGGTCTCCTCGACCACGCGCTCGACATCCGCCGACACGCCGAAATCGCCGCCGGCCAGAAACACCTCGCCGCCGGCGTCCCTGATGTCCTTGGCGAGTGCCTCGGCCTTCTCGACGTTCGCGTTGTAATGCAGGCCGACCTTGCTGCCCTGCGCGCCATAGGCCTTGGCGAGCGCTGCGCCGATGCCGGTCGAGGCGCCGGTGATCAGCACGGCCTTGTCCTTGAGGTCGGCGAGCGAAATGGCGGTCTGTGCGGGCAAGGCGGCCTCCAGGATTTTCGGATGATAGCGCTATCAATCCGTGTTTGCCGCCGTTTGCAAGCCTTCCCTCGAGAGGATCGTCAATCCATATGCACCGCTGGCGCACCGCCTGCGGCCGGCGCGATCCTCGGCTTGCGCAAGAGCAGTGCAAGCGGAATGGCGCAGAGCGTGACGATCATCATCAGCTTGAAGTCGTTGACGTAGGAGATCATCAGCGCCTGCTGGTTCACCAGCGCATCGATCTGCGACAGCGCTGCCGCATTGCCTTGCGCGGCAGCGGGTGAAGCAGCCACGAGCGCAGGGTTGAACGGCGTGATCTGTGCGGCGAGCTCCGCATGGTTGATCTGCGTATTGCGCGTCAGCATGACCGTCACGATCGAGATGCCGATCGACGAGCCGATGTTGCGGATAAGGTTCGACAGGCTGGCGCCATCGGTGCGGAAATGCGGCGCGAGCGTCGCGAAAGCGAGCGTCGAAAGCGGCACGAACACCAGGCCGAAGCCCAGCCCCTGCACGATGCCGCTGGTGATGATCGGCCAATCGTCCATCTGCGGCGAAAAGCCAGTCATCATGTGCAGCGACCAGGCGGTGAGCAGCAGGCCGGTAACGACCAGAATGCGCGCGTCGACGACTTTCATCAGCCGCCCGACCAGGATCATCGAGATCATCGTGCCGACGCCGCGAGGCGCCATCACCAGACCGGTGGTGATCACCGGGTGGTTGAACAGCCGCGCCAGCATGGGCGGCATCAGCGCCAGGCCGGACAAAAGGATGATGCCCAGCACGAACATGAAGATCAGGCTGGTGACGAAGTTACGGTCCTTGAAGATGCGCGGATCGATGAATGGCTCCTTGCCGGTCAGCAGATGCACGCCGAACACCCAGAACCCGGTGATGGCCAGGCCGAGCTCGAGCCAGATCTCCGTGCTGGAGAACCAGTCGACGGACTCGCCGCGGTCGAGCATCAGCTGCAGCGCGCCGACGCCGAGCGACAGCATGGCGAAGCCGAAGAAGTCAAACCCGCGCAGCCTTTGCGCGATCTTGGGCAGGTAGGACGCGCAGCCGAGGAAGGCGATGATGCCCACCGGCAGGTTGATGAAGAACACCCAGCGCCAGTTCAGCGTCTCGGTCAGCCAGCCGCCAAGTGTCGGCCCGATGATCGGACCGACCATGATGCCGGCGCCCCAGAGCGCCATGGCCGAGCCGCGCCCTTCGAGCGGCGTGATGTCGATCAGGAAGGTTTGCGACAGCGGTGCGATCGCTGCGCCGAAAACGCCTTGCATCACGCGGAAGAACACCATGCTCTCCAGCGACCATGCCAGGCCGCACATCATCGAGGTGACGGTGAAACCGACGACCGAGATCAGGAACAGCTCGCGCCTCCCGATCCGGTCGGAGAGCCAGCCGGTCAGCGGCGTCATGATCGCGGCAGCCACGATGTAGGACGTCAGCACCCAGGTGATGGTGTCCTGGCTAGCACCAAGATCGCCCGTCATCGACGGCAGCGCGACGTTGGCGATCGTCGTGTCCAGCACCTGCATGATGGTCGCAAGCATCAGCGACAGGCTGATCAGGCCGCGATGCTGTACCTCGCCGGCTGGCGTTATGGATGCTGCTTGGCTCATGGATTATGCCGATGCGGCGTTATTCTTCCGCGAACGCGGTCCCGAAGATGGACGGCAGGCCGCGGCTCTTGCCGGTATCGACCGTGACGGTGGCGCTCATGCCGGTGCGGATCGGCAGCTCCGCATCGGCGGACTCGACCTTGAGCCGCACGGGAATGCGCTGCGTCACCTTCACCCAGTTGCCGGTGGCGTTTTGCGCAGGCAGCAACGAGAATTCCGCGCCCGTGCCGGCGCCGATCGCTTCGATCGTTGCCTTCAACGGCCGGTCCGGGAAGGTGTCGAGCACGATCTCCGCCTGCTGGCCGGGCTTCATGTGCGCGAGTTGCGTCTCCTTGAAGTTTGCTTCGATCCAGGCGTCGCCCGTTTCGATCAGGCTGAACACGGCACTGCCCGGCGCCACATACTGTCCGACCTTGAACGACGAGGCCTGCGAGACGACGCCGTCCGCCGGCGCCCTCACCTCGGTCTGGGTCAGCGCGTAAGCCGCCTTGTCGCGCGCCGCGAGCGCGGCCAGCACCGAGGGATGCGTGTCCGTCTTGATCTCCGGATCGCCGCCGAGTGCGGCAAGCGCGCTGGACTTTGCCTGCTCGGACGCCGCCTCCTGGTCTTTCGCCTTGGCGAGGTCGTGGCGGATATCGTCCAGTGACGATTTCGAGCTGAATCCCTTGCCGGCAAGGTCGGTGCTACGCTGCACTTCCGCCTCGAGATAAGCGACCTCGCTGGCGCTCATCTTCTGCTGCACGACCGCCTGCTGATACGCCGCGCGTAGCTGCTCGACATTCAGCCGCGCCGTCGCAAGCGTGGCATCGGCCTGCGCCAGCGCAATGCGATATGGCTCCGGATCGACGACGAACAGCACGTCGCCGCTCTTCACCATGGCGTTTTCGGCCACATGCGTCTGGACCACCCTGCCGGACAATTCGGAGGCGATCGTCACCTTCGCTTGCCGCAGATTGGCGTTTTCCGTTTCCTCGTAGCGCCCGCCGGTCACCCACCAATAGCCGCCGCCCGCAAGCAGAAACGCCGGCAGCGCCAGCATCAGCACCGTCCGGCTCATGCGCCGCTTCTTCTGCGCCGGCTGCGGCAAGGCATCGACGACAGGCGCGATCGCCCCGCCGCTCGTCGGCACGGCCTTGGATTCATCGATCTTCTGCAACTCACTCATGATGCGAGACTTTCAGGTTCGGAATGCGCCGCGACGCTCGCGGACAGATTGGCGATAATTGTTTTGAGCCCGCTCATCACCGCCTTCCGCTCGGCGGCGGACATGCCGGCAAAGGCTTCGTCATAGACCTCCGCCGCGACGCTTTTCAGCGTCTCGAACAGCTTGGTGCTCTTGGCGGTGCCATGGATGGTGCGGACGCGGCGGTCGGCGGGGTCGGTACGCCGTTCGATCCAGCCCGCTTCCTCCATGCGGTCGACGAGGCGCGACACGCTGATCGGTTCGACCTCGAGGATTTCGGCCAAACGAGCCTGCGGGACCCCCTCACCATGCTTCACGGTGACCAGAAGCCGCCACTGGGCGGCGGACAGGCCGTAGGCGCTACCGAGCTGCTCGAAGCGTTTGCGCAGGTGGCGCGTCGCATCGTTCAGCAGGAAGCCGAGGCTTTCATGGTGCGTGCTCATAAGCGGCATATATTATAAGCATGCTTATAATATCAAGTGACACAAATGCCGCAGGGCAAAAAAGAGGCGCCGCTCGCGCGACGCCTCCTATCAATCGGAACGCGAACTGACGCTTACGCCACACTCACACTGCGATCTTGCCGCCGCCCTGCTTGGTGATGACCACCACGGCTGGGCGTACGGGCATATCCGGCTTGAAATCGGGCCAGCGGGTCGAGAGATCCTCGTAATAGGACGGGCGGCCAAAGCCTTCCCAGTCGTCGCCGCCGTCGCCCGGATGCTGCACGGCGACAAAGGCGCTCTCGCCATCCGGCGTGAACAGCGGACCGCAGAGCTCGCCCCCCACCGGCACGCGGTAGAACAGTTTTGAAGTCGCGCGCGCCTCACCTTCGGTGTCGACGGCCCAGAGGCCGTCGGTGCGGCCGGTCGCCTTCGGCGAATTGCCGTCGGTCGAGACCCACAGCCGGCCCTCCGAGTCGATCGCGCAATTGTCCGGCATGCCGAACCAGCCATTGGCCGTCGTCGCCGTCGAGAACGAGGCGCCGACATCAGCGACCGACGGATCGCCGCACTTCAGGAGCACTTCCCAGCGGCCCTTGAGCGCGGTGAAGTCGCCGCCCTCTTCCTCGATCTCGATGATATGGCCGAAGGCATTTTCCGCACGCGGATTGGCGGCATTGATGTCGTCAGCCTTGCGACGCGTATTGTTGGTCAGCATCACATAGACCTTGCCGTTGGCGCCATTCGGCTGAACGTCTTCCGGACGGTCCATCTTGGTGGCGCCGAGCAGGTCGCCGGCGCGCCGCGTCTCGATGACAACATCGGCCTGGCTGGCAAAACCGTTCTCCGCCGTCAGCGGCCCCTGGCCCTGCACCAGCGGCAGCCACTCCATCGTCCCATCCTCGGCAAACTTCGCGACGTAGAGCGTGCCCTGGTCGAGTAGGTCGAGATTGGCCGCGCGATCATTGGCGTTGAATGTGCCCGCCGTGACGAACTTGTAGACGTAGTCGAAGCGCTCGTCGTCGCCGAGGTAGAACACAACGCGGCCGTCCTTCGCCACGATCGACTCAGCACCCTCATGCTTGAAACGGCCGAGCGCGGTGCGCTTCTTCGGCACCGAGTTCGGATCGTTTACGTCGACCTCGACGATCCAGCCGAAGCGGTTCGGCTCGTTAGGCTCCTTCGACACATCGAAACGCTCGTGGAACGCCGCCCACTGGTAGGTCCCTTCCGGCACGCCGAGCCGCTTGTAGTTCTCGGCTTCCTTGTGGTCCGCTGCCAGCTCGCCGGCGAAATAGCCGTGGAAATTCTCCTCGGCCATCACATAGGTGCCCCACGGTGTCACGCCGCCGGCGCAGTTGTTGAGCGTGCCGAGAACCTTGGTGCCGCTCGGGTCGGCATTGGTCTTGAGGCGGTCATGGCCGGCCGCCGGGCCGGTCAGCAGCATCTCGGTGCTGGCGGTGATGCGGCGGTTGAGCTTGCCGTCGCGCACCACGGTCCAAGTGCTGCCATCCTTGCGGATCTCGACCACCGTACCGCCATGCGCGGCCATTTCGATCGCCACGCGGTTGGCATCCGACGGCGAGACTTCCAGCTTGCCTTCGACGACCTTCACCACACCGGGGAACATCAGATGCTCGTTGGTGTATTCGTGGTTCACGACCAGCAGACCGTGCGTCGATGACCCGTCGATCGGAATGAAGCCGACATAGTCGTTGTTGTATCCGAACTGTTTGGCCTGGGCCTCCGGTGTCTGCTTGGTCGGATCGAACTCCGGCGCGTCGGCGAAGAGCGGGTCGCCCCAACGCAGCAGCACTTGTGCGTCGTAACCTTCCGCGACATGGTGGTTCTCATCGACGCCCGCCTCGATCTCCTTGAACGAAAAGGCGGACGCCGCTCCCTCGGCTCTCGCGGATTCGGCGGTGATCAGCGCGATCGGCGACACCGTTGCGGCAATCGCGGAAACGGCAAGCGAACCCTGCAGGAAACCGCGGCGCGAGAAGCGCGTGGCGATGATCTCGCCCATCGTCTTGTTACTGGTCGGATTGCTTCCGGGCGTATCGGCCTCTTCGAGCAGGCTGGTTCGGAATGGGGAGACGTGTTCGTTCATGACGCGATCCTCTGGCGGCGGCTTGGGGATGGACTCATGCGAGACCAGCCCTTGACTAGCCGAGCGTCGTGACAGGCGGATGACCCTTTCGACCGGAAAAATCATGACTCGCACCCCCTTGCGGTACAAGCTTTACCGCGCCATAATGCAAATCATTCTCATTTGCAGAAGTGACCGAGATGGCGAATTTGACGGACCTGTTTCGCGGGCGGCTGAGCCGCCGTTCGGTGTTAACAGGCGGTGTTGCGACGGTTGGCGGCGTTTCGCTTGGCGTTGCCGGCGCCATGAACGCCCGCGCCGGCGCGCAGCCGGAGCTGCCGGTCGACATCTGCACCACGACCGGCTCCACCACGCCGACCCAGGACCACGTCCACGCCCATGGCGACATGATGACCGTCGGCGCTGTGAACAACGAAGCCAATGGCTTCGATCCCATGCGCCTTCTCACGGACTGGGACACCGGCACTGTCGAGACCATGCCCGACGGCCGGACATTGCGTACCTTCACGGTGACGGCCGAGGACAAGGAGATCGAGATCGCGCCCGGCGTCATGTTCCCCGCCTGGACCTACAATGGCCGCATACCGGGGCCCTCCTT
Organism: Rhizobiaceae bacterium; assembly: GCA_035503715.1. Taxonomy (GTDB): domain Bacteria; phylum Pseudomonadota; class Alphaproteobacteria; order Rhizobiales; family Rhizobiaceae; genus OAS926. Next base: position 14,460 of record DATJTE010000049.1, on the reverse strand, counting down.
GCGCGCCAAGGAAGGCGACCGGCTGCGCATCGTCTTCCAGAATTTCGGCTCACACCCGCATTCGATGCATTTCCATGGCATCCACGCCGCGCGGATGGATGGCGTGCCCGGCGCCGGAATGATCGGACCGGGCGAGGAATTCGTCTACGAGTTCGACGCCAGGCCGTTCGGCTGCCACCTCTACCACTGCCACGCACTGCCTCTGAAGCGGCACATGCACAAGGGCATGTACGGCCTCTTCGTCATCGACCCTGATCCCCTGCTCCATCCCGAACATGGCGCAGTCGCGCGCTCGCGCCTCCTCGGCACGCCGGAAAACGCCGAGTGGCAGGAGCTCATCATGGTGATGAACGCCTTCGATACGAACTTCGACAATGAAAACGAGTTCTACGCCGCCAACACCATCGCGCATTGCTACATGAACACGCCGATCGACATCGAGCGGTCGCGGCCGGTGCGCATCTATCTCGTCAACGTGGTCGAGTTCGACCCGATCAACTCCTTCCATTTGCACGCCAATTTCTTCGACTATTACAATCAGGGCACGACGCTGACACCGACGCTGAAAACCGTCGACCTGATCGTCCAGTGCCAGGCCGAGCGCGGCATCCTCGAATTCACCTACAAGGATCACGAGCCCGGCATGTACATGTTCCATCCGCATCAATCGGAATTCACCGAGCTTGGCTGGGTCGGCATGTTCAACGTGAAGGACGGCGTGGCATGAACGACATGAGCACCTCTCAGGTCGCCGCCGCGCAGCCGGTCAAGCCGAACCGTTCCCTCTCCGCGCTGCTTTGGGTGATCCTGCCGCTAGCCGTGTTGGGCGCTGCGATCTGGTGGCTCTATTCGGCCAACCCGCTCGCCTCGGTCTATGGCAGCGGCCCGCCGGTCGAGGCTCTCACCTTCGAGCGTACGATCCTCGACAGCAACGGCATCCGCATCCTGGTGCGTGCTGGCGGCTCGGAGCCGATGACGATCGCGCAAGTGCAGATCGACGATGGCTACTGGACCTTCACGCAGGATCCCGCCGGCCCTCTGGCGCGCGGCGAGACCGCCTGGATCGCGACGCCTTATCCCTGGGTGCTTGACGAGGCGCATGCAATCCGGATCGTCACCAGCACGGGCGCGACCTTCGATCATGAAATCGCCGTCGCCGTGCCGACGCCGCAACCGGATTCCAGCCGCCTCTGGACCCAGGCGGTGCTCGGCGCCTTTGTCGGCATTCTGCCGGTTGCCGTCGGCCTGATGTTCTATCCTGCACTGCGCGGCGTTGGCCGCTCAGGCATGAACTTCCTGCTCGCCCTCACGGCCGGGCTGCTCGCCTTCCTGCTGGTCGACACGATGGAGGATGCGCTGGAGCTTGCCGGAGAATCCGCCGCGATCTTCCAGGGACCGTCAATGGTGATCTTCGCAGCGCTCGGCGCCTTCCTGCTGCTGATCGCGATCAGTCGCCGCAGCGGCGCACCGACCGGCCTTGCGCTCGCCGCCTACATCGCGCTCGGCATCGGCCTGCACAATCTCGGCGAAGGCCTCGCCATCGGCGCCGCATTCGCCACGGGTGCTGCCGGCCTCGGCACGTTCCTTGTTCTCGGCTTCACGCTGCACAACGTCACCGAAGGCATCGGCATCGCCGCACCCATCTTGAAAGAACGCCCGCCGCTCTGGGCGTTCGCCGCACTGGTATTGCTCGCTGGTGGACCCGCCGTCATCGGCATCTGGCTGGGCAGCCTTGCCTTCGCACCGCAATGGTCAGCCCTTGCGCTCGCCGTCGGCGCCGGCGCGATCCTTCAGGTCATCGTCGAGGTCATCGCGCTACTGCGCCGCGATGCCGGCATGAGCGGCCTGTTCTCACCCGCCGCCATCGGTGGCTTCGCGCTTGGCGTCGTCTTCATGTACGCGACGGCTGCGCTGGTGAAAATTTGAGCGCAGGTTCAGGGCTCGCTCAAAATTCGCTCCGGCAGATGTCGCGGTTCTTTGAGAACCGGAGCGGAGCGTACTTAAGTACGTGATCACCGGAAGCGGAGAAGAACCGTGGCAGGCGCCCACTGGAGTAGAATTTTCAGCGAGCCCTAGGCGAAGGGAACCGCACCCGTCCCCTTCGGCAGCTTCGCCTCGTCGTCGGGCTCGACATGAATGGTGATGCGCACGCTGGGAATTTCCGCCTTCAGCGCTTCCTCGATGCGGTCGCAGATGACGTGGCTTTCGCGCACGGTCATCTCGGCATCCACGATCAGGTGAAACTCGATGAAGGTCGCGCGGCCGGCGATGCGCGTCTTCAGATCGTGCACCTCGATCGCGCCCTTCGAATTGGCCGAGATGATGTCGCGGATTCGCACGTGATCCTCAAGCGCCACCGCCCGGTCCATCAGCCCTGACAGCGACGAGCCGATCACCTTCCAACCCTGCCAGAGGATGTTGAGCGCGACCACGATCGCCAGCAGCGGATCGAGGATGCCGTAACCGGTCATTACCGCGGCGATCAGGCCGATGATCACGCCGGCCGACGTCACCACGTCGGTCATGATGTGCTGCCCGTCGGCAACCAGCGCCGGCGATCTGTGCGTGCGGCCGGAGCGGATCAGGACCATCGCCCATGCCGCGTTGACGGCCGCGGCAAGGCCGTTGACGGCAAGACCTTCCCATGGCTGCTCCAGTTCGCCGGGCATGCGGATCGCATCCCACGCCGCCGCGAGGATCAGCAGCGCCGCGACACAGATCAGCACTCCCTCGAGCACGGCGGAAAAGTACTCGGCTTTGTGGTGGCCATACTGGTGGTCGCTGTCGGCCGGCGTGTGGCTGACACGGATCGCCCACAAGGCTGCACCCGATGCGATCACGTTGACAATCGATTCCAGCGCATCCGAATAGAGTGCAACCGACCCGGTCATCCACCAGGCGGCGAGCTTCAGCGCGAAGACCACGATGGCGATCACGATCGACCACGCGGCGAGCGTGGCCACGCGCTGCTTCGGATTAGGTGGAGTCTTTGCCATGCCCAGCCGAGGTGCCCTAAGCCGCCTTTTCCTTCGCGCGGCGCGGCAGATGCGCCACGACATTCTCGATCATACGCATGCCTGCATTCTGGCCGAGCGTCATGATCGACTCCGGATGAAACTGCACGGCCGCGATGGGCTCGCGTCTGTGCTCGAACGCCATGATCACGCCGTCTTCCGTCTCCGCCGTGACGAGAAAATCGTCCGGCAGCCGCACGGGGTCGGCGAAGATCGAGTGATAACGGCCGACCGTCACTTCTTTCGGCAGGCCCGAAAACACAACCCCACCTTTCTTGGCGACCCGGATGCGCGACGGCTTGCCATGCATCGGAATATGCAACTGCCTGAGTTCGCCGCCATACGCTTCGGCCAGCGCCTGCAGACCGAGGCATACGCCGAAAATAGGCAGGTCGCGCTGCCTGGCCTTCTTGATCGTCGCGGCGCAATCAAAATCCTTCGGCGTGCCAGGTCCGGGCGACAGCACCACGAGGTCCGGCTTCAGCTCATCAAACAGTTTTTCCGGCACAGGTGTGCGCACCGTGGATACGTTCGCGCCGGTCTGCCGGAAGTAATTTGCCAGCGTGTGCACAAAGCTGTCCTCGTGATCGACGAGCAGGATGTTCACCCCCTCGCCGACGCGCGCCGTCGCGCGTTCGGTACCAGTCGCGTTTCCGGCCTTGGCGTCGCGGATGGCGGAGATCATGGCGGATGCCTTCAGTTCGGTTTCGGCTTCTTCTTCTGCGGGTTCGGAATCGTAAAGCAATGTGGCGCCGGCGCGCACCTCGGCAATCCCGTCCTTGATGCGAATGGTTCGCAATGTCAGGCCGGTGTTCAAATCGCCGTTGAAATGAACCATGCCGATCGCCCCGCCATACCACGCGCGCGGGCTCTTTTCATGGTTCTCGATAAAGCGCATCGCCCAGAGCTTTGGCGCGCCGGTAACGGTCACCGCCCAGGCATGGCTCAAAAACGCGTCGAACGCATCCATGCCTTCGCGCAGCCGCCCCTCGATGTGATCGACCGTGTGGATCAGCCGCGAATACATCTCGATCTGCCGCCGGCCGATGACGCGCACCGAGCCCGGCTCGCACACCCGGCTCTTGTCGTTGCGGTCGACGTCCGAGCACATGGTGAGCTCGCTCTCGTCCTTCTTGGAGTTGAGCAGCTTCAGGATCTGCTCCGAGTCCGAGATTGCGTCCTCGCCGCGCTTGATTGTCCCGGAGATCGGGCACGTCTCGACCCGCCGGCCGTTGACGCGCACGAACATCTCCGGCGAAGCGCCGATCAAATACTCGCCCTCGCCGAGATTGATGAAGAAGGAATAGGGCGACGGGTTGATCGACTTCAGACGCCGCGACACGTCGGATGGCAGCGACTCGCACCGCTCGTAGAACATCTGCCCCGGCACGACCTCGAACAGATCGCCACGTCTGAAACTTTCCTTTGCCGTCTCGACCAGGCGCGCATATTCGCCCGGCTCGTGATCGCCGCGCGGCGGGATGCGGTCGGCATGCTTGAACGGGTCCTCGACACGGTCGCGCGGCAGTCCTTCGGTCGAATAGCCCTCGCCCGCATAATCGTAGCGGTCGGTCCAGGCGATCGCCGAATAGTGGTCGACCACGAGGATTTCGTCGGGCAGGTAGAGCACGAGGTCGCGCTGGCTTTCCTTGCGCTCGAGCTTCAGCTCGACCGGATCGAACTGGAACGCCAAATCGTAGCCGAACGCGCCGTAGAGCCCGAGATTGGAATCCTGGTCGGTGTGGAAAAGCGCGGTGATTGCCCTCAGCACCGTGAAGACCGACGGCACGCGGCTGCGCTCTTCTTCGGTGAACACCCGGCCGGGATCGGCGATTTTCAGCGCCAGCCGCCGTTTCGTCGTCTGCGTGACGGTGATGTCCGCCAGCGCCGATATCGCCCTCTGGACCATCATCAGCAGCGCTTCGCCGCGCGCGTTCAGCGCCTCGATGCGCATGGCGCGGCCCCGTGCCGAGATCACCAGCGGCGGATCGATGATCGCCGTGTCCCAGCGCGTATAGCGGCCCGGATACTCGTAATTCGAGGAAAACACCGCGCCGCGGCGCGAATTCAGCCCCTCGATATAGCCGTCGATGGCGCCGGCGTAGGGTTGCGCGTGCCGCTCGCGCGTGATTGTCACGCCGCCCGTCGTGACGAAGCGCTCCGCGCCGTTTTCAAGCATTTCAACCGTCATTCCCGTCTCCATCGCCTTTTGCCGAGGGGCCGGGCGGCGAGCAAAAAACAAAATGGCCGCCCGGACTTTCCGTTGCGGCCACCACAATTTTCACGCGCGCGTTCGCGAGGCCGCTGTTTAGCCGGCCCACCACCACAGGGTCTTGTTCGAACGCATATTCATCGTTCGATTGAATAGCGGCGAAAATGACGCCACGCAACTGGATTCCATGCCGACCATACGGGACTGATCATGGTTAACGTCGGCGGTTGCATTCCGCGTGCGCAGCCGGCGGAACCCGCTGTTTCCTAACGCGATTTTAAGCAAGTCCTGATGTAACTTACGCTTCGTTAGCTAAGCGTAGAGTGTATGGCGTCCGGCGTTTCTTCGCGTCTTTTGACCAACCAGGTCACCCTGGCTGTCCTGGCGCTTGCCTTCTTTTCAGTCGCGATGATCGCCAGTTTTGGCCTCTACGCCATGCTCCGGGCCGACCAGGACGCCCTCCTCACGCAACGCGCCTTCGTCGCCGCCGGTATCAAGCAGCAGTTTGAAGCCATTGCCCAGCAGCAGGAAAGCGTCACCGTCTGGGACGATTCCGTGACGGAGACCAAAGCACACGACGACACCTGGATGGCCGAGAACCTCAGCGTCTGGATGAACTCCTATTACGGCCATGATCTGGTCTACGTGCTGGATGAGTTCAACGAGCCCATCCATGTCATGGCTGACGGCAATGTTGTGCCTGCCGCCGGCTTCGCCGGCGTCGAACCTGCCATCAAACGGCTCGTGGACGATCTGCGGCTGCTGATGATGCAGGTGGCGGCTGGCGAACGCACCGACGAGCCAAAGCTGCTGGTTCAGGATCTCGTCTCAATCGCCGGGCAACCCGCGATCGCGTCGCTGATGCCGATCGTACCCGACTCGGATCGGGTTACGCAGGAACCGGGTTCCGAATATCTCCACGTGTCCGTCCAGCGCGTCGACCAGGGCCTGATACACGGCATCGCCGAGCAATATCGCATCGCGGGCATGCGCGTCCTGTCTCTCACTGCGGAAACGGATGTCGCTGCATCGGTTCCGTTGATCGATTCGCACGGCGCGATCCTTGGCTATATCGGCTGGGACCGGGACCGCCCCGGCCTGACCTTCATCAAGAAGATCGCACCGGCCCTCATTGGGGTGACGGTGTTGGCAGCAGGTGTCCTGCTCTTCCTGCTGAGGCGCCTGCGCCGCGCCTCCGCGCAGCTCGAGCGCAGCCAGAACGAGACCGAATTCCTCGCTTTCCACGACACGCTGACCGGCTTGCCCAATCGCGCGCTGTTCGACGACCGGCTGCAGCGCGCCCATATCGGTGCGCGCGAAAAAGGTGGCCGCATAGCGCTTCTTTACATCGACCTCGACCGTTTCAAGCATGTCAACGACACGCTCGGTCATGCCGCGGGCGACGAACTGGTTCGTCAGACCGCTCACCGATTGAAATCGGCCGCGCGCGCGTCGGACACGGTCGCCCGCCTCGGCGGCGACGAGTTCGCCATCATCATGGAAGGCATCCGCGACATGCGCGCGGCCGAAGACCTTTCGGCCGAGCTGCTCACCGACCTTGCGCATCCCTTCGAACTGATGGGCGATCTCGTTCACATCGGCGCCAGCATCGGCATTGCGGTTGGCCCGGACACCGACACCGATCATATCGAGCTTTTGCGCAAGGCGGACATCGCGCTCTACGAAGCGAAGAAGAAAGGTCGCGGCCGGCACGAGGTCTTCGCTGGCGACATGGATGATCTGATCATCCGCCGCCGCGTCATCGAGAGCGATCTGCGTCTTGCGCTCCAGGGCGATGACAATCTGCGGCTGACCTACCAGCCGATTTACGCCAGCGACTGCGCAACGATCGTCGGCGCGGAAGCGCTGATCCGCTGGGATCACCCCGTCCACGGGGCGCTGCCCCCCGCGCAGTTCATCGCCATCGCGGAAGAGCGCGGCATGATGAAGGAGCTTGGCGACTGGCTTCTCAATGCCGCCTGCCGCTTTGTCGCCTCGACGAAACTTCCCTGGGTCGCCGTGAACGTCTCGCCGCTGCAGCTTCGCGAGGAGGACTTTTTCGAGCGCCTCATTGCAATGGTCGGCGAAGCTGGCCTCGCGCCAAGCCGGCTGCAGGTCGAGATCACCGAAAACGTGCTACTCGATACCGGCGGTGCAACGCGCAAGAATCTCGCGCGGTTGCGCACCGCCGGCATTCACGTCGCGCTGGACGATTTCGGCACCGGCTATTCCTCGGTCAACTATTTGCGCCGCTATGGCATCGACAAGCTGAAGGTCGACCGGTCCTTCGTGCACATGCTGGGCAAGGAAGACACGGCCGCGCCGATCATTCGCGCCATCGTCGATCTCGCCAAGGCGTTGAAGGTGAAGATCACCATCGAAGGAGTCGAATCGATCAAGCAGCGCGACATCGTGCTCTCGATGGGCGTCGATGAGCTGCAGGGTTATCTTTTCTCGCCGCCGCTGCGCGAAAACGAGCTCCTCGAGCTGCTTGAGGCGACTGAGGCTGGCATCGCCCGCAAGCTTGTTCCTGCCAGCCGCGCCTGAGCCCTGCCCCCGCGCATGCGAAAGCGGGCGGGAGACGTCCCGCCCGCTCGCTCGCTCACGCGGTTTCGTTACGCCGTGATGATGTAAACCACCTCGTAAGAGGCCGGCTCGACGATGATGATGCGGCCATCGGCCAACACGAAATAGACGTAGCCTTCATATTGCGGCACGATCTCGATGATGCGCGCGGGCAGCGGCCGGAACTCGACCGTGCGCGGCACCGCGACGCCAACCGAAACATCGATATCGATATCGACCGGCTCAGCCTTTTCCGCGACGATCACCTCGCGGATCTCGGTCTGCTGCTCGGTCGTGACGTCAATGCTCGCCGTCGTCTCGGACGAAGGCTTCTGCGTCTCTTCCTGGGCCTGGGTTTCGGTGGTCGCCTTCCCTGAACCGCTGGCAGCCTTATCGCCAGACGCGTCAGCCTTGGGCTTCGCACCGGCCGTCGCCTCGCCGGAGGCTTCGGTTTCGGTCTTGGCACCCGCCGTAGCGTTCGGATCATCCGTCTTGGCGTCGGCTGCGGCATCACCCTTCATCTTGGTGTCCGCACCGGCTGTTGCACCCGGCTTCTTCTTCAGGACATCGGCTTCCGCCTCCGCAGCAGCGTCGGCCTGGCCTTCGACCTTCGTGCCGGCAGCATTCGCCCCGGCGTCAGCCTGACCTTCGACCTTGGCGCCAGCGGCGCCCGACGCGTCGGCACCACCATCAACGGCGGCGCCGCCCTGCTGCTCGGTCGTCACGCGCGGCTTCTTGAGAAGCTCCGGCGACTGTTCCTGTGCGAACACTGCACCCGGAGCCACACCAAGACTCAGAATGACGGCACTTTTGATGAGCATGCGTTTCATTAGCTTCTCCTAAGCGGATAGGCCCCTTCGGTTGGCCAACCCGTCGGCGGAGAAATTGTTCCGAAAGAATTTCCGCTAATTGCAAGTCTTCGCAGGCGCTCTCTACGCGGGCAAATTGTGCCGGTAGCGCCGCGATCCCTTGAGTTCGGATCCGTCCAAAGTCCGTACCCGAAAGTCCCCGTCGCCTGCCGGAAGGATCTCCACGACCTTCGCGCGGTTCACGACAAAAGACCGGTGGATGCGCGCCACATCCATGCCGGCAGCTTCCATCTGTTCTTCCAGCGCCGACAGGCTGATCCGCGCCAACTGCGTGCGGCCATTGGCGCGGATTTCCACATAGTTTGCCGCCGCCTGCGCCCATTCGACCGTTTTGGCATCGAGCAGGATCGTTCGACCGCCCGACTTCAGCGTCAGCCGCCCCGACGTCTTCGCTTCGATCCGCGCCACTTGCGCCTCACGGCGATGCTCCTCCAGTCCGCGCATCAGGTTCAACATCAGGATCACGATGGCGTAGGTGAGCGCATCCTTGCGGTACTCGTAGAGTACGTCGGTGACCGGTTGCTCGAAGAAACGATATGTCTCGCCGAAAAACACGGCGAAGATCACCTTCCGGACGAGGATCATCACCGCGATGTGCACGGCGCTATAGACGATGGTCCCAATCAGATGTGCGACGATGGTCCTGAGCCACCGGTCAGGGTCGAGCGGAAACCGCCGTTCATAGAGTGCAACCAGGGGCACGAGCGCCAGGATTACGGCAATGCTCGTATATTCGAGCACCCAGGGAACACGCGGGTCGAGCGCGACCCCTGCCCTTTGTGCATCAGTTATCAGTGTCGTCGCGTTTACGAACCCGACGGCCAGCATGAACAGCGCGGAGAGTCCCGTCACGCGCAGCAGCACGCGCCGGTCGAGTTCCGGCTCCGACAGCGGCGCTTCGACAGAATCGCGGCTTTCCGTCACCGGATTTCGTCCCCAAAGCGCCGCCGCTCGCCCCATGGGACCACCCGCGCAACGCCGCTCACCCCGCGGGTTTGGCGCTCATCCCTTAGCGATTCAACCATTTCGCGCCTGCCGCTAGCGTCTCCGGCATCGACAACCCCAACCGGAGCCAAGACCATGACGTCCCCTGGCATGAAACCACCCCTTAGCACGCGGCGCCACGACCTCGACTGGCTGCGCGTCATCGCCTTCGCACTGCTCATTTTCTATCACGTGGGCATGTTCTACGTGACCTGGGACTGGCACGTCAAAAGCACCCATTCCTCGCCGCTGATCGAGCCCGTCATGGCGCTCCTCAACCCCTGGCGGCTGGCCTTGCTCTTCTTCATCTCGGGCGTCGCCCTGCATTTCGCCATAGCCAAGACCACGATCGGCGCCTTCCTGAAGAATCGCACGGTCCGGCTCTTTGTGCCGATCGCCTTCGGCATGCTGGTCGTCGTCATGCCGCAGTCCTATTTCGAGCTGCTCTACAAGGGCGAGATCGAACCGGGTCTGATCGCGTTCTACCCGGATTATTTCGGCCTGCCGCCCGGTCCCTTCTCCATCATCACGCCGACCTGGAACCATCTCTGGTACGTCGTCTACATCCTCTTCTACACGCTGATCCTGGCGCCGCTGTTTCCCGTGCTGCTCTGGCTGGCGAACGGCCCTGCCGCGCGCTTCTTTGCCTGGCTGGAACGCGACCGGTCGGGTTTCCTGATCGTCGCCATCCCTGTGCTGCCCTTCGTCGCCTACCGGCTCTTCCTCGACCCGATCTTCCCGACCACGCATGCGCTGTTCGACGACTGGGCAAACCATGCCCACTCGCTCACCATCGTCGTGCTGGGGTTTCTCGCCGCGAAGAGCCCGGCCTTCTGGTCGGCCATCGAAAATGGCTGGCGGAAGGCGCTCTGGATCGTCATCGCGGGTGCGGTGATCATCGTCACCGCGCGCCTGAACTACGGCGCAGTCCGCGCCAGCGACACCGTCTGGACGCTCGTGCAGGTGATCCGCGTCGTCTATGCCTGGGCCATGATCGTCACGCTGCTCGGCATGGCGCAGAGCTACTTCAACCGCCCGAGCCGCACGCTCTCCTATTTCAGCGACGCGATCTTCCCGTATTACATCCTGCACCAGACGCTGATCGTCGCGATCGGCTTCGCGCTGCTGGATGCCGGTCTGCCGGCCTGGCTCGAAGCGACGCTGGTTACGTCCGGCACGGTTCTGGGCTGCATCGTCGGCTATGAACTGGTCCGCCGCGCCGGTCCGGCACGGCCTCTGTTCGGACTGCCATGGAAGGAGAAGGCAAAGCCAGCACCCGCGCCTCGTCTCCTCACGACGCATCCGGCCGCGTTCATTGCCAGTGCCGAGCCTTGAAGCTTCATGCTCCATCAAAGAGAATGGCGGGCCATGTGCCCGCCATTTTCACGCTCAGATGGTCACCGCCAGGCATCGAGGTCTCTATGCCCGTAACGGAACGGCAGAAAATGGCGGCCGGCGACTGGTACACCTGCATCGACGATGAACTCGACGCCTTGCGCCGCACGGCAAGCGCCGCCATCCACGAGCACAACACGCTCCACCCGGCGCAACGCGGCGACATCGCGCCAACGCTGCGCACCCTGCTCGGCGCTGTCGGCGAGGATGTGCGCATCGAAGCGCCCTTCCATTGCCCCTATGGTTTCAACATCCACCTCGGTGATAACGTGTTCTTCAACGCCGGCTGCATAATCCTCGACACCGCGCCCGTGACAATCGGCAAGCGAACGATGTTTGGCCCGGCCGTCCAGATCCTGTGCGCCGAGCACCATCACGATCCCGTTTTACGCGCTCAAGGTCTGGAGATCGCCAAGCCCGTGACGATCGGCGATGATGTCTGGATCGGCGCCGGCGCGATTGTCCTGTCCGGCGTCACCATCGGCAACCGCGCGGTCGTCGGCGCTGGCAGCGTCGTCACGCATGACGTGGCAGCCAGCACGACAGTGGTTGGAAATCCCGCCCGGCCGGCGCGCGGATAAGCGCGGGGCCACCGCCCGTCACGGCGTGCTCTACAATTCCTCCAGCGCGTCGCCGATGCTCTCGATGCCACGCAGCCGCTTCCGGCCGGCGACGCCAGCGCGTTCGATGGCGCGGGTTGCGATGAGATGGCAGACCGCCATGACGGCGACGTGGTTGAACAGTGGTCCCGGTGCGAGCGTCTGGCATCGAAAATGCCATGTCGCGCTGCTGCGCGGCGCAGCGCCTTCGTCGGTGATGTAGAGCAGCTTCGCGCCTGACTTCTCGATCACCGCCAGCACCTTGTCCATGGCGGCGATGCGCCGGCGCAGCCCGAACGCGACGACCAAATCGTCCGCGTCTATGCTCACCAGGTGTTCGCCGAGGGTCTGCCCACCGCCCGGGATCGAGACGATGTTCTCCATCACCTGCGTCATTTGCCATTGCAGATAGTCCGCGAAAGGATGGCTGGAGCGGAACCCCAGGACCCAGACCTTGCGCGCGGAAAGCATCGCTTCCACCGCCGCATCGATCTGCCCGTCGGTGATCGAAAGGAACGTCGCCTCCAGATTGGCCACACCTTGCGCCACATGCGCCGCAACCGGCTGGACGCCACCCTTTGCGGATGCTGTGGACAGGAACAGCCGCGACCCGCTCTGCTTTTCCGCGCGCGCGTGGCGGCGGGCCTCCTCATAGTTTTCGTAGCCGAGCCGCTTGACGAAACGCGTGACGGTGGCGTTCGAGACATGCGCGAGCGCGGCCAGTTCCGAAGCCGAGTACGACGCCAGTTCGCCAGGAAAGTCGCAGACGAAATCACCCAGCCGCCGTTCGGCCGGATGCATTCCCTCCAGCGCCTCGCGGACCCGCGTCAGGAACGGCCGGCCAGTCGGATCCATGATTTCTCCCGAAAAAATCTTTTCACGATTCTAGCGAGTAGTGCGGTCACGGCACAAGCTGGAGAGGCGTGAGAATCCGTTAACCTTTTGAAACTGCACGTTTCGCACCGGTCGCGCTGGTTCGTCATCCACAACAAGCAGTCAATTAACGCCGCCTCTATGAAAACTGATTTTCATATGATATAGGATGAAAACTGCCTTTCTCAAAACAAATGGAGGTGGAACATGGCAGGGGAGAGCATGATCCAGTCTGGCAGGTCGTCGCCTGTCATTCGGCAACTGGAGGGCGCGCTCAGCCGCATCGGCGTGACGACGACCCACAAACAAATCATCGCATTGGTGCTCATCGGCTGTCTGTTCGACAGCTTCGAGCAGAACACGATCGGCATCGTCGGTCCGATTCTGCGCGAGCAGTGGGGCCTGACCGGCGCCGACATCGGGCTGCTGAACACCATCACCTTCGCCAGCGCGGCCCTCGGCCGGCTTCTCTCCGGCATTCTCGGTGACCGCTACGGCCGCCGCGTGATGCTGACCACCAACCTCTTGCTCTTCACAATCGGCTCGGCCGCTTGCGCAATGGCGCCCGACTTCGCCACGCTGGCAATCGCCCGCGCCGTCGTCGGCTTCGGCGTCGGCGGCGAGATCTCGACCGCCGTCACCATGCTGTCGGAGTTCTGCTCGCCAAAATTCCGCGGCACCGCGGCCGGCCTCGTCAATGTCGGCGCCGGCGGCTTCGGCAACTTCCTGGCGCCGGCTTTCGGCCTGCTGATCTTCACGTTGTTCCCGGGTGAAGACGGCTGGCGCTGGCTGTTCGCCGCACTCGCCATCCCGGCTCTTCTGGTCGTCTTCTACAGGCGCTACGTGCCCGAGACGCCGCGTTTCCTTGCCTCGCAAGGACGCATCGACGAAGCCAACAAGGTGCTGTCGATCCTCGAGTCGGGCTCGCTGCGCCCGAAGGACCTCAAGGTCACGCAGTTCCTCGACCGCGAACTGGTCAAGGACGAAAAGCCTGCCAAGAGCGACTGGCGCGAACTCTTCCGCGCGCCCTTCATCGGTCGCACTATTCCCGTCGCCATCGCCATCCTGATGAGCTACGGCGCTCAGTTGTCCGTGCTCACGCTGATGCCGGTCATCTTCGTGTCGATGGGCTACACGCTTCAGGGCAGCCTGCTCTACGCGATGATCATCCAGAGCGGCTCGGTTCTGGGCACAATCGCGGCCTCGACCTTCGGCTACTATTTCCCGCGCAAGAAGGTGCTGACGGCCGGCGCGATCTGCGCCTGCCTGGCGGCCGTGTCCATCGTCTATCTCGGCACCAACATCTATCTCGTGCTGTTCTTCGGCGCCGTGTTCCAGTTCTTCGTGCTGCTGCTCAACACCTCGATCTGGATCTACGCGCCGGAACTCTATCCGACCCGCATCCGCGCCTTCGGCGTGGCCTTCATCCTGGCGACAGGCTCGGCGGCCGGCTCCTTCGTCCCGACGATTGCGGGCGCGCTGTTCGACAGCTACGGCATGACGGGCGTGTTCGCGCTTGCGGCCGGCATGTATGCTGTCTTCGCGGTCTGCATCCAGATGGGACCGGAGACCTTCGGCATGTCGATGGAGGACCTGACGCAGCGCGCCGAGGGCGAACAGCCAGAGGATGCGCGAGAGTCCAGGGCCAACGTTGCAGAGTCCCACGCCTGAGATCGCAACGATGAACCCGCATATCCTCCTCATCAACCCCAACTCGTCGCGCGCGACCAGCGAGATGATGCTCGCCATCGCGCGGCGGGTTGCGGCGGGGCGCGTCGCCGTGGTGGCTGCCACGGCGACTCGAAACCCGGAGATGATCGTCACCGCCCGTGCCCTTGAGGCGTCGGTCGATGAGGTCGTCGAGATGGGGCTGGCGCATGCACCCGGATGCCAGGGCATCATCGTCTCGGCCTATGGCGACCCTGGCGTGAACCAGTTGAAGGAACGCG
>DATJTE010000048.1:0-4412 GCA_035503715.1 Rhizobiaceae bacterium | reverse complement strand
CCACATGGTTCGCCAGATTCTTGAACAGCGCGATTGGGTGCTCGATCAGACGGATGTGAAGGTCCAGTCCGTGCCGTTCAGCAAGGCGGCACGCTACCGGCGGCCCGACTGGATCACCTTCCACGCGTTTCGCAACACCAGCGACCCGCGTGACGTCGTCATTACTGATCGGCGCCAGAACGCGCCACTCCCCACCGACGCCCGATGGGCCTACTACGCGACGTTCGCGAGCCCGTTGAAGGCGTCCGTGGCGTTTGGCGTGCGCGACATCCGGCAGCTTCGCCAGCATGTGCATGCGCACGGCTATCAGCGTATGCGCATCGACCGGATGTTGCGGCGCGCGTGATGGTGATGACCGACCACTCGCACTTCGCGCTCAGCGACCGAGATGAACCGATGGTGTTCGCTTGGCCGACGCAAGGCAATGCGGGCGGGTTCATCCAATTTGAGAAGGCGGCCGATTGGCGCGCCTTCGTCGAAAGCCTTGGTATCGACACGCGTATCCCCGACATCGTGCGCGCCAAGTTCGCGCGCGCGCAGACGCTGTATTTGCTGGGCTGGGTCGATTTTAGCGTCGTGAAGGCCGGCGAGCTCGCTGCCCTGATCGCCCTGGAATTGGCGGTGATGGATCGCTACGGCGGGGGCATCTCGAAGAATAAGCGAAGCTTTGCGGCGCTTCTCAAATACATGGTCGACACCGACGGTCTGACCGACGCACAGATTCCGATGGTCGTGCGCTGCGGAGGGACGGCTGTAGGTCAATTGACGGGTGAGACACATCCCACCCTCGCCGAACGTCGAAACTCGCTGGCCCATGGCGATCCGTTCGATGGACTGCCGACGGGCGGTCTCCTCGAGCTGGTACGAGACCTCATCAATTTTGCTTACCGTCACTACATTGCCGAGGCCGCTAGCCGCGGCATCCAGCCGGCGACCGAAGGATGGTCCTGATGACGGCAAGTCCGTCCATGATCACCGCCGTCAACGCCGTGTGGCGCATTCCGCGGCCGGGCCCTGACAACCTCCTGGCCTCGCCAACCTTCATCGCGTTGAGCGAACTGTGCCAAGCGGAATACGGGGGCGGCAAACCGGTGTTCGCTTTGAGCACCGCCCTCCGATCACTAGGACTGCCGTGTCATCTCCCCGCTAACAAAGCCGCGCTGAGCCTCGATCCCGGAAGCGCAGCCAACGCGCTAGATGACGCCTACAGTCGAAAGACGACGCTGCGCCGGCATCTATGCCCGCTCGACCTGGCGGACGAGATGCCGATGTTGAGCTTCGGCAATGCCCGCGTCGCGGACTTCAACGCGGAAGATCTGGCACGGCTGTTCAACGCCCCGCGTCTCGCCCGCAACTTCCACAACCAGTCTCTCGACACCAAGCGATTGGCGCAATTCCGCTGGCTTGTTGTGGAGGAAGAAGTCAGGCTCGATCCGCGCCCTGAGGCGCGCGCCGCCCCCTTCATGTACATGACGTTTGATCGGGATTTCGGTGAGATCGATCCCCATCTCGGTCGCTTCCCGCCGGCCGTCGAACGAGCGCTCTTCTTTCTCCTTCTGGCGCCATGGGAACGATGGTCGACGATGCACGAGGTAGACTGGAGGGGCTTTCGCCTGCCTTGGATTTACACGGTCGACGAAGACCTCTTCATTCGCCCCTCTCCGCCCCCGAGTGCGGATAGCCTCACGCTGGAGCCTTGGATCGTGCAGGGCGATTGGGGCGAAGACATCGAACTCGAACGTCCGACTATCTTGCCGCTCGATGACGACGCGTCGTCGGGCCTGGCCCTACTCACCGATGGCGCATGGAGAGATCTCGAAGCGGCTCGGGCAACCGACCTGTTCGAGACGCCCATTGCGCATTTTCTCGTCCGGGCCTTCCTGGCCGATGGCATGGATGAGGTCATGGCACACATGACCGCGATCGAGGCCGCCGTCGGCCTTGAGATGGACCATAAGAAAGGGCTCCGCCCGAAGCTTGACCCACACAGGGCCGTATCGTCCGCGACGGATCGCGTCGCGGCACGCGTCGCAGCGGTCTTGAATGATCGCGCAAGCGTACAGGCCTACAAGGATTTGTTCGACTTGCGCAGCACCTTCGTTCACGGGCGCACGGGACTGCAGAAGGTGTCGACCAAGCAGCGCGTCATGGCGCGCAGTCTGGCGCGCGGAGTGGCCCGGGGCCTGGTCGATCTCGCGCTTCAGGGACCGCGGCCACGCATAGACGTGTTGAGCGACCTCCTCACTCACGGCGCCCAATACTTGTAGGCCCGGGCAGGATGGTCTGATCGCCAATGGCCGCAGAATCGGAGTCCCTGCTCATCAAGCCCATCAGCGTGCGGCAATTCGAGCTGTACGCCCTTTCGCTGGAACGCGGTCCGAACTTCGAACCCGCGACGGTTTTTGCGGCTTACCAAGTCGGCCGCGGTAGCGCGTGTGGCGGCATCCTCCTCGACCAAGGGTTCGGGACGTTCAATACGATCGCCATGCGGCGGCGCGTCGATCACTGCTGGACATGCGTCGCGCAGCACGGCCCGTTCTCGACGCCCGAGCGGGCCCTAGAGACGCTCAGCATCGACATGCGTGGCGGTGACGCGCCTGAGCCGCTTCCGCCTGGCGCTCGCCGACGTCCCTTATTGATCGAGGTCGGACAGCGAGGAAGCTCTCCCGAGTTCGACTTGCTGATCAAATCCATGAGCCATCTACCCGCACTGATGGCTGTAGGGGAATGCTATCTCGCCCTCCCTCGACCCGATCCGAACTTCGTCCCCGATTTGCAGACCAACAACTTCGCGTCACGGCTCTTCGAGCTCTACCTGCTGGCCTGCTTTCGCGAACAAGGCTTGCGGGTGCGCCAGGATCATGTCTCGCCCGATTTCCAAATCGAGAAGGACGGTGCGACCTGCTGGGTGGAAGCGGTAACGGCCAACTCCGTGACTCCGCGTGCAGGCGGCATCGGCGATTGGGTTCACGCACCAACTGATCGGACCGAGCGGCTGACCGGAGCGCCAGCGGAACGCTTTGCGAAGACCCTGCGGGGCAAGTTAAAGCGGGAATATCATGACCTCTCGCACGTGAAGGGCCATCCCTTCGCCATCGCGATCGCCGATTTCCACAGCTCCGGCTCCATGGTCTGGAGCCGCGAGGCTCTACCGACCTACCTTTACGGCCTTCGCGCCGATGTCGAAGGCGAAGGCGCAAAGCGGCGCGCGGTCGGGAAGGCAATTTCCAATCTGACTGGCAAGAATGCGATTCCGGCTGGCCTTTTTCGTGACCCAACCTTCGCGAAGCTGTCTGCCGTGATCTTCAGCAATGCCGGTACTCTCGCAAAGTTTAACCGCATGGGCTTTCTCGCCGGATGGCGTCTGCCGGGTCTCAAGATGATCCGGCGCGGTATTTTGTTCGATAGGACGCCTGGCGCTCTTGAGCCGATCGACTTCGAGTTGGAGGTGGGGAGCAAGGAGTACGACGCCCTATGGCCTTGGGGCGAAGCCTGGTGTCAGGAACTTGAGGTGTTCCACAATCCCCTGGCGGCTCACCCAATTCCGTTCGACCTGATTCCCGGCGCGACACATTGGTTTGAGCGCGATGGAGACGTCGAATGCAGCACGATCTGGGCGAACTCTGTGATCTCTTCGGTTACGCATCTTCAAGCTTCGAAGGACCACTACCCGGCGCGAGACGAATAGGCTGCTAATCAGCGACCTTGCGCTCAGCCTATTCGAAGAGACGTCGAATATCCGTCATAGGCCTGAACAGCTTCATCGGCTGATCCGGAAACGGCCGAAAGCTCTCGCGCTCGTAAAAGTCGCAGGCCTTCTCGTCTTTGGCGCCTAATGATGAAATCAAGTAAATCCATATCGGGAACGATGCCACGCAAGGTTCGCGCGATGCGCATCAGTCAAGCCGGACAGCTTGCCATCGAAATGCAAGCCAAGTGCTGTGGCGGCAGGCTCCGACAAACGAGGTGAGGTGATCGGCGTACCATCGTCAAGAAATGAGACGAGCCCTGCATCGAACGCGGCGTCCCAGAGCGCCGAGAGCAAAAGACCATTATGAACGTCGAGCCGACTCTGATCGCTCTCACATTCGGCCCAAGGGATGATGTGCGAGGCGCGCAGCAGTGCCGGGTCGGAGATCCCAGTCAGGGGACAACGCGCCTGCCAGTAGTCCATCAGCCGATCGCGAAAAATGTCTTGGCCGATCCTCTGTACAACCAGTCGTTCGGCCTCTGTCGTCCGGGGAAGGTTTGCTACTTTCGCCTCGAACTCCTTCAGCGGCGCGTCTGGTAGGCTGACCCCTAACTCATAGACGCGGCGCAGCACGTTATAGAGTGCGCCAAGCGTATCGAAGGCGAAGCGAGCGCGGCCAGCGCCAGCTACGTCGGCGGCAGGTAAGCCCAACTCTTCAATG
>DATJTE010000047.1:0-2657 GCA_035503715.1 Rhizobiaceae bacterium | reverse complement strand
CGGCTGCATAGCCTTCGGCGTGAATGTAGGAGATCTCCTTCAGCTTCAGCGCGCCTTCGAGCGCCAGTGGGAAGCTTGTGCCGCGGCCGAGATAGAGCACGTCGCGGGACTTTGCGATCCGGTGCGCCAGCTTCTCGATCTGGGGCTCGGTGGTGAGCGCATCGGACATCAGGCGCGGAATCTCGACGAGGCCGTGGCGCACGAACTCGCCCGCGCGCGCGACGTTCTCTATCTCGGCCGCGGCACATCCTATCCGCTGGCGCTCGAAGGCGCGCTGAAGCTGAAGGAGATTTCCTACATTCACGCCGAAGGCTATGCGGCCGGCGAACTGAAACACGGCCCGATAGCGCTGGTCGATTCCGACTTGCCGGTCATCGTTCTTGCGCCGCGCGACCGCGTGTTCGAGAAAACCTTGTCGAACGTGCAGGAAGTCGCCGCTCGTAACGGGCGCATCATCCTCATCGCCGAACCCGAGGCCGCGCATGATCTCGGCGTGCCGGCGGAGGTCATCGCGATGCCGAGGATGGCGCCGGATTTCTCGGCGCTCGTCTATGCCGTCCCGGTGCAATTGCTCGCCTATCATACGGCCGTCTTCATGGGCAAAGACGCCGACCAGCCGCGCAATCTGGCCAAGAGCGTCACGGTCGAATAGGGCGCTGAATTACGAAGCGCGCGGAAGCTTTTTGCCCTGAATTGACGCAGGCTTGTCTTTTCGGATGCTTTGCGATTGTTTGGGCGCCATCTTCTTCTCAGCTCCTGCATTGATTGCTCCATGCGCCTTTCCCGTTATTTCCTGCCCATTCTTCGCGACAATCCCAAGGAAGCCGAAATCCTGTCGCATCGGCTGATGCTGCGCGCCGGCATGCTGCGACAGGAGGCGGCCGGCATCTATGCCTGGCTGCCGCTCGGCTTCCGCGTCCTGAAGAAGATCGAGCAGATCGTGCGCGAGGAGCAGGACCGTGCCGGCGCGCTCGAGCTCTTGATGCCGACCTTGCAACTCGCCGATCTCTGGCGCGAGAGCGGCCGCTACGATGCCTATGGTCCGGAGATGCTGCGCATCGCCGATCGCCACAAGCGCGAATTGCTATACGGGCCGACGAACGAGGAAATGATCACGGAAATCTTCCGTGCCTATGTCAAATCCTATCGCAACCTGCCGCTCAATCTCTACCACATCCAGTGGAAGTTCCGCGACGAGCAGCGCCCGCGCTTCGGCGTGATGCGCGGTCGCGAATTCCTGATGAAGGACGCCTATTCCTTCGACCTTGACGAAGCCGGAGCGCGGCGCGCCTACAACAAGATGTTCGTCGCCTATTTGCGCACCTTCGCGCGGATGGGGCTGAAGGCGATCCCGATGCGCGCCGAGACCGGGCCGATCGGCGGCGACCTCAGCCACGAGTTCATCGTGCTCGCCGAGACCGGCGAGTCCGGCGTCTACTGCAACAGCGACGTCTTGAACCTGCCGATCCCGAGCGAGGACGTCGACTACGAGGGCGATCTCACGCCGATCATCAAGCAATGGACATCGGTCTATGCCGCGACCGAGGACGTCCACGACGCCGCGCGCTTCGAGCAGGAGGTTCCGGCGGACAAGCGGGTGCATACCCGCGGCATCGAGGTCGGCCAGATCTTCTATTTCGGCACCAAATATTCCGACACCATGAAGGCGCTGGTGGCCGGTCCCGATGGCGTCGAGGTGCCGATCCATGGCGGTTCCTACGGCGTCGGCGTCTCGCGCCTGGTCGGCGCCATCATCGAGGCCTGCCATGACGATGCCGGCATCAAATGGCCGGAGGCGGTGGCACCGTTCCGCGCCGTGATCCTGAACCTGAAGCAGGGTGATGCAGCGGTCGACGGCGCCTGCGACAAGCTCTATGCCGAGCTGACGGCGAAGGGCGTCGACGTCCTCTACGACGACACCGACCAGCGCGCCGGCGCCAAGTTCGCTGCCGCCGACCTGATCGGCATTCCCTGGCAGATCATGGTCGGCCCGAAGGGGCTCGCCGAAGGCAAGGTCGAGCTCAAGCGCCGCACCGACGGCTCGCGCGAAAATCTGTCGCCATCCGACCTGTTGGCGCGGTTCTAGCGCGCCGCGCTTTTCCGGGCGTCGTCAAATATTTCCAGGAGCTTCCTGCAGTGCGGCGCTAGCCCCGCACAAATGCGTCATGTGCAGCCACTAGAGTTTCCCGGATCGGGAGAACGGGAAGCGTGGCCACATTCAGCGCCAGCGATCTGCGCCGCAGGCTGGCTGTCATCTTCGAGGACGAAGAGCCGCGAAGCCACCTGACGCGGCTGTTCGACTACGCGCTGGCGACGCTGATCATCGTCAATGTCGGCTGCGTCATCCTGGAGTCCGTGGAGCCGATCCGCCAGCATTTCGCCTTTGCGTTCGACACGCTCGAACAGGGGGCGACCAGCTTCTTTGCCGTGGAATACCTGGCCCGCTGCTGGGCGTGCGTCGACCTGCCCGATCCGCGCTACCGCGATCCGCTGTGGGGCCGGCTGCGCTACGTCCGGAGCTTCTTCGCCGTCATCGACCTCGTGTCGGTGCTACCCGCCGTCATCGGATCTTTTGGCGCCGCGGACTTTCGCGTACTGCGCCTGCTCCGCCTGTTGCGGATGCTGAAGCTGGTCAGGCACTCCACCACCTTCGGCGT
>DATJTE010000046.1:0-46131 GCA_035503715.1 Rhizobiaceae bacterium | reverse complement strand
ATGACGCCGTAAAGGCCCGACGGCAGGCTGAAATCGGTGATCGCGCCGCCCGCAAGGATGCTGCCGACCTGAATGCCCAGGGTGGCATTGTGAACGCCGCTCTCGATCGAAATCGTGGCCGCCTTCGACGCGCTCAGCCCGGCCAGCAGCGCGAGGCCGAGCCCGACCGCGAGCAGCACGACATTGAGGCTGATGAGGCTCGGCCCAAGCAGCGGCAGGTTTTCCACGAACCGCGACCAGTTCGACGCAAGTGCTCCGAGCACTACCACTGCGAACAGCACCGTCGAGAGCGTGT
Organism: Rhizobiaceae bacterium; assembly: GCA_035503715.1. Classification (GTDB taxonomy): domain Bacteria; phylum Pseudomonadota; class Alphaproteobacteria; order Rhizobiales; family Rhizobiaceae; genus OAS926. Next base: position 45,836 of record DATJTE010000046.1, on the reverse strand, counting down.
TCAAGGGCCGGTCGAGCCTGATCGCGAACGCGGCGTTGTAGTGCCGCAGCGCGATGCCCGCCACCACGGGAACCGCCGTCAGCATGAAAAGCTGCAAGCCGATCGCGGTCACATTCACTTCAGGGGATTCCGTGCCGAGGAAATAGTCCGCCGCGAACTTGACCATGAAGGGCACGACCAGAACCGAGAGCAGCGTGCTGACACCCGTCAGCGAAACCGCCAGCGCGACGTCGCCTTTCGCGACCTTGGTGAGGAAGTTCGAGGTCACGCCGCTCGGACAGAAGGCGAGGATCATCACGCCGAGCGCGAGCGAGGCGGAAAGGCCGAAAATGTGCACGATCGAAAAGGCGACCACCGGAATGGCGAGGATCTGGGTCGCGACGCCAACCGCAAAGGCTTTCGGCTGCGTGAATACGCGGACGAAGTCTTCCGCCTGCAGCCCGACGCCCAGTGAAAACATGATGATCGCCAGCGTCGCTGGCAAAAAGACGGCAATAAAAATGTCCAACCAGGCCCTCCTCCCGATGGCGCCGCGTGTCAACTGGATACAATTCCACGATGAATTGATCCGTCAATCACCGGCCTGCAGTAAAATGGATAGTCCACAACTGTAATCGATTGTAGACAAAAGAAGGCGGCGCGCCCCCTCGGCGCGCCGCCTTCGGCCGGAACTCCGATCAGACGGAGCCGTCCCCAGCCTTTATCAGATGACTATCACCTTCGTGCCGACGCCGACGCGCTCGTAGAGATCGATGACGTCCTCGTTACGCATCCGAATACAACCGGAAGATACCGCGCCGCCGATTGTCCATGGCTGGTTGGTGCCGTGGATGCGGTAGAGCGTCGAGCCGAGATAGAGGCCGCGTGCCCCCATCGGGTTTTCGGGACCGCCAGGCAGATGAGCGGGGAGGAAGCGGCCCTTCGCCTTTTCGCGGGCGATCATCTCCGCCGGCGGACGCCAGTCCGGCCATTCCGCCTTGCGGGTGATCTTGTGCGTGCCGGCCCATTCGAAACCGGGCTTGCCGGTGCCGACGCCATAACGCCGCGCCTTGCCGTCGGCCTGCACCAGATAGAGGAAGTTCTGCACCGTATCGATGACGATCGTGCCGGGCTTCTCCTTCGTCTGGTAGTCGATGATTTGCGGCAGGTAGATCGGGTCCATCTGCGGCTTGACCTGGCGCTTGGTTGGCGCGGCGATGCCCGCGGTGCGGACATCGTCCGGCGCCTGACGGCGCACGACGCGCCCGTTCGGCATGCGGTTGGGGCCGCCGAAGATGGACGTCAGCACGCGGCGGTTTTCGGCTTCGGGGCGCGGGGCCCGCTTGCCGGGCTTGCTGCGGAGCTGCATGACCCAGGGTGCGGAGAGGTCGGGACTGACCACGACCGGCGGCCGCTCCGCGTAACGGTCGCGCGCGGCGGCTGGAAAAGCTGTGGCGAGGGCAATCATGGCCACGCCGAAAACAATGAGGGGTTTTTTCATATGAGACGCACTCTTGAACTCGATCGTCATTGCCTGCTCGGGGACGAGCGGTTTACGGCTGGATCGTGCCCGGCGCCGGCAAGCAAAACGTGAATCGGAATGCGTAAAAAGCGAGAGTCGGCGTAAACCTTTTGGTGTGGTTACCGGCCCGTTCAATCGCGTGGTTACCGGGCCGTTCAGGAATCTGGTAAAGGCCGCGTAAAGCGATGCGATCGGGTGGTTAATGACGATGCGAACCGACGGACTGATCGAGGGTGAGGACGGGAAGCTGCGCTGCACCTGGGGCAGCAGCGACGATCTTTACCGGCGCTATCACGACACCGAGTGGGGCAGGCCGGTGTCGGACGATATCCGCCTGTTCGAGAAGATCTGCCTGGAGGGGTTCCAGTCCGGCCTGTCGTGGATCACCATCCTGCGCAAGCGCGAGAATTTCCGCAAAGCCTTCGACGGTTTCCACTTCGACAAGGTCGCCCGATACACGGAGAAGGACGTCGAGCGGCTGCTTGGCGATGCCGGCATCATCCGCCACCGTGGCAAGATCGTCTCGACGATCAACAATGCGAAACGGGCCGGGGAGATGGTCAAGGAGTTCGGCTCGCTCGCGGCGTTTTTCTGGACGTTCGAGCCGGGACCGAAGGATCGGCCGAAAACCATCGACCGCGCGGCCGTGATGGCGATGCCGCTGACGCCGGTCTCGACGGCGATCTCGAAGGAGCTGAAAAAGCGCGGCTGGACCTTTGTCGGGCCGACGACCGTCTACGCCTTCATGCAGGCGATGGGACTGGTCAACGACCACATCGAAGGCTGCATGTGCCGGGCCGTCGTGGAAAAGGAACGCAAGCGGTTCAAGCGGCCGAAATAGCGGCTCAGCTCGTGGCCGTGCCGCCCGAAAGCAGCAGGCCGGCAATGATGACCGCGGCCGAGGCGATGGCCGGATAGAGCGCCAGAACGCAGGTGGCGAGCGCCCGGCTGAAGTCGCTGGATCGCTTGAGGGGTTTCGAGACGAGTTCGAACCGGCCGGACTTGGCCTCCGAGCTGGCTGCGGCCTTGACCCCGGCCTTGGCTCTCGTCTCAAAAAAGAGGCGGGCAACGGCCGGCCGCAGCGAAGCTTCGCTGCTGCGCGCCTGCGCGTCACCCGCCCGGGAGAAAAGGTCCGTTTTCATGCTTTTCGTCGGTCCGCCGTCCGTTGGACCTGGCTTTTGACGGATTCGTGTTTCCGAGCTATGCCGCCCGCGCAGGGCTCTCTGTTTCCATTGTTACATTGGGACACAGCTTGACCCGGCCGGTTCGAACCCGCACCTCCGCATTGTTTTCCGGTCCGGATCCTTGCCGCGCCTTGACAGGCCAAAACGGGCCAACTATCTCACCGCCACGCTTAGCACTCGCTTGAAGGGAGTGCTAACGGCAGTCCGGCATCGCCGGACGGAGGAAATCTTCTTCTCCCATAGAGGTTAGTCAAAATGGCCAAAACCAAATTCCGCCCGCTTCATGACCGGGTGGTCGTTCGCCGGGTCGATTCCGAGGAAAAGACCAAGGGCGGGATCATCATCCCCGACACCGCAAAGGAAAAGCCGCAGGAAGGCGAGATCATCGCCGTCGGCTCGGGCGCCCGCGACGAGAGCGGCAAGCTCGTTCCGCTCGACGTCAAGGTCGGCAACCGCATCCTGTTCGGCAAGTGGTCGGGCACTGAAGTGAAGCTCGATGGCGAGGACCTTCTGATCATGAAGGAATCCGACATCATGGGCATCATCGGCTGATCGCCAAACATCAATCGCATTCGGGCGAAAAGCCCAGGAGCTAGAGAAACATGGCTGCCAAAGACGTAAAATTTTCCCGTGATGCCCGCGAGCGCATGCTCCACGGCATCAACATCCTCGCCGACGCGGTCAAGGTCACGCTGGGTCCGAAGGGCCGCAACGTCGTGATCGACAAGTCGTTCGGCGCGCCGCGCATCACCAAGGACGGCGTCACCGTCGCCAAGGAAATCGAACTTTCCGACAAGTTCGAGAACATGGGCGCGCAGATGATCCGCGAAGTCGCCTCGAAGACCAACGACGTCGCCGGTGACGGCACCACGACCGCGACCGTTCTCGCCCAGTCGATCGTCCAGGAAGGCCACAAGGCGGTTGCCGCCGGCATGAACCCGATGGACCTGAAGCGCGGTATCGATCTCGCCGTTTCCGAGGTTGTCACCCTGCTCGGCAAGGCCGCGAAGAAGATCAAGTCCTCGGACGAAGTCGCTCAGGTCGGCACCATTTCGGCCAATGGCGACGAGTCGGTCGGCAAGATGATCGCCGAGGCGATGCAGAAGGTCGGCAACGAGGGCGTCATCACGGTTGAGGAAGCCAAGACCGCCGAGACCGAGCTCGAAGTCGTCGAAGGCATGCAGTTCGATCGCGGCTACCTGTCGCCGTACTTCATCACCAACCCGGACAAGATGATCGCCGAGCTCGAGGATGCCTACATCCTGCTCCACGAGAAGAAGCTGTCCAACCTGCAGTCGATGCTGCCGGTGCTCGAGGCTGTCGTGCAGTCGGGCAAGCCGCTCGTCATCATCTCTGAGGACGTCGAGGGCGAGGCTCTGGCCACGCTCGTCGTCAACAAGCTGCGCGGTGGCCTGAAGATCGCTGCCGTCAAGGCCCCGGGCTTCGGCGACCGCCGCAAGGCCATGCTCGAGGACATCGCGATCCTCACCGGCGGCCAGGTGATCTCGGAAGACCTCGGCATCAAGCTCGAGAACGTCGGTCTCAACATGCTCGGCCGCGCCAAGAAGGTGCGCATCGAGAAGGAGAACACCACGATCGTCGACGGCGCCGGCAAGAAGGCCGAGATCCAGGGCCGCGTCGCCCAGATCAAGCAGCAGATCGAGGAGACCACCTCGGACTACGACCGCGAGAAGCTCCAGGAGCGCTTGGCCAAGCTCGCAGGCGGCGTCGCGGTTGTCCGCGTCGGCGGCTCGACGGAAGTCGAAGTGAAGGAAAAGAAGGACCGCGTTGACGACGCTCTCAACGCGACCCGCGCGGCCGTCGAGGAAGGCATCGTGGCTGGCGGCGGCGTAGCACTCCTGCGCGCTTCGGCCAACCTCAAGGCTGTCGGCGCCAACTCGGACCAGGATGCGGGCATCGCCATCGTGCGCCGCGCGCTCCAGGCTCCGGCGCGTCAGATCGCGTCGAACGCCGGTGCGGAAGCATCGATCGTTGCTGGCAAGATCCTTGACAACAAGGGTGCGACCTACGGCTACAACGCCCAGACCGGCGCGTATGGCGACATGATCGCCATGGGCATCGTCGATCCGGTGAAGGTTGTGCGCACCGCCCTTCAGGACGCGGCGTCGGTCGCTGGCCTGCTCGTGACGACCGAGGCGATGATCGCCGAGGCGCCGAAGAAGGACGCAGCCCCGATGGGCATGCCTGGCGGCGGCGGCATGGGCGGCATGGGCGGCATGGATTTCTAAGCCTGTCCTCGGGCTCGGCCCGAGGATCAGCCACCAAAGCTAAGAATGCGAGAGGGCGGTCGAAAGACCGCCCTTTTTTGTTCTAAAGACGATCGCTCATGTCCTGGCGCCCGATCACAGCCATCACCTCAACGACGAGATCGCCCACTCGGTAATAGATGGCGTGAGACCCGCACACACTTCGGCGATAGCCGGGACGTATCTCGTCCACCGCGACAAACAGAAACGGATTGGTGCAAATCAACTCGAAATGCGCAAGCAGCGCATCATAGTAGCGGTCTGCCTGACGTTCGCCCCACTGCTTGAAACCGTATTCGTAGATGGCGGCAAGATCAGATTCGGCAACCGTGCTGAGGCGCAATGAATACCGATCAGGCATTTCTTAGCCTAGCCCGCACCCGCTCGCGAATGTCGGCGGGGGTCGACTGCGAAAATCCCCCCTGTTCGGCCGAAGCCAGTTTGGTTCGGATAAAATCGATCTCACGTGCCTGGCGTATCAGGTCGTTCACGACTTCACTTTTGCTGGCATATTCCGCGCTCTCGACCATCGCCTTGAGCCATGCGTCATTTGGTTCTGTCAAAGAAATGCTTTGCCTGGCCACCTTCTTATCCTTCGATTCTTCGCGTCTATGGTGCAATATTGCACCACTGCAGTCAAGGTTGTGCGCACCGTCCTTCAGGACGCGGCGTCGGTCGCTGGCTTGCTCGTGACGACCGAGGCGATGATCGCCGAGGCGCCGAAGAAGGACGCAGCCCCGACGGGCATGCCTGGCGGCGGCGGCATGGCGGCATGGGCGGCATGGATTTCTAAGCCTATCCTCGGGCTCGACCCAGGGGTCAGCCAACCTCGCTACGGAAATGCAAAAAGGGCGGCAGAGATGCCGCCTTTTTTCGTTAGTCAGCGCGTTCAGGCAGCTACAATGTCGATCGATATCTCGCCCCGTGCCGATAGAGTCTGACCGGCGTCAGAAAACGACCTCACCAGCCATTCGCTACAAAAGAGAAGCGATTTCCTGGAAGCTGCCGCTATCGCTCGAACCGCCAACATACATGGGTGACTTCCATTCGAGCACGCGCGTCAGCCTTTCAAAAAGTCCCTTCCTCTTTCAAAATAACCCCGTTTTTACATCCCCAACCCTTTTTGTCGGTCGAAGGGGGCGTGGCCACAACATACCTATTATGGTCAAGAACATCACGGGACGCCGTCGGAACAATCGCGAATCCAGCATCTTGTTCGTCGATATCTATCTCAAGCGTAACTAGTATTTTTCTCATGATACTACCCTTCATTCTGCGTCAGATTGATCTGTAAGAATGACGTTAGTTCATTCGGCAGGATAAATTTCCATGGTGTACATCGCTCTAAAACGGCCGACGGATGCTCGTACTTGTCCTTCGGGCAGCCGCTATGACACAACGGCATAAATGTGCATTTGTAACATCCATCGGAGCTGGTCACTTCACTGTTCATGTACGCTGCACCCCGGTCATTATAGTGACCCGTATCCAGGTCGATCCGAGCTGCAGGGCCCTCGATCTCGCGGACGCACTTTTTAGCATCGCCAGCGCCATCGAAAATAATATCGCGGCTATTCTGGGCAATACAATATCCTGTGTCCGGTTCTTGGGGGAAGAATTCTTGACTGTACCCGAAATCTCGTAAGATCTTCCTCGCGGCTGCGTACTCACGATAGAATTCCACTATGTCAGGAAACCGCATTTCACCCGATGCTTCGCTATTGAGTGAGGGGTCGTTGCTAGGAAACAGCCTATGGATGTACGCCCAATGAGGCCTTCCAACGGAGGCCTTCATCTGAGTGAGTAGCCGGTCGAATGTGGCCAGAAATCCTGGCATCACATTGATCCTGTAAACCAAAGGAATACTCTGCGGAATTAGAGCGGTCCGCTTCAACACGTCGTCAAGTGTTGCGTGAGCGCTTAGCCGGCCCTTTTGCCTTTCTGATTTTTCTATCGGCCAGTCTATACTTACCTGTATATCAGTGAGCGGAAGTTCAACGAGTTTTGCGCACTGCTTCTCATTCAGAGTTGAACCGTTCGTGAGAAGATCACACGAGAAATGAGAGCCGCGCGCGGAACATAGTTCTTTCAGATCAACACTTTGGCTAAGAATTTCATCAAGCTGTAAAGTGGGTTCGCCGCCGTACCATGTGACGTGAAGAGGCTCCCCCGAAGCGAGTTCATTCTTTATGTATTTGAAAGCTCCCTTAAAAGAGGCGCCAGCATCACCTGATTTATGATTGACCCCGTTGTAGCAATATCCGCAGGAAAAATTACATCTCAGCGTAGGGACGATTGTGACTGAAAGGGCACGACGCGGTCTCGCGCGCACACTGGCCCTTCGGTCTATTGCGACTTTTATCTCGTCTAGGTGATCTGGCACGATGTATCCGAGCTTGACGAACTCTGGATCGGAAACAATACCACTCAGAATATTCTCATACTCACGATTAGTGACAAAAGCCAAATTCCCAGTTGCGGTGTTGAATAGCGCTCGTTCGCCGTTTAGAGGCTGGCTTGCGATATTGTAACGAGAGGCTCGCACTTTAGGGCTCCTCTAGGCTAGTTATATTCATGCTCTCAAACTTTTTGGTTGGCAACTGCTATACTGATGTGAAAGCCTAAGCTATTGACGGCCACGACCACATCCTTGGCAAGTCTTCCTTGCTAAGCAGACTGTCCGCTTCCGACCCCCTTGAGTCATCTCGGCATCCAATCGCGACGGAAAAGAAGTGGGGACGCGTGTTGGCGAAGAGGTTCGGCAACAGTTCTGCGGCGGACGAATGTCCTCCTCGTCCCAACAGCTAGCTGTAGGAATATATTCACATCAGTCAAAATCTCTGCTATGCTCCTTTTAAGTGAGGAGCAGCAGTGAACGTGAAGCCACACACCGACCCCGAACTGGAGCTACTTCAGCGCATAGCAACAATGCTCTTCACGCTGGCTGGGCTCGCTGATCGTGCGTCGCGCGCGCCCCATCCGGTGCGAGCCTTTGTGCTCTGGCTCCTGCGTCGCGGAGAAGCTGTCGTCCGCGAATGGGTTGCCGCGCCCGACCATCCGTGGCCGGTGACGATTCATGTCGGCAGCGATCCTCACGACGCGCTCGCGCTTGCCGCCTCGCTCCGGGCGCTGGCGCGTGCGGTGGAAGACCTGGCGGCCGATTATCGGCGCCTTGGCCGCTGGTGGCGGGCCGGTGAAGCGGTGGAACGCCATGTCCTCGGGCGACGGCACGACAGCGCAATCACTCGTCGGCCGTCATTTCGGGTCAACGTCACGCCCTACCGGGACACATCCTGAAGCACCGCTTCGAACCGTCGCATATCGATTGGAGGCGGATGGCGACCTTGTGCCCCTGCGACACTGTTTCGTTGGCCTTCTGGAGGCCGGCGACGCTACCGCGCGGGGAAAACGCGGCCCGCATTGATGCCGAAGACCTTCTTCCGGTCGGGTTTTGGCTGGCCGGCGGCAGATCAACTGCGCGCCGGCATGAACGGCATCTCCGGAGCGTTGCGAGCCTGGCGCCGCCCGCCGCCAAAATAATTTCGCCGGCAAGGAACTCTCCATGGCCAAAGCCGTTTTTGCGCTGTCGACAGCGGTCATTGAAGAAATTTGAAGACAGCTGAAGACAAAAGCGCCTCTCGCACCTTCACGGGTGTGGGAGGCGTTTTGCTATGTGCGATCCGTAGTTTGAACAGTTCGTTTGACGGTTGAGCGTGTCGCTTCACGACAACAAAGTTCCAACGTGGAGGGCGTCTTTGGAATCCTGTTCTCTTGGAAACTGAGTAGCTCATCGGTAGGTTGCCGCGCTTCGAGGGGACCGCATGGAAGAATTTTTTCTTTTCCTGATTGTCGGCTTCTGCGCCCAGGCCGTCGATGGCGCGCTCGGCATGGCCTACGGCGTGATCTCCTCCACCGTGCTCTTGAGCTTCGGCGTAACGCCGGCGCAGGCATCGGCGTCGGTGCATGCGGCTGAGCTCTTCACGACGGCGGCTTCGGGCTCGGCGCATCTCTATCACCGCAATATCGACTGGCGATTGTTCTGGCGGCTGGCGCCGGCCGGCATCGTCGGCGGCTGCCTCGGCGCCTACGTGCTGACCGCCTTCGATGGCGACGTGGTGAAGCCGTTCGTCACGGGCTATCTCGGGATCGTCGGCGCGTTCCTCCTCGTGCGGTCCTTTCGCAAGATTCCAAGCAAGCCGGTGCCTGTCGCGGTGATCGCTCCGCTTGGCGCGGGCGGCGGCTTCTTGGACGCCGCCGGCGGTGGCGGTTGGGGGCCGATCGTCACGACCGGTCTGCTCGGCGCGGGCGGCACGCCGCGCTATGTCATCGGCACGGTGAACGCCAGCGAGTTCCTGATCACCCTGTCGGTCTCGGTGACGTTCCTGATCGCGCTCCTGTCGGGGCATTGGGCGGAGGCTGGCGCTCTTTCGGGCCACGCCTGGTCGATCGCCGGGCTGATCGCCGGTGGCCTGCTGGCGGCGCCGATGGCAGGCTGGATGGTCAAGGCGATTGCCGAGCGCATGCTGCTGCGCGCCGTCGGCGTTCTGATCGTCCTGATATCGCTCTACCAGACCAGCCAGTTGATCGGCTGGCTCTAGCGGACGCTCCGAAAATATCGATTAGACTGTTCGCGAACCGCCACCCCACCGGTAGCGGCGCGCGCGGCGCTTCACTATGGTGCGCGCAAAATTCTCAGGCAGTGGAAGAGGTAAATGGCCAGGAAGACCCGCACCGAGACCGACACATTCGGTCCGATCGAAGTCGCGTCGGATAAATATTGGGGTGCGCAGGCTGAACGCTCGCTCGGCAATTTCAGGATCGGCTGGGAGAAACAGCCGCTGTCGATCGTGAGAGCCTTGGGCATCGTCAAGCGCGCCGCCGCCGAGACCAATATGGAACTCGGCCGGCTGGACAAAAAGATCGGCGAGGCGGTCGTCAACGCGGCGCAGGAGGTGATCGACGGCAAGCTCGACGATCATTTCCCGCTGGTGGTCTGGCAGACCGGGTCGGGCACCCAGTCGAACATGAACGCCAACGAGGTGATCTCGAACCGCGCAATCGAAGTGCTCGGCGGCGAGAAGGGCTCGAAGAAGCCGGTCCACCCGAACGATCACGTCAATATGAGCCAGTCGTCGAACGATACCTATCCGACGGCGATGCACATCGCCTGCGCGGAACGGATCGTGCATGACCTGCTGCCGGCGCTGAAACATCTGCACAAGGGGCTCGACAGGAAGGCGAAGGCGTTCGCCAAGATCATCAAGATTGGCCGCACGCACACGCAGGATGCGACGCCGCTTACCCTTGGCCAGGAATTCGGCGGTTATGCCGCCCAGGTCGCATCGTCGATCAAGCGGATCGAACTGACGTTGCCCGGACTGTGCGAACTGGCGCAGGGCGGCACGGCCGTCGGCACCGGCCTCAACGCGCCAGTCGGCTTTGCGGAGAAAGTGGCGAAGCGCATCGCCAAGATCACCAGGCTGCCGTTCACCAGCGCGCCGAACAAGTTTGAGGCGCTGGCCGCGCACGATTCCATGGTGTTCTCGCACGGCGCGATCAACGCGGCCGCGGCGGCGCTGTTCAAGATCGCCAACGACATCCGCTTCCTGGGGTCAGGCCCGCGCTCGGGCCTCGGCGAACTGTCGCTGCCTGAGAACGAGCCCGGCTCGTCGATCATGCCGGGCAAGGTCAATCCGACGCAATGCGAGGCGCTGACGCAAGTCTGCGTGCAGGTGTTCGGCAATCATGCCGCGATCACCTTCGCCGGCAGCCAGGGCCATTTCGAACTCAACGTCTACAATCCGGTGATGGCGTACAACTTCCTTCAGTCGGTGCAATTGATGTCCGACGCGGCGCGCTCCTTCACCGACAATTGCGTGGTCGGCATCGAGGCGCGCAAGGACAACATCAAGGCATCGCTTGATCGCTCGCTGATGCTGGTGACGGCGCTGGCGCCGAAAATCGGCTACGACAATGCGGCGAAGATCGCCAAGACCGCACACAAGAACGGCACGACGCTGCGCGAGGAGGCCGTCGGCGGCGGCTATGTGACCGATGCGGAGTTCGACCGGCTGGTGCGGCCCGAGGATATGACGCGGCCGGGATAACGGCCGCCTCACGCATTGTTGTGTGAAATCAGAGAACTTTAGCGGAAGCTGAACACTGTGTTCGGTATTCGTACGCTCGTCGGCACGCGCGAAATGCCCTAGGTGCCGGAGCGCTTCACCACCTCGCTTTCATCAGGGGACCCTACGACATGAATAGCGCAACTCTCCTTGTGGCCCGCATCCTTCTGTCGGTCATGTTCATTATGGCCGGCCTGCAGAAGTTCGGCGACATTGCCGGCACGGCCGGCTACATCGGCTCGGTCGGTCTGCCGGCGGGCTCGCTTCTTGCTGTCCTGTCAGGCCTGCTCGAGGTTGTGGCGGGCGTTGCCGTCCTCGTTGGCTTTCAGACGCGCATCGCGTCCTACGCCCTGGCGGCGTTCTGTCTTCTCACAGCGCTGCTGTTCCACACCAACTTCGCCGACATGACACAGATGTTGTTCTTCATGAAGAACATCACGATTGCCGGCGGCTTCCTCGCGCTCTCAGTGGCGGGTGCGGGCGCATACTCGGTCGACGCACGCCGCGGCGCGGCTTGACCATCGCTTAAGGCACTACTCCACCGCCCCGGATTGCCGGTATGATCGACCGGCAATCCGGGAGCGGAGACATGGCAGCCATTCTTCTGATCGGGCGCGTGCTGATCGCGCTGATGTTTCTGGCGAGCGGCTATACGGCGCTCTCTGACATCGACGGCACCGCGGCCTATTTCGCCGGCCTTGGAATGCCGCTGCCGACACTCGTGACGATCGGCACGGGGCTCTTCGAGATCATTGCCGGCCTGTTTCTCGTCGCGGGCTTCCAGACGCGGCTGGCTGCCGCGGCACTTGCCGCGTTCAGTGTGGCTGCGACCTTCCTCGGCCACTACGGCCAGGGCGAGGGCGCCATGGCGTTCATGCACACGCAGATGCTTTTGAAGGACATCGCCGTCGCAGGCGGGCTTCTGGCCTTTGCCGTGTATGGGGCAGGTACGTTGTCGATGGACGCCCGTCGCAGCTAAGCGTCGTCAAAGCTTGGTTTCTCTCCCTCCCGCTTTGCGGGGGCGAGGAACCAGCTTGCCTTACCCGGGCCGTAATCAGGTTAAACTCTGGACGTGGGCTTTCAAATGAGGGAGCTTGCTCGGACAGGGCGCGAGCAGGCGGCGGGCACACGACGATGCACTTCTCCACGCGGAACATCCCGCAACGGCTGCGAAAGGACGCGGTTGAAGCGGCCTTTGGCGCGCATGTGCGCGGTTCGGTGGATTTCCCGCCCGACGAGGCCGTTGCGGTCGATATCAACTTTCGCGAGCTCAGCGGCGTGCACCTCGCACATATCGATTCGTCACCGCTGCGCCTCGTGACGCCGCCGGATCGCACGGGGCTGCTCTATCTTGGCATCACCCGCGCCGGCGGCGGTGTCATCGACGCGCATGGCGACAGCACGATGGTCAAGGCGGGCGACGTCAATTTGATGTGCCGCGGCCGGCTGATCACCACTGTCGTCGCCGAGCAGAGCACGATCCTGAGCCTCGCCATTCCGCGCGCGCAGCTTCTGCCGCGTCTCGCCAATAACGATTCGCTTCAGCCCTCCGCGCCGCTGTCCATGCCGGCCGCGCGCCTGCTCGAGAGCTACGCCATGGCGCTGTTCAGCGCCAATGGGAGCATCGCACCGGACGAGGAGACGGTCTTTGCCCGTCATCTGGTCGACCTGGCGGTGCTGATGCTGGGCGGCCGGCGCGACGAGGCCGAACTCGCGCGCCAGAACGGGGCGCGGGCAGCGCGGCGGCAGGCCATCAAGGCCGACATCGCAGCCCATCTCGGCATGCCGGAACTGTCGCTGACCTCGGTGGCCAGGCGTCATGGCGTCAGCCCGTCCTATGTGCGCTCGCTGTTCTATGACGAGGGGACGAGCTTCACCGACTATGTGCTGGGCGCGCGCCTCGACTATGTCCGCGATCTCCTGGCCGAGCCGCGGCTGCAGCAGCGCACGATCGCCGCGATCGCGCTGACGGCCGGATTCGGCGATATCTCCTGGTTCAACGAGGCGTTCCGCCGCCGCTTCGGCATGACGCCTTCGGACATGCGCGCCGGCTCAAGCGGCAAGTAACCGGCGCCCCCGGCACTGTCTCATACCCCAAAGCCTCAGCCCAAGACCGGGCGGCGCGGCGCAGCTAGATTCGTCTCCTAACGATCACTTGGGGGCCTCATGCGGGGGCGCCCGGTCGTGCCGCCGCAGAGCAGGGCGCGCGGTGATCTTCACCCTGATTTTTTCGGCATAGGAGAATGCGATGGCGCGCGACCCAAATGGAAACATCACCGGCACGGGAGGAGCGGATGTGCTTTGGGGCACGGCGCTGGTGCTCGGCGACGGCAACTACGACAACTACAGCGATTTTGGCGTGGCAGGATCGATCCGGGGTTATGGCGGGGACGACATCATCTATGGCGATATTTATTACGACGGCACCGACCATTGCGAAGGGGATACCGTCTATGGCGGCGAGGGCAATGACACGATCTACGGCGACACGGGCATCGACAATCCCAACTGGCTGACCACGCTGGATGGGGGCAGCGATACGCTCAACGGCGAAAACGGCGACGACTGGATCTACGGCCAGAACGGCAACGATCTGTTGAACGGTGGCGAGGGCAAGGACTCGCTTTACGGCGGCCTGGGCTCGGACACCGTCCGCGGCGACGGCGGCGACGACAGGATCTGGGGCGAGGCCGGCCGGGATTTTCTCTATGGCGGCCTCGGCGTCGACCGCATGTATGGCGGCGACGACATTGACGACATGTATGGCGACGACGGCAACGACTTCCTCTACGGCGGCGACGGCGGCGACGATATCGAAGGCGGCAACGGCGCGGACTTCCTCTCTGGCGGCCTCGGCGACGATTACATGTCGGGCGGCGGATATTACGCGACCGCCGCTGACGGCGGCGACAGCATGTATGGCGAAGCAGGCAACGACCAGCTCTTCGGCGGTGCGGGCAATGACAGGATTTTCGGCGGCATCGGCAATGACCGGCTCGCTGGCGATGCCGGCAACGATCTCCTCGACGGCGGCACAGGCGCTGACCAGTTCGATTGCAGCGCCGGCAACGACACCTACATCGTCGACAACCGGGGCGACTGGTTCCGCTTCGCCGATGCGGGAACCGATAGAGTCATGTCGTCGATCTCGCTCATCATGTATGCCGACCACGAAAACCTGACACTGACAGGCACCGCCAACATCGCCGGCACCGGAAATCTGCTGAATAATATCATCATCGGCAACGCCAAGAACAACATTCTGGACGGCCGCGCCGGCAACGACACGCTCAGCGGCGGTTCCGGCATTGACAGGCTTTTGGGTGGATTGGGCCGTGACAATCTGAACGGCGGCGCCGGCAATGATCAACTGACCGGCGGTGCGGACAGGGATGCGCTCACGGGAAGCACCGGGGCCGACACATTCATTTTCACAGCACTTGCCGACTCGCGCCCCGGCGCCACACGCGACGTGATCATGGACTTCTCGCGCGCCCAGGGCGACAAGATCAATTTGTCGGCAATCGATGCGCAGACAGGCCCGAGCAACCAGGCCTTCGCCTTCATCGGCGAGGCTGCTTTCTCCGGCGTGAAGGGCCAGCTTCGCTACGAGAACATCGGTGCCAGGACCTATGTCCACGCCGACGTGACCGGCGATGCGCGCGCTGACTTCTCGATCGAGATCGCCAGCCTGATTGAGCTCAGGGCGACGGACTTCTTCCGGTAATTCCAACTTCGGTTCCTCGTTCCCGCTTTGCCGGGGCGGGGAACCTAGTCCTGCGCGGCCGAAGGATCTTCCACAGCCGACGCCAACCGCTCGGCGATGTCGGCGATCACCGCCAGCTCTTCGTCGGATCGCTCCTTCTTCGAAGCCGCGAGGCTCGCCTGCGATTTCAGGATCACGCCGTCGGCCAGCACCTTGAGATGATTGGCGCGCAGCGTCGAGCCCGTGGTGGTGATGTCGACGATGACATCGGCCGAGCCGGCCGCCGGCGCGCCTTCGGTCGCGCCGAGACTTTCCACGATGCGGTAGACCTGGATGCCGTGCTTGCCCGAAAAGAACTGCTGCGTCAGCCGCCAGTATTTCGTCGCGATGCGCAGCCGCCGGCCGTGGCGCTGGCGAAAGTCCGCCGCGACATCGTCGAGGTCGGCCATCGTATCGACGTCGAGCCAGACATCCGGCACCGCGACGACGACATTGGCAAAACCGAAGCCGAGCCGCGCGACGATCTCCGTGCGGCGGTCGAAATCGGCGAGCGTTTCGCGCAAAAGGTCTTCGCCGGTGATGCCGAGGTCGATCGTGCCCTGGCCAAGTTCGCTGGCGATCTCCGATGCGGACAGGAATTTTACGTCCACGTCGTCACGGCCAGCGATGCGCGCGCGGTACTTGCGGTCGTCGCCGGGCAGGTCGAGCGCCAGTTCGGCGCGGCCGAAGAGCGCCGTCGCCTGCTCCTTCAGCCGGCCTTTCGAGGGGAGCGCCAGCGTGATGGTCATCTCAGCGCCTCGATGCGGTCGAGCCAGACGGAGAAGCCGACGGCGGGGATGGGTTTTGGCGCGCCGAGCAGAGTGAGCAGCCGGTCGTAGCGCCCGCCGCCGACCAGCGGGCGCGCGTTGCCGGGTTCGGCCATTTCGAAGACGAGGCCGGTGTAATAGTCGAGCGGCCGGCCGAAGGCGGCGTCATAGGTGATCGCGGCCGGATCGAGGCCGTGCGCCTCGATCGCCTCGACGCGGCGGGTGAAATTTTCCAGCGCGCCGTCGAGTGCAATGCGTGCGCCGGAGGCGAAGGCGGCAAGCGCGTGCGGCGCGCGGTCGAGCGGCACGCGGATGGCGAGGAAGATGCGCAGCGCCTGGAAAGCGTGTTCGGAGAGCCGTACGCGGGCGAGCTCAGCCTTTTCCGACAGCCGTGCGGCGATCTCTTCCGGCGTGCGGCCGGCGTTCGGCGAGATGCCGGCCTCGACCATTGCGTCGGTGATCTGCGCGACCAAGGCTTCGCGATCGCCCGCACCTGCGTCGATCAGCGCGGCGGCGCCGTTCGCCGGCATCTGCAGATCGGCAAGTGCGGCGGCCAGCACCTCAGGCGCGCCAAAGGCGCGGGCAAGGCGCTTCTGCCAGCCGCGCGGCAGACCGAGCGCCGCGAGCACAGCCTCGAACACCGTCTGGTCGCCGAGCGTGACGGTAAAAGCGCGGCCGGGCAGGGCGCGCACCAGCACGGCGCAGGCATCGGCGACGGAGCGGGCGTCGGCGGCAGCGATGTCCGGCTCGCCCAGATCCTCGATCCCGGCCTGGAAGAATTCCGCCTGGCCCTCGCGGCGCTGGCGGAACACTTCGCCGAGATAGGCGTAGCGGCGCGGCGTCGCGTGATGGGTGCTGATATGATCCATGCAGACCGGGATGGTGAACTCAGGCCGCAGGCAGAGCGCCTCGCCGGTCTCGCTCTCGGTCAGAAAGATGCGGCGGCGCAGATCTTCGCCCGCCATGTCGAGAAACGGATCGGCGGGCTGCAGGACGGGAACGTCGATCAGGTTCGCGCCACGCTCGTCGAACAGCGCGATGATCTCGGGCGCGATGCGGGGGATGCGTTTCATGGGCGCGATCGCCTCATCCCCGCTCCGCCTTCTGAGCGTCGAGGATATTCTTCACCGCCGCCACCAATTCGCTCTCCGACACCGACAACTGCGCCGGGCGGCTTTCGCGCCACTCGGCATTGTCGGCGATTTCTTTGGACAGTTGCTCGCCGAGCGCCATGTCCTTGATCGTGACCTCGCCTTTGGCGCGCTCGTCACCGCCCTGGATGACGACAGCGGGGCTGCCGCGCCGGTCGGCATATTTCATCTGCGCCTTCATGCCGGCGCCGCCGAGATACATCTCGGCGCGGATGCCGGCTTTGCGCAGCTCCGACACCATCTTCTGGTAGCGGCCCAGGCTGTCGGTGTCCTTGTCCATGACCAAAACGACGACCGGCGCGACTTGGCCCGCCGTGTCGACTTTGCCCAGCGCCTTCAGCGCCGACATCAGGCGCGACACGCCGATCGAGAAGCCGGTCGCCGGAACAGGCTCGCCGCGGAAGCGCGACACCAGCCCGTCGTAACGGCCACCGCCGCCGACCGAGCCGAAGCGCACGATCTGTCCGTCCTCGTTCGGGATTTCGAACAGCAGCTCAGCTTCGAAGACGGGGCCGGTGTAATATTCGAGGCCGCGCACGACAGACGGGTCGATGCGGATGCGGTCTTCACCATAACCCGCCGAGGCGACCATCGCCTGAATCTGCGCAAGCTCTGCCACACCCTGGGTGAAGGCTTCGTTGGCGATGCCGAGTGAGCCGAGATAGTCGACGGTCGCGGCGTTGTTGGCGCCCGGTAAGTCCGGCGACTGCATCGCGGCAACGGCAGGCTGAGCTGGCGTCGTGACGACGAAAAAGGAGACGATGATCGCCGCCTGGTTGTCGTCGAGCCCGGCGCCCTTGGTGAAGTCGCCTTCGCCTTCCTTGCCGCCATCCCAGCGGCCGCCTTGCAGCAGCTCTCGCACACCATCGACGCCGAACTTGTCGAGCTTGTCGATGGCGCGCAGCACGGTCAGCCGGCGGCCGGTATTTTCGGTGCCGCCGAGGCCGATCGCTTCCAGCACGCCGTCGAGCACTTTCCGGTTGTTGACGCGGATCACGTAGTCGCCGCGTTGAATGCCGAGCGCCTCCATGACGTCCGCCATCATCATCGCCATTTCGGCGTCGGCAGCCACGCCCGGCGTGCCGACGGTATCGGCATCGAACTGCATGAACTGGCGGAAGCGGCCCGGTCCCGGCTTCTCGTTGCGGAACACCCAGCCGGCGCGATAGCTGCGGAACGGCTTTGGCAGCCGGTCGAAATTCTCGGCTACGTAGCGCGCAAGCGGCGCGGTCAGGTCATAGCGCAGCGACAGCCACTGCTCGTCATCGTCCTGGAAGGAGAAGACGCCTTCGTTCGGCCGGTCCTGGTCGGGGAGGAATTTGCCGAGCGCATCGGAATATTCGACCAGCGGCTGGTCGGCCGGCTCGAAGCCATAGAGGTCGTAGACTCTCCTGATCTTTTCCATCATGGCCTCGGTGGCGCGGATGTCTTCCGGCGTCCGGTCGACAAATCCACGCGGCTGCCGCGCCTTCATTTTTTCTGTGGCCATGGAAAAGTCCGCCAAGAGCTTGGAAATCCGCGCCCTTTCGGGCGCGCGGCTTCGTAGCGGATAAGGGCCGGGGCGGCAAGGTTTCCCTTGCGAGGGGTCGCTAGCTCACGATGCGCAGGTTCGACAGCTCGTCGGCGATTTCCTTGAACTTCTCGGCGAGGTTGCTGCCGGTGGCGTTCCAGAACAGCTTCGACGGCTTGCCGTCCGCATCTTTGCGGAAGCGCGAGTCCGAGGAGCATTTCCTCAAGGCCTCGATTGCCTTCTTTTCCTCACTGTCCGAGGTGCTGAGATCGAGCGACACGGTCATTACCAGGATTTTACCCTCCTTGGCATTGTCGCAGACCTTGGCGAGGTGCTGGTTGAGGGCGGCGGTGTAGTTCGATGTGGTGTAGTTGTACGCGCCGACAGAGGTTCCCATGAACAGCCGCGTCGTACCGGTCCCGTTGTAGCCAACACCCGTGTAGCCGTAGGCGGCGTAGGTCGATTTGTTGCCAGCGCCGTCGGAGCCCGCCGTGGAATAGGTGTTGATGCCGTCCGTGAGAACGATCACGACCTTGTCGTTGCCCTTCTCATTGTCGGGCCGGCCCTGCGTGAAGGGTTCGCCGCTGGACACCGTCCGCCAACCCCAGGCGAGCCCCTCCGGCACATTGGTGTTGCCATTCGCCTGCATTGCGTCGATGGCGTCCTTGATGGTCTCGAGACCTTCCTCGGTCGTGACGTCGGTGAGCGGCGTGATGGCGTTCGTCGTGCAGGAGTAATTCGGTCCCTTGCCTGATCCGGCCGAGGAAGCTTCATAGGGCTTCACGCGGAAATATTTGCGCATGTCCGCCTGCCGCGACGCCGCTCCCGTGTCGGCCCAATCCGCCCACCAATTGTTCGCATAACCGTAGCTGCTGTCGTTGAGGTCAGGCTCGCCGTCGTCGTCCAGGTCGCGCCACAGATGTCCCGCCTCGTCGGAAGCGAACATGGGCACGAACAGTGTCTCCGGCGTGGAGGCAATCGGCGTTGCGTCATTGGCGTTGTAGGGCGACGGCCGCGCCTCAACGCAGCCCTGCCAACTCGTGTATTGGCTCACCGAATATTCATATTCCGGCTCATTCGTGTACCGGTCGCACCTGCCATTGCGGTATCTCGTGCAGACGCGCCGGGTGGTGTTCGGAATTGCCTCCCGGTCGGTTTCCGCGACAATGTCCTGATAGAGGCTGAAGCGCGTTAAAGGCAGGTTCTCCGTTTCACCCCAGCCGGTGCCGCGCTTGTACCAGACGCCGCCGACCTGCTCGGCATATTTGTTCGGATCGTTGGCGGCGGACATGCGCGACCAGTCGAAACTTTCGTGATGGATGGGCGAGATACCCTGCGTGTCCATCCAGGGTTGATTGTCATTGGCCGGCGCGATGTTCACAGACGCCGCGAAGGGGACCAGCGAGAACTGCACTGGCTTCTCGAGCTGGGTCATCATCTGGGCCTGCAGCGCCAGCGTATCGACGAGCTGCTTGGCCGCCGTTTTCAATAGCGTGATGCGCTTCTTGCCGGATCCCGAGCCCTCTTCGCTCATCGAGCCGGAATTATCGAGGACCAGCGCCACTTCGAGCGTGTTCTTCAGCCGGATCTCGGTGCAGTCCGCGGTCTTGATGTCTTTCGTCTTCGGCGCGTCGATCAGGTCCTGGAAGGCGGGCACGAAATAGGGGTCGTAGTCGATCGTGGCGCAGAGCTTCAGCGTGCCGCCGCCCGCCTGGTTGGTCGGCAGCGTCACGGTGAGGTTCGTTTTGGACGCGTCGAGCTCGCCAAGGTTGGATTCGAAGAAATTCTTCGCATAGGCAATCAACGCATCGTCCGATGCGCCTGAAACCAAGTGCCGCGCCGTCGCCATGCCGGCAGCGTCGAGCGAATTCAGCATCATGCTCCGCTCGCGGCTCATCTCGCTGAGGTCGACGGCAATGGCCAGTCCGCCCATGATCGGCACCAAGGCGAGCGCCGTCATCATCGCGTAGTTGCCGCGTCTGTCCCGCAGGAAATCGAGCATCATGGATGCGGCCCCCGCCGCGCTGAAAATGAAAGCCACATTGTCATAGAAGGCTTGAATGGCGGGTTTGGAAAACCGCTCAACTCGTTAACAGCGGCGTAGGAGGGCGGTAACCATGACCTGCCCCAAAAAGAAACGCCCCGCTGGCGCGGGGCGTTTGGTGGGTTCGAACGAGCCGTTTAGGCGGCGATGCGCAGGTTCGACAGTTCGTTGGTAATGTCGCGGAACTGTTCGACGAGGTCCTTGCTGGTCGCCTCGTAGTAGAGCTTCTTCATCTTCTTGCCCGTCGGATCGTCGGGATCCTTGGTGAAGCGGGACTCGGAGGCACAGTCGCGCAACGCCTCGATCTGCTTCTTTTCGGTATTGTCCTTCGAGCTGAGGTCGAGCGACACCGTAATAACGATCACGCCTTCCGTCTTTGCCGTATCGCACAGCTTCTTGAAGTGCTGATTCATCGCCGTGGTGTAATTCGATGTCGTGTAGCTCGTCTTGTTGACAGTCGTGTCCAGGAAGATACGCGGCACAGTGTTCGTTGAGCTGGCAGTCTCCTTGTAGGGAACGCCAGCAAAACCGAAAGCCGCATAGGTCGAGCGATTCCTGGGATAGTCGGACGACGGCGGTGCGCCGTAAGTGTTGGCACCGTCCGTAAGAACGATGACGACCTTGTCGTTGTTCTGTTCGGTCTCGGGACGGCCTTCGGTGAACGGCGCGCCATGCGACACCGTGCGCCAGCCCCAGGCCATGCCTTCGGGCACGTTGGTGTTGCCCTCCGCAATCATGCTGTCGATCGCTTCCTTGATCGTCTCGAGCCCACCCGGCGCCACGATGTCCGTGAGCGGGGTTATGGCTTTTGTCGTGCAACTGAAGTTCGGCCCGCCGTCCTTCCCGGCAGGCAGAGTGAAGCCCGAGATCGTCGCATTGGAGAAATACTTGTTGATACGTTTCTGCAGGAGCGGCTGCTGAGTGGTATTCATGTACCAACTCTCGGATTCAGTCGTGGTAAGCAGGTCATCCCACCAATCATTGTCCGTGCGACCGTCGTAGTCGTACTTTTGGTTCGTCCACTTGTTGCCGCCGCCATCTGGCGCGAACATTGGGACAAAAAGCGTCGCCGGTGTCGCTTCGCTCGGAACAGCATCGTTTGTATTGTAAGGTGCGGGTCGTGCCTCCACGCAACCGTCCCAACTTCCGAGCTGGGTCGTGGTAGAGCCGATCTTCCGCTTCAGCGCATCATAAAGCGTGAAGCGAGTGACGAGCGTGTTGTTCTCGGCGCCCCAGCCAATTCCGTCCTTGTAGGGACGGCCGCTAACGGTCTTAAACTTCCGCACTTCCGCAGCAGGCGACGTCTTTACCGCGTCGGTCCAAGTAAAATTCTCGTAATGGATCGGCGAAAGACCTTTCGTGTCCATCCAGGCCGCGTTTTTGTTCGCCGGGCCGACATTGACGGATGCGGCGAACGGAACGACGGCGAACTGCACGGGCTTGTTGATCTGCTTCATCACCAGGGCTTGCGCGGACAGCGAGTCGATCAGCAGTGTCACCGCGTCCTTGAGCACCGTCAGCCGCTTTTTGTTCGATCCCGGTCCATAAAAATCCATCGATCCCGAATTATCGAGCACGAGCGCCACTTCGAGCGTGTTCTTCAGACGGATTTCGGAGGCGGCGACGAATTTGAGCTCCTCCGACTCCTTGCCCATCAATTCGGCGAAGACGGGGAAGAAAACTGGCTGATACTTGAGGTTCGCTTCGAGTCTCAACGTGCCGCCGCCGAAATTGTCCTGCGGAAAGACCACTTTCAGCGCGGCGTTTTGCGGCCGCACCGAACGCAAATTTGCTTCGAAGAAGTCGCGTGCGTACTGCACCACCTTCGCCTTCTCAGCCTCCGACTCCGTCTTGCTGTCGGTGATGCGTCTGGCGGTCGCCATGCCGGCAGCGTCAAGCGCGTTCAGCGTCTCCTGACGCTGTTTCGACATCTGCGCGAAATCGACCGCTACAGCCAGGGCACCCATGATCGGCACCATGGCAACCACAGTCATCATTGCGAAATTGCCGCGCGAATCGCGGAAGAAATTACGGATCATCGCTGAAAAAGCCCCGGTGCTTGACCCAAAGTCACAGGGCAATATTACAGGAATCTCTAAAAAGCCCCTTTAACGGAGCGGTTAAAATCCTATCGCGGCTTGACCGGCTGTTAACCATGCCGGCGCGAGTAGATCGGCTAGTGAAGCGCCGCGCGGCCGGGACGGTCGCCCTCTGCTTTCAGGCGGCGCGGGCCGGAGAACCTTTCGCCGACCATCAGGTCAATGCCGAGATCGATCATCCTGACGGCGTCCTCGTCGGAGGCGATGTCGGTCGCAATCACCGTGCCGGCGCTCGCTGCCGCCTCGACAAGTGCTGCCGTCATGCCGAATTCGATGCTCGACATCTCGCGATCGGGCAGCCGCTTGCCCGAAATCTTGACATAGGAGACATCGGCGCCGGTGATGGCGGCGGCGCCGTCCTTGCTTTCATTCCAGCCTTCCGCCGCGAAGCGGACGCCGAAGCTTGCGAGGCGGGACAGCGCCTCGGCGCCGTGTCCGTTAAAGGCTTCCAACGGCAAGGAAAGCACCACCGACCGCGCAAGTTCCGGGTTGAGCTCGAAGCGCTCCAGCACTGTGTTGAGGTCTTCGGAATCGACCAGCATGGCTTCGGACACCGCGACATGCACCGGGGTCTGCTCGCTGACATCGCCAAGCCGCCGGCGTCCTGCCTGGAGCACTTCATTGAGAAGGATGCGTTCAAAGGAGGCGGAGCCTACGCCAGGCAAGGTTTCAGCCAGCCGCCGAATGCTGACCGCATCGCCGCCCTCTACAGGGAGGGAGGCATAGGCTTCAAAACCCACGGCTGCACCCCGCGCGATGGACACGATCGGCTGCAGGCTGAGCTCGAACGTGCCCGCCGCGAGCGCCTTGCGGTAGGCGGCCTCGATCGGGCCGCGCTGACCGTCATTTGCCGCCGGCATATAGGCAGGCATTGGCTTCGGGCGCGGCGCCGGCGCGGGCAGCGGCACGACATTGTTCTCAGGTGTACGGGCAACCCTGGTCCGGTCTTTGCGGAGGGCGAGATGAGCAGCCACCTTTTCGAGCTCGCGCGCGACCTGCTCGTTCATTTCACTGATGGTGGCGACGTCCTGGGTGCTGCGCTTGGCGAAATCGTGAAGCGCGATGTCCATCGAACGCGCGATACTGGCCAAATCGGCACGCAGAACCGAGGTGCGGCGGAAAGACCAGAACGCCAGCACGGCGGCAGCGGCGGATGCAACCAGCGTGACGATCGAGATCAGCACCAGCCGGCGCTCGATAGGCCAGCCATCGACCGGCACATAGAGAACGTAGACCGCGGCACAAAACCCAGCCACGAGCGCAAACGCGACGACAAGGCGCTTCATCACAACGTCCCGGAAATCCGGCTGCCCGGATTCTACCCCTTACTCAAAGGAATAAACCTTTGATGTGTGGCGGACTTTTGGCACGGAAGTGCTCAATGATTAAGCGAAAGCTGGTGACAGGGTGAACGGCTTCGGTTAATCCGGCCAGCACCCGTCCCAGCCTCCAGACAAACACCGGAGCGATGATGCCACGAACGCCGAACATGATCGGCTCGCTCGACGAGATTTCAGGCCGCTATGCGGCCATCCTTTCCGACGTCTGGGGCGTCGTCCACAATGGCATCAATCCGCACCTGGAAGCCGCGGCCGCGCTGAAACGCGCGCGCAAGCAGGGCGTCGCCATCGTGCTGATCACCAACTCGCCACGGCCAAGCGCCGATGTGATCTCACAGATGGAGACGATCGGCGTGCCGCGCGACGCATGGGACCGGGTGGTGAGCTCGGGCGACGTGACGCGCGAGCTGGTGCGCGTCGGACCGCGCAAGCTCTTCCATCTCGGACCGGACCGCGATCTCAATCTATATGACGGGCTCGGCGTGGACCTCGTGGAGGAGTTCGAGGCGTCGGGCGTCTGCTGCACCGGTCTGTTCGACGACGAGGTCGAGACGCCGGACGACTATGCCGACATGTTGAAGCGGCTGCGCGCGCGCAACCTGCCGTTCATCTGCGCCAATCCCGATATCGTGGTGGAGCGCGGCGAGCGCCTGATCTGGTGCGCCGGTGCGCTAGCGCGTGACTATGCGCAGCTTGGCGGGCGGACGGAGATCGCCGGCAAGCCGCATAAGCCGATCTATGAAGCGGCGCTCGCGGCCGCGTCCGAGCTTCTGAAGCGGCCAATCACGCCGCGCGACGCGCTGGCAATCGGCGACGGCGTGCTGACGGACGTGAAGGGTGCCGACCAGAACGGTATCGACATCCTCTATGTGTCGGGCGGCATCCACGCGAAAGAATACGGCGAGACGCTGAATCCGGATGCGGCCATGCTGCTCGCCTTCCTTGAACGGCACGGCCACCGGCCGATCGCCGCCATTCCGAAGCTGAGATGAGCCGCGGCCCGTTTCGCCGCATCGATGGGTCCGCCGCCCTGCCGCGCGATCTGCGCGGTGGCGTGGTAGCCATCGGCAATTTCGACGGCGTCCACCGTGGTCACCAGGCTGTGCTGGAGCGTGCGCTCGGCGAGGCAGAGCGGCGCAAAGCGCCGACGCTGGTTCTGACCTTCGAGCCGCATCCGCGTACCGTGTTTCGGCCGGACGTTCCGCTCTACATCCTGACGCCGCCGCCAATGAAGGCGCAACTGCTCGAGAAACTCGGCTTCGACGCAGTGGTCGAGCAGCGTTTTGATCGCGATTTCGCCTCGCAGGAGGCGGAGATTTTCATCACGGCGATCCTTGACCGCGATCTCGGCATCAAACACGCAGTGACCGGTTTCGATTTCCACTTCGGCAAGAACAGGGGCGGCGGTCCGGCATATCTGATGGCGTCGGGCGAACGGCACGGCTTTGGCGTGACACTGGTCGACGCGTTTCGGGACGAGGGGACGGACATCGTGTCCTCGAGCCGCATCCGCGGACTGCTCGCGGCGGGAGATGTGTCCGAAGCGAATGGCCTGCTCGGTTATCGCTACACGGTCGAGGCCGAGGTGACTGGCGGCAAGAAGCTTGGCCGCACGATCGGCTATCCGACCGCGAACATGGCGTTGCTCGCGTCCAATGAGCTGAAGCACGGCGTTTACGCGGTCCGGCTGCGACGTGCGGATGGTTCGCTGTATGACGGTGTCGCCAGTTTCGGTCGCCGTCCCACCGTGGAAAGCGATGGCGCGCCGCTGCTCGAGACCTTCATCTTCGACTTTTCTGGCGATCTCTATGGCGAGCGTTGCGCAGTCTCGTTCTTCGGCTATCTGCGTGGCGAGGAAAAATTCGACGGCATGGACGCCATGATGGCGCAGATCAGGCGCGATGAAGAAGAGGCGAGGGCGCTGCTCGCCAGCGTCAGGCCACTCTCGCCGCTCGACCTCGCTGTGGCGTTCTGATCCCCGCATTTAATTCAAATTTTACGCAAACCGCAGAGAACTGGACTTCACTTTCCGCGCTTGTATTGTATCCGCGGGGGTTGGAGTGGACATGAATCGCAGCGCCATTGCGGCCCTTTCCCTTCTCGCAGCGGTCTCTGCAGCACCTTCGGCCCATGCCGAGGGCGGCTGGTGGTCGGGTCAATGGTACCTCAAGGTTGGTGTTGCCGGTTTCCGCGCGCCGAAGTTCGAGGGTTCGCGCAACTACATGTTCTCCGCCATACCGTTGGTTTCTCTCGGCAAGGCCGGGCCAGAAGCACGTTTCAGCTCGCGCAACGACAACATCTCGTTCGCATTCGTCGATACGGGCCGCTTCCGGGCGGGCGCGGTCGGCAAGCTCATATTCGGGCGCGACAGCGACGACGAGCCGGAAACGGCCGGCCTGTCTGATGTCCGTTTCGGCGGCGAGGCAGGCGTCTTCGCCGAAGTCTACCCGACCGACTGGCTGCGCCTGCGCGGCGAGGTCCGGCACGGGATTCGCTCGCACAGCGGCGTGGTCGCGGACCTTGCGGCGGATGCCTTCGTCGATCTGACCGAGACAGTTCGACTTTCGGCAGGTCCGCGCGCGAGCTGGGGATCGTCCGACTATTTCGACGCTTACTATGGCGTGACCGCCGATGAGGCTGCGGCGTCGGGGCTTTCGGCCTATGCGCCAAGCTCCGGCCTCGCGTCGGTCGGCGCCGGTGGTGCGGTGACCTGGCAGGCGACCGAAAAGCTGACGGCCAGCGTCTTTGGCGAATATTCGCGGCTGATGGGACCCGCGGCCGACTCGAGCCTCGTCAGGGAACGTGGCTCGCGCAACCAGCTTCTCATCGGCGTCTCGTCGACCTACCGGTTCGACTTCGACCTCTAAGCTAAGTGCTTACAGTACCCTCAGACCGAGGTGCTCGACGAACGGCGTAAAGTCGCGATCGCTGTGGAGGAGCACGTGGCCGTGCTCGATGCAGTAGGTCGCGATGATAAGGTCCGCGACCGTTCGAACCGTTATTCCTATCGCGCGGAGCCGCCTATAGCTGGTGGCAGCAATAGCGGATAAATGCGGATCAAGCATGCTGACGACGTCGAATTCGGCGAACTCTCGTTGAAATCGCTTTGCCTGCAGATCGTCACGGGCTCCACGCAACACTTCCAATAAGATGATGTCACCTATCAAAATATTGAGAGGATCCAGCGTACGGAATTGCTGGACTGCTGTGGACTGAGTATCCCGAAAGTGTGCGATCCATACCGAACTATCGACGACGATCATTTCTCATGAAAACCCCAGTCCACGTCCGCAGACCACTCATTGCGCATTTGATCGAGGTCGCCATCCCATCCCATCCCGCGCATGTTCTCGATGGCCTGTCGCTGGCGTTCCGCCTTGACGACACGGCGTAATGCTTCCTCCACGGTGGCTTTCTTTGTGGTCTTGCCCGTAGCTTTCATAGCTGCCGCTACGAGCTTTTCGTCAATGTCGATGTTGGTGCGCACAGTGCGACCTCCAATGTGTATCGTTTGTTCGAAATATACACATTGTAGTGACCATTCGCAACGCAACCCCTTTATCCGTCTGACTTCCTCAGCTATAGCCATCCGCATGCACCCCGCCACGCGCAGCCTCGCGATCGCGATACGAATTACCGGCCCGGCTTTCCGGGCGGCTTAAGGCCGCCGGAAGGTCCGGGACGTTCCGCACGCGCTTTGCGCGATCCCCATTTCCGAGTATCAGCAAGCCCGGCTCGCGAGCCCATGGGCGCTATTGGCAAGAACGATGACCGACACAGCCGAGAAGATCGACTATTCGAAGACGCTTTACCTGCCCGAGACCGCATTTCCGATGCGCGCCGGCCTGCCCGAGAAGGAGCCGGGCATCGTCAAGCGCTGGCAGGACATGGACCTCTACAAGGCGCTGCGCGAGGACGCCAAGGGCCGCACGAAATACGTGCTGCATGACGGCCCGCCCTATGCCAACGGCAACATCCATATCGGGCACGCGCTGAACAAGGTGCTGAAGGACATCATCACACGTTCGTTCCAGATGCGCGGATACGACTCCAACTATGTGCCGGGGTGGGACTGCCACGGCCTGCCGATCGAATGGAAGATCGAGGAGGAGAATTATCGTGCCAAGGGCAAGGCCAAGCCTGACCTGAAGCAGCCTTCGGCGATGATCGAGTTCCGCCAGGAATGCCGCGCCTATGCCGAGCACTGGATCAAGGTGCAGACGGAGGAGTTCCAGCGGCTGGGCGTCGTCGGCGACTTCAAGAACCCCTACACGACCATGGCGTTCCACGCCGAGGCGCGCATCGCCGGCGAATTGCTGAAGTTCGCCATGAGCGGCCAGCTCTATCGCGGCTCGAAACCGGTGATGTGGAGCGTGGTCGAACGCACCGCGCTGGCGGAAGCCGAGGTCGAGTATCAGGACTATGAGTCGGATACGGTGTGGGTGAAGTTTCCAGTTCGCGCGGTTGTTCGAAGCGGCGCGAAGATGAGTGATTTGCTCGATTCGGCTGTCGTCATCTGGACAACGACGCCATGGACGATTCCGGGAAACCGAGCAATCTCGTATTCGTCACGCGTGCAATACGGGCTGTACGAAGTGACAGAAGCAGAGAATGACTTCGGACCGAAGCCGGGCGAGAAGCTGATCTTTGCTGATAAGCTCGCGGAAGAATCTTTTGCCAAAGCGAAGCTGAAGTTTAAGCGGCTCCGTGACCTCCAAAGCGATGAATTGGAAGGGATCATCTGCCGTCACCCACTCGATGGTTTTGGTGGCGGTTATGGTTTTTCTGTCCCGCTCTTTGACGGTGACCACGTGACTGATGATGCCGGCACCGGCTTCGTCCACACAGCACCAGGTCATGGCCGTGAAGACTTCGATATCTGGATGTCTCAGGCGAGATACAAGGGTGTGGACCCGACCATCCCCTTCACCGTCGATGACGCCGGCTTTTTCACCAAGGACGCACCGGGCTTTGGCCCGGATCGCGAAGGCGGCGCCGCGCGCGTTATCGACGACAACGGCAAGAAGGGCGACGCCAACAAGGCCGTCATCGACGCGCTGATCGCGGAAAACATGCTGTTCGCGCGCGGCCGGCTGAAGCACAGCTACCCGCATTCATGGCGGTCGAAGAAGCCGGTGATCTTCCGCAACACGCCGCAATGGTTCGTCTATATGGACAAGGAGCTCGGCGACGGCACGACGCTGCGCAGCCGTGCGCTCGCCGCGATCGATGCGACACGCTTCGTGCCGGCGGCCGGCCAGACGCGCCTGCGCTCGATGATCGAGGAGCGGCCGGACTGGGTGCTGTCGCGCCAGCGCGCCTGGGGCGTGCCGATCGCCGTCTTCGCCGACGAGGACGGCAATGTGCTGAAGGACGAGGCCGTTAATCAGCGCATCATGGACGCCTTCGAAAAGGAGGGCGCCGACGCCTGGTTCGCCGAAGGCGCCCGCGAGCGCTTCCTCGGCGCCAAGGCCAACGAGCCGTGGACCATGGTCACCGACATTCTCGACGTCTGGTTTGACTCAGGCTCCACCCACACCTTTACCTTGGAGGATCGTCCCGACCTGAAGTGGCCGGCCGACGTCTATCTCGAAGGTTCGGACCAGCATCGCGGCTGGTTCCACTCATCGTTGCTGGAAAGCTGCGGCACGCGCGGCCGTGCGCCGTACGATGCGGTCGTCACTCATGGTTTCACCATGGATGAGGAAGGCCGCAAGATGTCGAAGTCGCTCGGCAATACGGTCGTGCCGCAGGACGTCATCAAGCAGTCCGGCGCGGACATCCTGCGGCTGTGGGTCGCGACCACCGACTATTGGGA
Source organism: Rhizobiaceae bacterium (assembly GCA_035503715.1). Lineage (GTDB taxonomy): Bacteria > Pseudomonadota > Alphaproteobacteria > Rhizobiales > Rhizobiaceae > OAS926. The sequence continues at coordinate 16,285 of DATJTE010000046.1, read as the reverse complement.
AGACCAGCGGCTCGGCAAGAACGTGCTGCAGACCAACATCGACGCCTACCGCAAGCTCAGGAACACGATGCGCTGGATGCTGGGCACGCTGGCGCACGACACCGGCGAGACGGTGGCGCTGAAGGACATGCCGGAACTGGAGCGGCTGATGCTGCACCGGCTGTCCGAGCTGGAGGAGGTTGTGCGCGCCGGCTACGACGCGTTCGACTTCAAGCGCATCGCCAAAGCGCTGCTCGACTTCATGGTGGTCGACCTGTCGGCCTTCTACTTCGACATCCGCAAGGATTCGCTCTATTGCGACGCGCCGTCGAGCCTGAAGCGCAAGGCGGCGGTCGAGGTCGTGCGGCACCTGTTCGACAATCTGACCGTGTGGCTGGCGCCGCTGTTGCCCTTCACGACGGAAGAAGCGTGGCTCGACCGCTATCCGCAATCGCGCTCGGTGCACTTCGAGCAGTTCCGCGAGCTGCCGAAGGTGTGGCGCAACGAGGCGTTGGCGGAGAAGTGGCGCAAAGTGCGCCAGGTGCGCCGCGCCGTCACTGGCGCGCTGGAGATCGAGCGGGCAAAGAAGACGATAGGCTCCTCGCTCGAGGCAGCACCTGTCGTTCACGTCACGGATGCCGAACTCAGGCAGGCGCTCGATGGCGTCGATCTTGCGGAGATCAGCATCACCAGCGGCATCTCGGTCGTTTCGACGCCGGCGCCGGTGGGCGCGTTCGTGCTGGATGACGTGGCAGGTGTCGCCACCCTCTTCGCGCCGGCCGACGGCACGAAATGCGCGCGTTCCTGGCGCTATACGGACGATGTCGGCTCCGATCCGGAGTTCCCGGATGTCTCGGCGCGCGATGCGGCGGCGTTACATGAATTGAGGGCGCTCGGCCGCCTGTAGGCGTACGTCGGCCAGTCGAGGCAAAAATGCAACAAATTCCGGCATTTGGCCGGTGCGCGTTGCCCGAAGGTGCCGTTTCGGATAGGATGACCGGACATCGACCCGCCACTTTGTCGCCGGAATCGGCGACGAAGGAGGTGGCCATGTTCATACACGCGGGCTTCCGTTCGCGAGCGAGAGGCGGATTTGGTGGGACTGATTTCGAGTAAACGCATCGCGCGGCTGACGATCGGCGTGCCGCTCATTGCCTCGGCCGTCGCGTTGTCAGGCTGCATGGGCTCGCCGACCTACGGCACCGGCAAGACGGCCAACCGGCAGCTGGTCGAAGACGTCACCGGCGTGCTGAGCTTCGGCACGCAGAAGCGCCGCGACCCGATCAACTATTCGCCGCGGTCCGAGCTGGTGAAGCCGGCGGAGGGCGACCAGGTCGCGCTTGTGGCGCCGCAGGACAATCTCACGACCGCCGGAAATGGCGCCTGGCCGGAATCGCCGGAGGCGCGCCTTGCCCGTATCAAGGCTGACGCGACCGCCAATGAAGGCAATCCGAACTACCGCTCGCCCGTCATCAAGGACATCGATCCCGACGATGATCTGAACGACGGCAGCGCCGTGCTGGACCCGGAGCGCGCAGGTGCGGCGACGCCGTCGCCGGTGCAGCGCGAGAAGTTCCGGGCCGCGGTCAAGGCCAACAACCAGGGCGACCCGAACACTCGCAAGTTCCTCAGCGAGCCGCCGACCACATACCGCGCGGCCGAGGCGTCCGCGGCTACGGGTGAAATGGGCGAGCCGGAGTGGAAAAAGGAACGCGAAGCCCGGAAGAAGGCCCGCAAGAAGGGCACGGGTGGGCTGAGGAGCCTCTGGCCGTTCTAACAGTCTAGCGTTTTCCCCGGAAAAATTCGCGCAGCAGGGTCGCCGCGCGCACATCGTCCATGCCCGGATAAATTTCGGGCGCATGATGGCAGGTCGGCGATGAGAAGAAACGCACGCCGCTGACCACCGCGCCGCCCTTTTTGTCGGTTGCTCCGAAATAGAGCCGCCTTATGCGCGCGAAAGAAATCGCCGCGGCGCACATGGCGCAGGGCTCCAGCGTCACATAGAGGTCCGCGCCGGAGAGGCGTTCCGAGGTGAGTTTCGACGCTGCTTCGCGGATGACGAGCATTTCGGCATGCGCGGTGGGGTCGGAGAGTTCGCGGGTGCGGTTTCCCGCTTTGGCGACAGCCTCGCCGGAGAGTGCGACGACGGCGCCGATCGGCACCTCGCCGCGCTGGCGCGCGGCTTCGGCTTCGGCGAGCGCAAGCTCCATGAAATCCGGCCGTTTGGACATTCATTCCCCTCGCAAGGGCAACCCCTTCCTGTTATCTACGCGCGCTGAAAGGCAAAGGCCACATGGACGACGATCGACGCAAGCCTCCGCGCAGGGACGGCAAGAAACCCTTCACGGGAAAGCCGGGCGGCGGAAAGCCCTTTGGCGGCAAACCGCGCGGCGAGGGGAAGCCCACGTGGAAGCGTGATGGTGACCGGCCGTTCGCAAAAGGCCCGCGCTCCGGGGGTAAACCGTTCGCAAAACGGGATGGCGACAGGGCAGCAGGCGCGGAGCGACCGCGGCGCGAGTTTCGGCGTGATGACAGACCGGCAGATGGCGACAGACCTCATCGAAAGCCGTTCGTGAAGCGCGACGGCGACAGGCCGTTCTCGAAAGGGCCGAGACCTGACGGCAAGCCGTTCGGGAAGCGTGACGGCGACGCTGCGGATGGTGCCAAGCGAGAGTTCCGCCGCGACGACCGTCCGCGTCAGGATGGCGACCGACCATTCTCGAAAGGTCCTCGGCCAGGCGGCAAGCCGTTTGCAAAACGCGATGGCGACCGTCCATTCGTAAAACGCGATGGCGATCGTCCGTTTTCCAAAGGACCAAGGCCCGAGGGCAAACCCTTTGTAAAGCGCGAGTTCAGGCGTGACGAACCGCGCAGCGAGGCAGGCGATCCGCGGCCGAAGCGGGAATTCAGCTCGGACAGACCGGCCAGTGATCGCCCGGAACGGCCATTTACCAAGCGCGCTCGACCCGGCCGGAACGAACGCGCCACTCTGCGCGGCGAGCCGATTTCGCGTGAGCGGAAGCCTTTTGAGAGCGTGCCGGCGGGCGAGGGCGAGGGCGAACGCATCGCCAAGCGGCTGGCGCGCGCCGGGATCGCCTCGCGGCGTGATGCGGAAGCGCTGATCACCGACGGGCGGATCAGGGTGAATGGCGAGGTGCTGACCTCGCCGGCGCGCAACGTGTTTGCCGGCGACCGCATTGAGCTCGACGGTCAGGAGATTCCTGCGATCGAGCGCACGCGGCTCTTCCTGTTCCACAAGCCGGCGGGTCTGGTGACGACCAATCGCGATCCCGAAGGCCGCAAGACGATCTTCGACGTGCTGCCGAACGACCTGCCCCGTGTCGTCACGGTCGGCCGGCTGGACATCAACACGGAAGGTTTGCTGCTTCTCACCAATGATGGCGGGCTGTCGCGGACCCTGGAGCTGCCGGCGACAGGCTGGCTTCGCCGCTACCGCGTGCGCGTGCATGGCGAAGTGGATGAGAAGGCGCTGCAGTCGCTGCGCGACGGCGTCGCCGTGGACGGCATCTTCTACGGCTCGATCGAAGCCACGCTGGAGCGCACGCAAGGCACCAATGCCTGGCTGACCCTTGGCCTGCGCGAAGGCAAGAACCGCGAAGTGAAAAATGTGCTTGGGTCACTCGGTCTCGAGGTAACCCGGCTGATCCGTATTTCCTACGGTCCATTCCAGCTTGGCGAACTGGCGGAGGGCGCGGTGCTGGAGATGAAGGGCCGCATGCTGCGCGATCAGCTCGGCGAGCGGCTGATCGAGGAATCGGGCGCCAACTTCGAGGCGCCCGTCACAAAACCGTTCTCCAACAAGCCGGTGCGGGGTGGCAGGGACGATCGGCGCGACGACCGTAACCGCGACGACCGCGAGGATCGGCCAAAACCGCGCCGCGAACTCGAGGTTTCGGACGGCGGGCTGGTGAAGAACGACTGGCGTAACCGCGACCAGATCCGCGAGCAGGCGTTGCAGCGGCTGCAGACCAGACCCGATCGCAAGCCAAAGGAGAGCGGTTACGGCGGGCCTGACGGGTACTCCCGCGGAAAATCTTCGTCTTCACCTGCGCGCTCCAGCGGGCCGCGCGGCGACAAGCCGGGGTTTGCGCCCAAAGCCGGCAAGCCGGCTTTTGGGAAGCCTGCCTTCGGGGCTGCCGGCGGCAAGCGGGAAGCGCGGGAAAAGGCGGAGAACCGCAGCGATCCGTCGAAGCCGCGCACGCATTATGTCTGGACCGCGCCGGGTGCCCGGCCGACCGGGCGCCGGGCGAGCGGCGATGCGCACAAGCCTGACGGTGACCGCCCACGCGGCAAAGGACCACGCAAGCCGGGCGGCAATCGCTGATGCGGATTGTCGGCGGCGAGTTCCGTGGCCGGCCGCTGGCCACGCCGCGTTCGAACGAGATCCGTCCGACCACTGACCGCACGCGCGAGGCGGTGTTCAATGTGCTGGCGCACCGTTTCGCAGGCCGGCTCGAAGGCGCGCGCGTGCTCGACCTTTTTGCGGGGACCGGCGCGCTTGGGATCGAGGCGATCTCGCGTGGCGCGGCAAGCTGCCTCTTCATCGAGGAGACGGCCGAAGGGCGCGGGCTGATCCGCACCAATGTCGAGGCGCTCGGCCTGCAGGGCCGGACCAAGATATTCCGGCGCGACGCAACGAATATCGGCGACGCTGGCACGATCCAACCCTTCGGCGTGGTTTTTGCCGATCCGCCCTATGGCAAAGGCTTTGGCGAAAAGGCGCTGCAGGCGGCGCGCTCTGGCGGCTGGCTGGAGCCGAAAGCGCTGTGCGTGGTCGAGGAGGCAGCCTCCGCGCCGTTTGCGCCAGGCACGGGCTTCGAAGTCGTCGATGAACGCGATTACGGCGAGACGGTGATCCGTTTCATCGAGCGCGCCTGATTGCCGCCCGGTTTCTCCCCCAGATGACAAACTATTCACTCTGCTTTGCCAGAGTGGCGGTCTATACGGCGCGCAATCGCGCTTTTTGGAGCAGTTGATGCAGTTTTTTGATCGGGCGAGGGCACAAACGGCGGGGCTCGCCATGTTGGCGGCACTAATTCTCGCCACGCCGGCATTTGCCGCCGAGCGCGGCGCTGAAAACGCCGTTTCCCACTTTACGCTCGCCAATGGCATGGAAGTCGTGGTGATCCCGGATCACCGCGCGCCGATCGTCACCCACATGGTGTGGTACAAGGTCGGCAGCGCTGACGAGCCGCCGGGCAAGTCTGGTATTGCGCACTTCTTCGAGCATTTGATGTTCAAGGGCACGAAGAACCACAAGGCCGGCGAGTTCGGTGCAAAGATCGCCGAGATCGGCGGCAGCGAGAACGCCTTCACCTCCTACGATTACACCGCCTACTTCCAGACGGTCGCGCCCGAAGCGCTCGAAACGATGATGGATTTCGAGTCGGACCGCATGCGCAACCTGATCCTGACCGACAACGTCATCGGGCCGGAGCGCGACGTGATCCTGGAGGAGCGCCGCTCGCGCATCGAGAACAGTCCGGATGCGCTGCTGGCGGAAGAAAAGGATGCGACGCTCTACCAGAACCATCCGTATCGCATCCCCGTCATCGGCTGGATGCACGAAATCGAGAAGTTGAACCGCACCGACGCGGTTGCCTTCTACGATCGTTATTATGCGCCCAACAATGCGGTGCTTATCGTTGCCGGCGATGTAACCGACGAAGCGGTCCGCGCGCTTGCCGAAAAGACCTACGGCAAAATACCGCGCGGCCCGGACCTGCCGCCGCGCGTGCGGCCGGAGGAGCCGGAGCAGAACACGCAGCGCACGGTGACGATGAAGGACGCGCGCATCACCGTGCCGAGCTTCGAGACGACGTGGCTGGCGCCTTCCTACACGACGGCGAAGGACGGCGAGGCGGAAGCGCTCGACATATTGTCGGAAATCCTCGGCGGCGGCGCGCGCAGCCGCATCTATCAGGAGCTGGTGGTGAAGACGGGGATCGCCTCGTCGGCCGGCGCCTACTATTCGGGCACGATGCTCGATGAGACAAGCTTCTCCGTCTATGGCGCGCCGCGCGGTGCGGCGACGCTCGACGATGTCGAGAAGGCCGTGCGCGGCGAGATCGGGAAGATCGTCAAGGACGGCGTGACTGACAGCGAAGTCGAGAAGGCCAAGACGCGCTTCCTGCGCAGCATGATCTTCGCGCGCGACAGCCAGTCGGCTATGGCGAACATCTATGGCGCGACGCTTGCGACCGGCGGCAAGGTCGAGGACGTCGATGCGTGGCAGGAGAAGATCAAGGCCGTGACCGCCGATCAAGTGCGCGCGGTGGCAGCGAAATATCTCGACTACGACCGCTCGGTGACCGGCTACCTGCTGCCAGCCGACCAGACGCCGAATTGAGGCCAAAGATGAAGCACACCGCACTCCGCCTCAATGTCGCGCTGGCGACCCTTTTCCTCGCGATCGTGTTCCTGACGCTGCCGGCGATCATGCCGGCCCGTGCGGCCGTGAAGATCCAGGAAGTGACGTCCGACAGCGGCGTCACCGCCTGGCTGGTCGAGGACTATACGGTTCCGATCATCACCATACGCTTCGCGTTCGAAGGTGGCTCGACGCAGGACCCGGCCGGCAAGGAAGGGCTCGCCAATTTGATGACCGGGCTCTTCGACGAGGGCGCCGGCGACATGAACAGCGACGCCTTCCAGGTCAGGCTCGACGATGCCGGCGCCGAGATGCGATTCACCGCCGGCCGCGATGCGATCTACGGCGTCATGCGCATGCTCGAGGAGCAGCGCGACGAAGCCTTCGGCCTGTTGAAGCTCGCGGTCGAAAAGCCGCGTTTCGATCAAGCGCCGATCGACCGCATTCGCTCGCAAATCGTGGCCGGCATCGTCGCCGGCGCGCGCGATCCAGGCACGGCAGCGGGGATCGCCTGGAAGAAGGCGATCTACGGCGATCATCCCTACGCACGCCAGGAGGAGGGGACAGAGGCGACCCTCGGCTTGATCACGCCGGACGACATCCGCGCCTTTCACCGCAACAATTTCGCCCGCGAAAACCTCTATGTCGGCGTCGTCGGCGCGATCGATGCGGAGTCGCTGAAGAAGGAGCTCGATCGCGTGTTCGGCGGCCTGCCCGAAAAGGCAAATCTTGCTCCGGTCGGCAACATCGTGCCGAAGCTCGCGCAGGAACTCGGGGTCAAATACGACCTGCCGCAAACCAGCCTGACGCTGGCTTATCCCGGCATCGAGCGCGACGATCCGCTGTTCTTCTCCGCCTATCTGATGAACCACATCCTCGGCGGCGGAGCCTTCAGCTCCCGCCTCTTCAACGAGGTGCGCGAAATTCGCGGCCTTGCCTATTCGGTGGATTCCTCGCTGGTGAATTACAAGCACGCGTCGGCGCTGATCATCTCGACGGCGACGCGCTCAGATCGCGCGGCGGAAACGCTGAAGATCATCCGCGACGAGGTGAAGCGCATGGCCGAGGGCGGCGCCACCGAAGCGGAACTCGAGGCGGCGAAGAAGTATGTGATCGGCGCCTATGCGATCAACAACCTCGACAATTCGGGCGCGATCGCCAACACGCTGGTCGATCTCCAGCTCGAGGATCTCGGCATGGACTACATCGACCGGCGCGAGGACATCATCAATTCGGTGACGGTCGAGCAGGTGGCCGCGGCGGCAAAAAAGTTGCTGAATGCCGAGCCGGCGACCATGGTGGTCGGGCCGGCGCTGGCCGGCGGAGAGTGACATGGATGCGCTGAAAGCAGCGGGGAAGCCGGCCGGGCCGACTTTCGCCGTTGCCTTCGGCGGGGGCGGCGCACGCGGGCTGGCCCACATCCACGTCATCGAGGCGCTGGACGAGCTCGGCATCCGTCCGACCGCGATCGCTGGTTCCTCGATCGGTGCGATCATGGGCGCGGGCATGGCCTCCGGTATGACCGGCCGCGACATTCACCACTACGCGCTCTCCATCCTCTCGCGCCGCGCCGAGATCGCCAGCCGCATCTGGAAGGCGCGTCCGAACAGTATCGGCGAGATGGTCACGGGCGGTCTCAGGATCACGCAGTTCAACATCGAACGCATCCTCAAGGCGTTCCTGCCGGACGCCGTGCCAGACAATTTCGAGGAGCTGAAGATACCGCTGAAGGTCACCGGCACAGACTATTTCGGCCGCGACCTGACGGTGTTCGACAAAGGCGATCTGCTGTCGGCACTGGCCGCCTCCGCTGCAATTCCCGCGCTGTTCCGGCCGGTGATGCGCGACGACAAGCTGCACATCGACGGCGGGATCTTCAATCCGGTTCCGTTCGATCTTTTGACCGGCCTCGCCGACATCGTGATCGCCATCGACGTGGTCGGCGCGCCGGCCGACACTGGACGCAAGCAGACGACCATCGACCTGATGTTCGGCGCCAGCCAGTTGATGATGCAGTCGATCATCGCAATGAAGCTGCAGACGCAGCGGCCGGAGATTCTCCTGCGACCGCCGGTGTCACGCTTCCGCGTCCTTGATTTCATGAAGATCGAGGCCGTGCTGCACGAAACGCAGTCGATCAAGGATGAGCTGAAACGCGCGGTGGATGAAGCGGTCGCGGCGCGGCATCAACTGGCTTCAAATTAGCGCGATTTCGAGCGTTATGGCCCGCCGTCGCGTGCCGTACCTGCCTCGTATCAATGTGCGCAAGGATGCTCCCATTGAGCAGAAACCCTGGGCCGCACCCATTGCACATGCCAGCCCGGAACAATAGATGGTGCACGGCATTCCCCGCCAGATAGCGTGAATTGCAGCAAAGGTATGCGAATGAAGAACGGCGTCGATGCGGACAAACTCGTCGATCGCGTCGCGGCTCTTGTCGAAGCGGCGAAGAAGGCCGGCGCAGACGCGGCCGACGCGGTGGCGATCCGCGGCCGGTCGAGCAGTGTTTCGGTGCGGCTCGGCAAGGTCGAGGGCACCGCGGCGTCCGAGAGCGACGACATTTCTCTGCGCGTTTTCGTCGGGCAGCGGGTGGCGAGCGTCTCCGCGACCGCATCGTCCGAGCCGAAGGCGCTCGCCGAGCGCGCCGTTGCAATGGCGCGCGTGTCGCCGGAGGATCCGTATCAGGGTCTCGCCGATGACCGCCGGCTGGCGAAATCGATCAAGGATCTCGACCTCTTCGACGACACGGTCATCGCCGCCGACCGGCTGAAGGACGACGCACTTGCCGCGGAGGAAGCGGCCCTTGCCGTCAAGGGCGTGACCAATTCGAGCGGCAGCGGCGCCAGCGCCGGGTTCGGCGGGCTGGTGCTTGCCACCTCGCATGGCTTTGCCGGCCAGTATGTCGCCTCCCGCTTTTCGCGCTCCACGTCGGTCATCGCGGGCGAGGGGACCGGGATGGAGCGCGACTACGACTATTCCTCGCGCCTGCATTTTTCCGAACTCGACGATCCGGTGACCATCGGCCGCAAGGCCGGGGAGCGGGCGGTGAAGCGCCTCAATCCGCGCAAGGCGAAAACGGGACCGGTGACGGTTGTGTTCGATCCGCGCGTGGCGCGCGGCATCGCAGGGCATCTGAGCGGCGCGATCAACGGCGCATCGGTCGCGCGCAAGACGAGCTTCCTGCGCGACATGATGGGCAAGCAGGTCGCGTCCGCCGCAATCACGGTGACGGACGATCCGCTGCGCCGGCGCGGGCAGTCGTCGCGGCCGTTCGACGGCGAAGGCGTGGAAGGCATGCCGCTCGAAATAGTCAGCAAGGGCGTGCTGAACCACTGGTTCCTCTCGACTTCCGCTGCGAAAGAGCTCGGCCTCGAAACGAACGGCCGCGGCGCGCGCTCGGCGTCCGCCGTGTCGCCGACCTCGACCAATCTCGCCATCGAAGCAGGCGACCGTACGGCGGAAGAATTGATCCGCGCCGCCGGCACGGGTTTCTACGTGACCGAAGTGTTCGGCCAGGGCGTCAACATGGTGACGGGCGAGTATAGCCGCGGCGCCTCCGGCTTCTGGATCGAGAATGGCGAGTTGACCTATCCGGTGTCCGAAGTGACGATCGCGTCGAACCTGAAGGACATGTTCCTGAATATGATGCCGGCGAGCGACCTCGACCGCAATTTCGGCACGGCTGCGCCGACCCTCCTCATCGAGGGCATGACGCTGGCGGGCGCATGACGGAGTGCGTGTGACGGCTGCTTCCGAAACCATCGACCAGGCGAGCCTCGCGGACGACTTGGCCCTGCTGAAAGACGCGGCGGCGGAGGCGGGAAAGGTCGCGCTTCGCTATTTCGGCAAGAACCCCGGCGTCTGGATGAAGGACGGCTCGTCGCCGGTCAGCGAAGCCGACATCGCGATCGACCGCTATCTGATGCAGCGGCTGATGGCTGCGCGGCCGGATCATGGCTGGCTTTCCGAAGAGACAGCGGACAACCTGTCGCGGCTGCAGGCGCGCCGCACCTTCGTCATCGACCCGATCGACGGAACGCGCGCCTTCATCGACGGGCGTGAAACGTGGTGTGTGGCGATTGCGATCGTCGAGGCGGGCCGGCCGATCGTCGGCGTTCTCGATTGTCCCGCAAAGGGAGAGGTCTATGCCGCCACGGCAGGCGGAGGCGCATTCAAGAACGGTACCCGTCTGACGGTGCGTCAACCGCAAGGTCAAATCGTCGTCGCCGGCGCCAAGCCGCTGCTCGACGCCGCACCCGAAATCCTGCAGCGGCGGTGGAAGCGCGTCTCGTACATTCCGTCGCTCGCCTACCGCGTGGCCATGGTGGCGGACGGGTCGCTGCATGCGACCTTCGTCAAGCCGAGCTCGAAGGATTGGGACCTGGCCGCTGCCGACCTGATCCTCGAGGAGGCGGGCGGAAAAATTCTCGACGCTGGAGGCAACCGGCTCACCTACGCAGGCAGGGAGGTGACGCACGGTGCGCTGGTTGCAGGCAGCGGCGACCTGCTCGACCAGATGGCGGCGGTGATCCGCGACCTCAAGGCCGGACAGTGACGGTTTCAACCCGGCCCAAATTGGTCTAATCAAGCGACCGAATCTGATCGATGAGGCATCTATGGCCGCACAGTCCGGCAAAAAGCAGCTTTTGCATCTCGTCTTCGGCGGCGAACTGGCGAAGCTGACGGGCACCGATTTCCGCGATCTCGACGCGCTCGACATTGTCGGCATCTTTCCCGACTACAAGTCGGCCGAGACCGCGTGGAAGGCAAAGGCGCAAGCAACGGTGGACAATGCGCACATGCGCTACTTCATCGTTCACCTGCACCGGCTGCTTGATCCCGATGCGCCGACGGGCAAATCCTGATCGAGATGGCTGAGACCTCTTCTTCGCGGTCATCCACGAGCGGCACGGCGGTCACCAAGCGCCGGCCCGGACGTCGCAAGAAACTGTGGCGCGCGATCCGGCAGCCGATCGCCAATTCGCGTTTCTTCAAGGCAGCGCTTGTGTCGCTGCTCGCCTCGGGTCTGCGCTTCGTCAACTGGACGAACCGGCGCGTCGACACGCTCGACGCGGAAGCGGTTCGCGCCGAGCACGAACCGGCGATCCTGGCGCTGTGGCACGGCCAGCATATCATGGCGCCCTGCATCTTCCCGCGCGGCTACCGGCTGGTGGCGATGTTTTCGCGCAGCGCCGACGCTGAACTCAACGCGCAGGTCTTCGAAAAGCTCGGCTTCGAGGCGGTGCGTGGCTCGGGTGGACGCGCGACGTCGAACAATGCAGACAAAGGCGGCGCGAGCGCGCTGATTGCCCTGAAAAAGACGCTCGACTCCGGCACCAACGTCGCGATGATTGCAGACATTGCGCATGGCACGCCGCGCGAGGCCGGCATGGGCATCGTGACGCTGGCGAAAGTCTCGGGCCGCCCGATCCTGCCAATCGCGGTGGCCACCAGCCGCCGCAAGATCCTGGAGAAGAGCTGGGACAAGACCACGATCAACCTGCCGTTCGGGCGCAGCGCGGCCGTTGTCGGCAAGGCGGTGCGCGTGTCCGCCAAAGCGACGGACGAGGAATGCGAGGCCGCACGCCGTGACGTCACACAAAGTTTGAATGACGCGACGGCGGAAGCCTATCGCCTGGCGGATCACGGCGCATGAGCGAGCGCTGGGCCCGCACGATCCTGTCGACCTACCGCTGGGCGGGCGCCGCCGCCTATCCGCTAATCGGCGGTTATGTCGCGTGGCGCGCGAGCAAGGGTAAGGAAGACAGGTCGCGGCGCGGTGAGCGTTACGGCAAGGCAAAGATCGAGCGGCCGGCCGGACCGCTGATCTGGACGCATGCGGCAAGCGTCGGCGAGACAACGGCCGTCATGCCGCTGCTGGAGCGGATCGCAGGCTACGGCATCAATGTCGTGCTCACCACCGGCACCGTCACGTCGGCGCAGATCGTCAAGGAGCGGCTGAAGGATCGCGTCATCCATCAATACGTGCCGCTCGACCTGAAGCCGGCGGTGAGCCATTTCCTCAATCACTGGGATCCCGACCTCGCCATCATGGCGGAGTCGGAGATCTGGCCGATGACCATACTGGAACTCGGTGCGCGGCGCGTGCCGCAGGTGCTGGTGAATGGCAGGCTGTCGGATCGCTCCTTCGCGCAGTGGTCGAAGCGCGCCTATCTCGCGGAAGCGCTGTTCGAAAATCTCGCGCATGTCGTCGCTCAGTCGGATGTCGACGGTGAGCGCTTCAGCGCGCTGGGCGCACGGCCGGTCACCGTATCTGGAAACCTCAAAGTCGATACCGTCCCGCCGCCGGTCGACGATGCGAAGCTCGAAACGATTCGGCGCCAGATATTCCCGCGCAAGACGTGGGCGGCGATCTCCACCCATGACGGCGAGGAGATGATCGCCGCCGAAGTGCACAAGGTGCTTAAGCCGCGCCATCCCGGCCTGCTCACCATCATCGTGCCGCGCCACCCGGACCGCGCCGATGCGCTGATGAAGGATTTCACCGCGGCGGGCCTCAAGGTCGCGCGGCGCAGCAAGGGCGAGGTGATCGAACCCGGCACGGATATCCTGCTCGGCGACACGATCGGCGAGATGGGGCTCTATTTGAGGCTCACTGAAGTGGCGTTCGTCGGCCGCTCGCTGACTGCCCAAGGCGGTCAAAATCCACTCGAGCCGGCAATGCTCGAAACTGCTGTGCTCGCTGGCCAGAACGTGCAGAACTTCCGTGTTGCCTACGACCGGCTGATCGACGCTGGCGGCGCGAAACTGGTCAAGGATCGTGGCATGCTCGCCGGCGCGGTGAATTACCTGCTCAACAACGAGATGGCGCGGCGCGGCATGATCAAGGCCGGCGCATCCGCGGTCGAGGACATGCGCGGTGCGCTGGATCGCACGCTGAAAGCGCTCGATCCATTTCTGCAGCCGCTGATGGTGAAGTCGCGGCTGCGCGACGGGAACGGCAACGGACGCTACTGATGGTGACCGAGGCGCCTCCGTTCTGGTGGGCCAAGGCGGACTGGCGCGCCTACGCGCTCTATCCGGCGTCGGCCATCTATGGCGCGGTCGCCGCACGGCGGCTGAAAGCCGCGCGGCGCGAACCGATCGACCTGCCGGTGCTGTGCGTCGGCAATCTGACAGTCGGTGGCGCTGGCAAGACGCCGGTGGCGATCGCACTCGCCAGGCAAGCGGTAAAGATGGAGCTGAAGCCCGGCTTCCTGTCGCGCGGTTATGGCGGCAGCTTTCACGGGCCGCACATCGTCGATCCGCATCACGACAGTGCCCGTACAGTCGGGGACGAGCCCCTTCTGCTCGCCGAGCACGCGCCGGTCGCGGTGACGCCGGATCGGGCAGCGGGTGCACGGCTGCTCGCCAGCCGCGGCTGCGACATCGTCATCATGGATGACGGCTTTCAAAGCGCCCGCATCTGGATCGATTACGCGCTCCTGGTCGTCGATGGCGATCGCGGCATCGGCAACGGCCATGTCATTCCGGGCGGCCCGATGCGTGCGCCGCTGATCGACCAGATGCGCTACGCCGACGCGGTGGTTCGCATGGGGCAGGGCACAAGCGCCGACGCCGTGGTCAGGATGGCGTCGCGGGCCGGCAAGCGCGCCTTCGACGCGGAGCACCGCACGCGCGACGCGGACCAGTTCGCAGGCCGGAAATTTCTGGCCTTTGCCGGCATCGGCAATCCGCAGAAGTTTTTCGCGACGATTTCGGCGGCGGGGGGGACGGTCGCGGCAAAACGCTCCTTCCCCGACCATCACTTCTATACCCGCGAGGACCTCGCTGATCTGGCCGCGCTCTCGCAGAAGGAAGGGCTGGAGCTCGTCACCACCGCCAAGGATGCCATCCGCCTGAGGCACGGCGCGAGTTACGAGCGCGAGTTTGCCCAGAAACTCGCCGTGCTGGAAATCGATGCGGTCTTCGAGATGGAAGCGGCGGCGCGGCAGATCATCGACGCTGCGGTGCACGGCTGGCGCGAGCGCAAGCTGAAGGCCTGAGCATGATCCCAAACCGAAGGTCAGCGCAGCAAAAAGTTGCAGGCTTTTCGGACAAGATCATGCGACAAACAATACCTAGCGGCGGCCAAGCTCTGGATTGACGTCCATCTCGCGCTGCAGCGACACCTCGGCGTTGAGATACGCCTCCTGCCGCGCGACGCTCCAATATTTGAGCTCGTCGAGCGGGATGGACTCGCCCGTGACGGCGCAACGCACGAAGGCGCCCGGGCTCGTCACCTGGAAATCGCCGTCGAGATAGCGGATGCGGGCCTCGCGTGCGCCAGGCCCCTCGAAACGGTTCATCATCAGGTTCTTCCGCCACAAACCGGCGGAGAGGTCAAGGCGTCTCGATGGGCGAGGAATCCAGCCCGGACGTCTATCTCCGTCCGAACAGTCGCTCGATATCGGCGAGCTTCAGCTCGATATAGGTCGGGCGGCCGTGATTGCAGGTGCCGGAACCCGGCGTCGCTTCCATCTGCCGCAAAAGCGCGTTCATTTCGTCAGGCTTCAACTGCCGTCCGGCGCGCACCGAACCATGGCAGGCCATCGAGGACGCAATGCGGTCGAGCCGCGATTTCAGCCCGTCCGCCGTGTCGCTGTCGGCCAGTTCGTCGGCGAGATCGCGGATCAGCGCTTGCACGTCGACCTCGCCGAGCATCGACGGCGTTTCGCGCACCGCCACCGCGCCAGGACCGAAGCGTTCGACGCCGAGGCCGAAACACTTCAGCGTCTCTGCCTGCTCGGCAAGGCGTTCGGCGTCTTCGACGGGCAGGTCCACGATCTCCGGCAACAACAGCATCTGCGCCGGAATCGGCCGCGTATGCAGCGCGTTTTTCAGCGCCTCATAGACCAGCCGCTCATGTGCGGCGTGCTGGTCGACGATGATCAGCGAATCTCGCGTCTGCGAGACGATGTAGTTGCCATGCACCTGCGCGCGCGCGGCACCGAGATCGGTGTCGAGCAGCTCGGCCGCGGGCTCGGCGAACCCGGCGCGCGCGTCGGCGCTGATGACGGCGCCGGCGTCGAAGGCCGCCTGCACGGCCTCGCCAAAACCGAACGGCCGCTGAGGTGAGGTGAAAGGATCGGCCGGTGTGAAGGCGCCCGATGCGCCCTGCCAGGAGCGATGGCCGTTGGCCGGACCGGAGGCATAGGTCGGCGCGCCGGGTCGGAAGGCACTGGCCATTGCCGCGGCGGCCGTCGTCGCCGGGCGCACGCCGGCTCTCGCCAGCGCTTCCCGGATTGCGCCGACGATCAGCCCGCGCACCAGGCCCGGGTCACGGAAGCGCACATCCGCCTTGGCCGGGTGCACATTGACGTCCACCTGGCCTGGATCGAGCATGAGGAACAGTGCCGTCACCGCATGGCGGTCGCGCGCCAGCGCGTCGGCATAGGCGCCGCGGATTGCGCTGGCGATCAGCTTGTCGCGCACCGGCCTCCCGTTGACATAGGCATATTGCTGCAAAGCGTTGGCGCGGTTGAATGACGGTAGCGAGACGAGCCCGGTGAGCCCAACCGCTTCGCGGCCCGCATCGAGCGCGAGCGAATTTTCACGAAAATCCGCGCCGAGCACCTGCGCCAGCCGCTTCATCCGCGCATCCGGGCCATCGCCGCACGCCGCGAGCTCCAGCGTCGTGCGGTCCGAACCGGTGAGCGTGAAGCGCACATTCGGGAAGGCGATCGCGATGCGCTTCACCACATCGGAGATGGCGCTCGCCTCCGCGCGTTCGCCCTTCATGAACTTCAGCCGCGCCGGCGTCGCGAAGAACAGGTCGCGCACCTCGACGACGGTGCCGGGATTGGCCGGCGCCGGCCTGACGGCGGACACCGTCCCGCCCTCGATGGCGATCTCCGCGCCGTTCTCCGCGCCGGCTGTGCGCGAGCGGATGGCGAGCCGCGCCACCGCGCCGAT
>DATJTE010000045.1:0-2945 GCA_035503715.1 Rhizobiaceae bacterium | reverse complement strand
TCGATGCACATGAGATGATCGTCGCGGCGACGCACGATGCCGCCGCTGCCTTCGACGATGCTGCGGGCGCGCCGCTCGCACTCATGGAGATAGTTCATGCCGGGATCGTCTCACCGCCGATCGAAATCCGCAATCCGTAGTTGCTCGGATGTCCCCTGCGGTTCGAACCAGCCGACGGAATTTGCCGCTTCAGCTCGCCTTCTGGTTCGCCTTCTAAGTTGCCTCGGCCTCGACCCGGGCCTTGTCCTGGTAGATCAGGCCGGCACGAAGCGGCTGCGGGATAGTTGTCGATCTGCTCGATGAGCGCCGGCCGACGGTCGTCGCCTTTGAATCCGGCACAGGTGCATCTGGACTGACGCCAGCCGAATCTTCCAAGCCCGTTTGACTCTCGTGCAGCGCCGTTGCGTTGATGCGCGGCCGCCGACGTTACCGCATTTTCACCTTTCGCCGCCCGTGTTCCAGCAACACCGCTGTTTCGCATGCGTTGAGCAAGAGGCAACTCAAGATGAGGAAAGCAATCATGAGAAAACTCGCAATAGCCTTGCTCACGACGTCGATGCTGGCTGCACCCGCCGCGTTCGCGGCCTCCAGCAATCAGCCGCCGCCGAAAGGGGCGCAGATGAAGCAAGGTCAGCAGATGCGGCACAACCAGCCGCAGAGCCAGCAGAACACCCAGAACCAGCAAAAGCAGCCCAACGCCCCGCAGCAATCGGCGCAGAACACGCAGCCGATCCAGCCGAAGAGCATGTCGCGCGGTGAGGTGCGGCAGGTCCAGCAAGCGCTCGACAAGGACGGCTTCAAGGCCGGTCGGACCGATGGCCGCTGGGGCGATGAGACCCAGGCTGCCGTGAAGCAGTTCCAGCGGAGCAAGCAACTGCAGGCAACGGGAAAGCTCAATGAGCAGACCGTGGCCGACCTCGGCCTCGATGCGTCCAAGTTCCCGCAGCCGCAGCAGAACCAGCAGCGGTAAAGCCGGCAGCAGGAGTGCGGCGACCCGCGCCTGCTCCCCCGTTCAGGGCGGTTTGAACCGGGGCCACGCGGATCTTGTTTCCGCGCGGCCCGAGCGCCAGGCGTGGCCAGCATCTGTTCGACCGCCTGGATTTCCGCCTGCCTGTGGTCCGAAGACGACCTTAGTTGAACTTAACCGGCTGAGCAGGAACATCGCCCGGTCGCCATCGTTGGCTGAACAAGGCCAGCGCTGGCCACCATTTCATTATCCGTGAAGAGCAAGCTCATGGCACAGACTGTCGGTGACTTCATTGTCAATCGTTTGCACGAATGGGGCGTGCGGAAGATCTTCGGCTATCCCGGAGACGGCATCAACGGCGTGTTCGGCGCGCTCAATCGCTCCAAGGGCAAGATCGAATTCATCCAGGCGCGGCACGAGGAGATGGCGGCGTTCATGGCCTCCGCCTACGCCAAGTTCACCGGCAAGCTCGGCGTCTGCATCGCGACTTCTGGTCCCGGTGCCTCCCATCTCATCACCGGTCTCTACGATGCGAGGCTCGACCACATGCCGGTGCTGGCCATCGCCGGACAGCAGGCGCGTACCGCGATCGGCGGCCACTATCAGCAGGAGGTCGACCTCCCCTCGATGTTCAAGGATGTCGCAGGCGCCTTCGTTCAACAGGCTTCGGCGCCGCCGCAGGTTCGGCATCTGGTCGACCGCGCCATCCGGACCGCGCTCGGCGAGCGCAGAGTGACCGCGCTCATTCTTCCCAACGATCTGCAGGAAATGGCGTATGAAGAACCGCCGCGCGTCCATGGCACGCTGCATTCGGGTGTCGGCTTTACCAAGCCGAAGGTCGTCCCGTATGAAGCCGATCTTCGCAGGGCCGCGGAGGTGCTCAACAAGGGCAAAAAGGTCGCAATCCTGGTCGGTGCCGGCGCATTGGGCGCGACCGACGAAGTCATTGCCGTCGCCGACAAGCTTGGCGCCGGCGCCGCAAAAGCCCTGCTCGGCAAGGCGGTCCTTCCCGACGATCTTCCCTGGGTCACCGGCTCGATCGGCATGCTCGGCACCGAGCCGAGCTACGACCTGATGATGGGATGCGACACGCTGCTGATGATCGGATCCGGCTTCCCCTATTCCGAGTTTCTTCCGAAGGAAGGACAGGCGCGCGGCGTCCAGATCGACATCGCGCCCGACATGCTCTCGATACGCTACCCGATGGAAGTCAACCTCGTCGGCGACGCGGCCGAGACGCTGAAGCTGTTGCTGCCGCTGCTTGACGACAAGGGCGACGGTGCGTGGCGCAAGAAGATCGCTTCGAACCTGAAGGGGTGGTGGAAGACGATGGAAGAGCGCGCGATGGCGGCTGCCAAGCCGGTGAACCCGCAGCGCATCGCCTGGGAACTGTCGCCGCGTCTGCCGGATCGCGTGATCCTGACAAGCGACTCCGGATCGTGCGCCAACTGGTTCGCCCGCGACCTCAAGACCAGGCGCGGCATGATGGCGTCTCTCTCGGGCGGTCTCGCCTCGATGGGCGCGGCCGTGCCCTACGCCATTGCCGCGAAATTTGCGCATCCCGATCGTCCGGTGATCGCCATGGTCGGCGACGGCGCCATGCAGATGAACAACATGGCCGAGCTGATCACGGTTTCGAAATACTGGAAGAAATGGGCCGACCATCGCTGGATCGTCTGCGTCCTCAACAACGAGGACCTCAACCAGGTGACCTGGGAGCAGCGCGTGATGGAGGGCGATCCCAAATTCAACGCCTCGCAGCAAATCCCGAACGTTCCGTATCATCGCTTCGCCGAACTGATCGGCCTTCGCGGTCTTTATGTCGACAACCCCGACCAGCTCGGATCGGCCTGGGACGAAGCCCTGGCATCCGACCGCCCGGTGGTGCTCGAGGTCAAGACGGACCCGGAAGTCCCGCCGCTGCCGCCGCACATCACGCTCAAGCAGGCCAGGAAGTTCACCGAGACCCTGCTCAAGG
>DATJTE010000044.1:0-3782 GCA_035503715.1 Rhizobiaceae bacterium | reverse complement strand
TGGGTAGGTCGTCCATCGTGTGATCCTTACGCCGCCACAGCACGCCGAAGAGCGTGTTCGTCTCTTCGTCGATATGGATCGAATAGTCGGAGACGCCTGCATCCTTCAACAGCGCGACCAGCTCGGGAAAAATCTCGTCGTGACGCTTCTTGTACTCGGCCTTCATGCCCGGATTTAGCTTCATCTTGAACGCGTATTTCTCAGCCGTCATGCCGCTCTCCCGGCGAAGCGGCGCCACAGGATCGGCAGCGCGATGACGAGGATGAGCAGGAGGCCGATGAAGATCGACATGACGATGCCGGGCACATTGATGAGGCTGAAGCCGAATGTAACCATGCCCATGATCAGCGCGGCAAGCACGACGCCGATGATCGAGCCGGCGCCGCCGAGGATGGAGACGCCGCCCAATACCACCATGGTGATGACCTCGAGCTCATAGCCTTGCGCGATTGACGGCCGCGTCGAGCCGAGCCGCGACGTGAGCAGAACCGAGGCGATGCCGGCCATGAGACCCGTCAGGCAGAACAGAATGAACTTCACGCGGTTGACGCGCACGCCGGAAAACTGCGCGGCGACGGGGTTGTTGCCGATGGCGAAGACACGGCGGCCAAAACTCGTGCGGTGCAGAAGGAACCAGTAACCGAGCGCAGCGACCAGGAAGAGCACGAGCTCGAAGGAGATCACCCACCAAATATAGCCCTGGCCGAAAAAGGCGAAGCTCGGCGGATAGCCTTTATAGGCCTGGTCGCCGAGGATGATGTAGGCGATGCCGCGGAAGAGGCTCATTGTGCCGATCGTGACGACGATCGACGGCAGGCCGAGGCCAGTGACGAGCAAGCCGTTGAACGCACCGCAGGCCAGCCCGACCAGAATGCCGATCGCAACCAGCATCGGCGTATCCGCGCCGGCCTGCAGCGCCATGCCCATGGCTGTCGAGGCGAGGGCAATGATCGCCGCGACGGACAGGTCGATCTCGCCGGAAATGATAAGCAGTGCCATGGCGAGCGCGATCAGGCCCTTCTCCGTGAAATTGAACGTCATGTCGGAGAGCGACCACGGGTTCAAGAAGTAAGGCGAGGCAACGCTGTTGGTGATGAAGACGGCGAGCGCCACGGCGACAAGCAGCGTCTCCCAGGACAGCAGCGCGCCCTTGAGCGGCGTGTCGAGCCGGTCGGGGACGTGACGGCGAACTGTGTCGACCGTGCTCATGCGGCCTCTGCCTTCTTCAGAATGATGCGGCCTTGCTTGCGTTCGCCGCGTGCGTTGAGGATGACGGCGGCCAGGATTGCGGTACCGGAGATCGCCATCTGCCAGAACGGCGAAACACCGATGACGGGCAGCGCGCTCGAGATGATGCCGAGGAACAGGGCGCCAAGCACCGCGCCGCCAACCGAGCCGATGCCGCCAGCGATTGAGATACCACCGATAACGCAGGCCGCGATGATGCTGAGCTCATAACCGTTGGCCACTTCCGTCGCTGCAATCACGTAGCGGGATACCCAGAGATAACCGCAAAGCCCGGCAATCGCGCCGGAGATGACGAAGGCGATGAACTTGGTGCGGCCGACATCGATGCCGGTGTAGACTGCGGCCGATGGGTTGACGCCGATGGCGTAGAGTGAGCGGCCGATCGGCGTGCGCGTCATCACCACATAAAACGCGGCGATGGCGACAAGCGCGAACCAGGAGAGGATCGGCAGACCGAGGAAGATGCCGCGCTGCAGCGCGATGAAATCGGGGCTCATGCGGTCGGCGTTAACCCACGTGCCGCCTGCGACGACGAATGTCAGTCCGCGGAAGATCGTGAGTGTACCAAGCGTCACGACGATGGCCGGTATGCCGAGCTTCCAGACCAGAGTGCCGTTGAAGGCACCGAGCACTGCGCCGATCGCCATCGCTTCGAGGATGATGAGCGGAATCGGGATGCCGGGATAGTTGGCGTTCGTGAGCGCCACCAGCATGCCGGTCAGCGCGAGGTTCGATGCCATCGACAGGTCGATGGAGCGCGTCAGGATCACCACCATCTGGCCGAGCGCCAGGATGATCAGGATCGACGTGTCGTTGAAGACGGTCGCGAGATTGCCGGGCCGCGCGAAGCCGGGGAAGCGGATTGCAATCAGGCCGATGAGCAGGGCAATCGCCGCGACGAGAAACATCTCGCGATATTTGAGTAGGGCTCTCATGCCGCGATCCCCGCGGCTGCGCGCACGAGTGTTTCGGCGTCGAGGTTCGTGTTGTCGAAGGTGGCGGCGATGCGGCCCTCGCGCATGACGACGACGCGGTCGGACATGCCGAGGATTTCCGGCAACTCCGATGAGACCATGACAACGGACAACCCCTGCGCAACCAGCTCCGCCATGAAGCCGTGCACGGCAGCTTTCGAGCCGATGTCGATACCCTTGGTCGGCTCGTCGAGAATGATGAGCTTCGGTTCAGTCGCCAGCCATTTGGCGATGACGACCTTCTGCTGATTGCCCCCTGATAGCGTGCCCACGTCCTGGCTGAGTGACGAAGCGCGGAGATCGAGCCGTTCAGTGTAGGTGCGCGCGAGACGGAATTCTTCAGCGAGCTGCAGCACGCCAGATTTCGAAGTGCGATGAAGTGAGGGGAGCGAGACGTTCTTGAAGATCGGCATGCCGATGACGACGCCCTGCCGCCCGCGCTCTTCCGGCACATAGACAATGCCGGCATCGATGGCGTCGGCTGCCGACTTTGGAGCGATAGGCTGGCCAGCGAGCGAGATCGTGCCGGTGTTGGTCTTCGTCATGCCGGCGATGGCCTGCATGACCTCGCTGCGGCCGGCGCCGACAAGCCCGTAGAAGCCAAGGATTTCGCCCTGGCGCAGTTCGAAGCTTATGCCGTCGAACTCGGTGGGGTGGGAGAGGCCGTTCACGGTTAGGAGCCGACCGCCGATCTTCGGCTGGCGCTCGGGAAAAATGTGGTCGACGGCGCGGCCGACCATCAGGCGCACGATTTCGTTCTGGCTCTTTTCGGCAAGCAGGCCTTCGCCGACCATCTCGCCATCGCGGAATACGGTGTAGCGGTCGGCGATGCGATAGATCTCATCGAATTTGTGGCTGATGAAGAGGATCGCCTTGCCTTCGGCCTTGAGGAATTCGACGAGTTCGAACAACTCCTTGATTTCCTTTGCCGAAAGCGCAGCCGTCGGCTCGTCCATGATGACGATGCGCGCGTCGATCGACATGGCGCGCGCGACCGCTACGAGGTGCTTGTTGGCGATGCCGAGATCGCGCAACCGGGCATCGGCGTCGATGTGGGCGGCGCCCATGCGTGCCAGAACATCGCGCGCCTGTCGGCGCATCGCGCGCCAGTCGATCGTGCCGAAGCGCGAGCGTGGCGCGTGGCCGAGATAGATGTTTTCTGCCACCGACAGATCGTCGAAGAGGACCGTTTCCTGGTGAATGGCGGTGATGCCGTGCCGGAAGGCAGCGTCGGCGGACGGCAGTCTGACGGCATCGCTGCCAATGTGGATGTCGCCTTCATCGGGCTGGTAGATACCGGTGAGGATTTTCACCAGCGTCGACTTGCCGGCGCCGTTTTCGCCGATCAGCGCGGTGACGTGGCCGGGATAGAGCGACAGGCTGACATTGTGCAGCGCGCGGACGCCGGGAAAGCTTTTGGAAACGCCGGAAAGGGTGAGAAGGGGAGCGTTGGTTTCGCTCTCAGGGTCTTCGGTTTTCAGGGCGGCCATGTTCATCCGTCGTTCAAGCCCTGGCACCGGTTGGTAGTGGTCGGCGGCGAGGCAAGAATGCCTCGCCGCC
>DATJTE010000043.1:0-3086 GCA_035503715.1 Rhizobiaceae bacterium | reverse complement strand
GGGCTCGGGCCGTTCTCCGGCCAGGCGGTGCATTTCCAGCGCGCCGCGCCGGAAAAGCTGCCCTATGCGATCAACCGCTACCGGCGCGAGGCCGAGCGCCATTACACGGTGCTCGACACGCACCTTGAGGGCCGCGACTTTATCGTCGGAAACGCCTACACGATCGCCGACATCTCCGGCTGGGGCTGGATCGACCGCGCGAGTTTCGTGCTGCCCGGCAGCGACGACCCGCTCGCCGCTTATCCGAACATCCGCCGCTGGTTCCGGGCGATCGACGCACGTCCCGCGGTCGCCGAGGCGCGGGCGATCGGCAGCTCCCACAGCTTCAAAAAGGAAGTCGACGAGGAGACGCGGCGTGCGCTGTTTCCATCGAACTATCCGCCGGCCGCCTGAGGAAGGCTGCCGCGATTGCGGCGTCAGGCGTTACATGATCGGCTCTCGCTGCCGCATCTGCCGGCGTTGCCGCTCGACCTTTTGGCCGCGATCGGCCTGGGGCCGGAGTACGACTGATCACGGAAACAGGAGCGGATCAACCGGCGCCGACTTCCCCTAGGCAAGCTTATCGGGCATCGTCAGAGGCCTTCGGATCGGCGCACCCTTCGTGAAGGTGCAAGCGCTTTGGAGGTTGCCTTGGCACGCGGCTGAAATGCCATGTCAGATTGATCGATCCAAAATGGATGATACACTCTCTTCGGCCGCTCGACGATGCGAGGAAAAAAACCGCTGGTCAGGCCTTCTTTGGTGCCGATGAGTCGATGGGTCACGTGAAAACCGAATCGCCTGTCGTCGGGACATCGTCGGCGCCTGCGGGGCGTCGGCTGCACCCATGGCCGGTCAGGATCATGCACTGGGTCAACGCCGTGGTGATGTTGATCATGATCACCTCGGGTTGGGGCATCTACGATGATGACGTCATCATCCGCGGGTTCCATTTCAGTGCCTTCTGGCGGCTTGGCGATTGGGCAGCCTGGAGCCTCGACTGGCACTTCGCCGGCATGTGGTTTCTCGTCATCAACGGGCTGATCTACCTGGTTTATGGCTTCGTCAGTGGACGCTTCCGCGAGAAGCTGCTGCCGATCCGTCCGGCGGAGGTGGTGCACACTGTCATCGATACGCTGCACTTCAAGATCGCGCACGAGGACATCACCGTCTATAATGCGGTGCAGAAGCTGCTCTACATCATCGTCATTCTCGCCGGCATCTCTCAGGTGATCACCGGGCTGGCCATCTGGAAGCCTGTACAGTTCTCCGGTCTGGTCGCGTTGCTCGGCGGTTTCCAGACCGCACGCGTGCTGCATTTTGCCGGGATGGCGGTGATTGTCGGCTTTCTGATCGTGCACGTGGCGCTGGCGCTGCTCGTGCCGAAGACGCTGTTGGCGATGGTCACCGGCGGTCCCCGGCTGTGGTCACGCGACCGCGCCAAAGAAGGCCACGCGGCATGAGATCCCCGTTTCGTCCGGACGTGCTTCCAGAGGCGCGGGTCCTCGACGACCATAAGCCGCTGATCCGCTCGCTCGAACGGCGCGGTCTGATCCGCGGCGGGCTGTCTCTTGGCGCGCTCGTCATGCTGACCGGGTGCGACGTCAGGCGCCCGGCCGCGGTCGAGTCCGCTCTGCTGGCGATATCCCGCTTCAATGATGGCGTACAGGCGCTGCTGTTCGATCCGAACAAGCTGGCGCCGACCTATCCGGCGTCGATGATCCTGCGGCCGCCGAAGTTCAATGCCTATTACCCGGTGATGGACGTGAAGCCGGTGAATGGGGCGACATGGCGCCTTGAGGTGTCGGGGCTGGTCGCCGACAAGCGGGCCTGGACGCTGTCGGAGCTGCAGGCGCTGCCGCAGACCTCGATGGTCATCAAGCATATCTGCGTCGAGGGCTGGAGCTATATCGGCGGGTGGACCGGGGTGCCGCTGCGCCTCTTCCTCGAACGCGTCGGCGCGGATCTCCGCGCGAAATACGTCGCCTTCCAGACGGCCGACAACTACCCGAGCAGCATCGACATGGCCTCTGCATTGCATCCGCAGACGTTGCTGGCACTCAAATACGGCGGCGACACGCTCGCCGATCCGTTTGGCTATCCGATGCGTCTGCGCACGGCGGTGAAGCTCGGTTACAAGAACCCGAAATGGGTCACGGCCATCGAGGTAACCAACAAATATCCCGGCGGATACTGGGAGTCGTACGGCTTCCCCTGGTTCGCCGGGATCTGAGCGGCGTGGCCCGGCGCCGCCTCCTGTTCATTTGCGGCATGCTTGCTGTCGCCGGCGCGGCGCACGCGCAAAGCAGGACGCCGGGCGGCATGCCGCCTCCGCACGGC
The DNA here is from genome assembly GCA_035503715.1 of Rhizobiaceae bacterium. GTDB lineage: Bacteria > Pseudomonadota > Alphaproteobacteria > Rhizobiales > Rhizobiaceae > OAS926. The sequence goes on along the minus strand of DATJTE010000043.1, from coordinate 767 downwards.
ATGACCCTAGCGGACTCTGCTGCCATGCGCTTCCCGCAGCCGGTTCGCGTCGGCGATCTTATCGGCAGGGAAGTTCTGCGCCCGGTCGAGAGCCAGGACGTTCTCGGCCGGGTTCGCCGCGTCGTTCGCGACCAAAAGGGTCAGATCATGGTCGTGGTCGACTTCGGCGGGTTTCTCGGCTTCGGCAGCCGGCCGATCGCGGTTCCCGTGGATGCCATGGCCTTGCTCGGGCAAGACATCGAGATCGTCGCCTTCACGCCGCAGCAGCTGCAGCAGTTTCCGACGTTCTCGCCCTCCGGCACCACCGCTGTGGCCAATGATGCGATCATCAAAGTCGGTCTGGCGAAACCCTCCCATTAGAGCGGTTACCGAGCGGATTGGCCCAAGGAGAACCCATGTCGTTTGCCGAGCCGATGATCGCCCGACGCTATTTCGAGACCGTCGGCGAGGAGCGATCGCGCATCGCCAAGGCGCCGCCGGTCTGCGTCTACCTCGAGGTCACCAATCGCTGCAATCTGCTGTGCGAAACCTGTCCGCGCACGTTCGAGGCGCTCGAACCGCCAGCCGATATGAGCTGGGAGCTGTTCACCTCGATCGTCGATCAGGTGCCGGGTTTGGCGCGCGCAGTCCTGCATGGCGTCGGCGAGCCGATGATGGTCAAGAGCCTGCCGCGGATGATCCGGTACCTGAAGGATCGCGGCGTTTATGTGCTCTTCAACACCAACGGGACCTTGCTCGCACCGAAGAAGCGCCAGGAGCTGATCGCC
>DATJTE010000042.1:0-9377 GCA_035503715.1 Rhizobiaceae bacterium | reverse complement strand
GCGCTGATCCTCGAAAAGGAAGGGCCGCGGCGGGTCTCGCCGTTCTTCATCCCCTCCGCCCTGATCAACCTCGCCTCCGGGCATGTGTCGATCAAATACGGCTTCAAGGGGCCGAACCATGCCGTGGTCACCGCCTGCTCGACGGGCGCGCATGCGATCGGCGACGCCGCGCGCATCATCCAGTTCGAAGACGCCGACGTGATGGTCGCGGGCGGCGCGGAATCGCCGATCGGCCGGCTGTCGCTCGCCGGCTTCGCGGCCTGCAAAGCGCTGTCCACCGACCGTAACGACACGCCCGAAAAAGCGTCGCGCCCATACGACAGGGACCGCGACGGCTTCGTCATGGGCGAGGGCGCCGGCGTGGTCGTGCTCGAAGAGCTGGAACATGCCAAGGCGCGTGGCGCGAAAATCTACGCCGAAGTCACCGGCTACGGCATGTCCGGTGACGCCTATCATATCACCGCTCCGGCCGAGGACGGCGATGGCGCATTCCGCTGCATGACAGCCGCCCTGAAGCGCGCGAAGCTCGCGCCGGCCGACGTCGATTATATCAACGCGCACGGCACCTCGACCATGGCCGATACGATCGAGCTTGGCGCGGTCGAGCGGCTGGTCGGCAATGCGGCGTCGAAAATCTCGATGTCATCGACCAAATCGTCGATCGGCCATCTGCTCGGAGCTGCCGGCGCGGTGGAGGCGATCTTCTCCATCCTTGCCATCCGCGACAATGTCGTGCCGCCGACGATCAATCTCGACAATCCCGAGCGCGAAACCGCGATCGATCTCGTTCCTCACCAGCCGCGTCAGCGGCAGGTGGACGTCGCACTTTCCAACTCTTTCGGTTTCGGCGGCACCAACGCGTCGCTCGTTTTCCAGCGTTACGACGGCTAAGGCCGTCAAATGACTGCTGGCTGCCGAAAATTTGGCCAGATTCGCCTTCACTTCTGCGCCGGGGATTCGTTGGGCTGGAGGCATAATGAGCGGTAATTCCGTCAACCAGGGAGAGTTCGGTCAGCGAGCCATGCCTCCAAAACCAATCATCCCGAAGTCCGCCAGCGATGCGTTGCGGCCCGAAGCGGGCACGCCGCCGCCGCAGCGGTCGCGCGCGGCGCGCAGCCAACTGGTCGTTTTCCTGAACTTCGTCGTTTCAGCAATCGTGCTCGCCATGATCGGCGGCGGGCTGATCCTTTATTTCGGCAAGCTTTCCTTCGAAGGCGAGGGGCCGTCCGAAACCGCCAGCACATTCCTGCTGAAGCCGAACACCGGCTTCCTCGACATCGCCCAGCAGCTCGAGCGCCAGGGCCTGATTTCCGACGCGCGCATTTTTCAGGTCGGCGTGCGCATGTACGGCCACGACGGCGACATGAAAGCCGGCGAGTACGAGATCAAGCCGCGCGCCTCGATGCACGAGATCATGGAGATCCTGCGCAGCGGCAAATCGGTCATGTATTCGCTGACGATCCCGGAAGGGCTCACCGTCGAGCAGGCATTCCAGCGCATCGCCACGCACGAGGCACTGACCGGAAATATGCCGGCCACGCTGCCGCCGGAAGGAAGCCTGATCGCCGAGACGCAGCGCTTCACGCGCGGCGCGACGCGTCAGCAGATCGTCGACAAGCTTCTCGCCGATCAGAAGAAGCTGGTGGAAGCCGTTTGGGAGCGCCGCCTCAACGATCTGCCGCTGAGCTCGGTCGATGAGTTTGTCACGCTGGCATCGATCGTCGAGAAGGAGACCGGCAAGGGTGACGAGCGTTCGCGCGTCGCCGCTGTCTTCATCAACCGGCTGAAGAAGGGCATGCGGCTCCAGTCGGACCCGACGATCATCTACGGTATCTTCGGCGGCAAGGGAAAGCCGAGCGACCGGCCGATCTACCAGTCCGATATCCAGAAGCTGACGCCATACAATACGTATGTCATAGACGGCCTGCCGCCGACGCCGATCGCCGTCCCTGGCCGGGCGTCGCTCGAAGCCGTCGCCAATCCGTCGCGCACCAACGATCTCTACTTCGTCGCCGACGGCACCGGTGGTCATGTCTTCGCCGAGACGCTCGACGAGCACAATGAAAACGTCGCCCGTTATCGCGCGTTCGAGAAGAAGCAGGCCGAGGAAGCTGCGAAGGCTGCTGCGTCCGGAGGGGCGGCCGAGACGACAGGCGGAACCAAAACAGACGCCGCGAACTGACGGCGCACCAGCGCGAGGGGAAAACGAAGACATGGCGCTGCAGAGCATGACTGGCTTCGCGCGCGCCGCCGCCGACCGCGACGGCGCGGCTCTCGCCTGGGAAATCAAATCCGTCAACGGCAAAGGCATCGAGGCGCGATTGCGCCTGCCTCTCGGTTATGATCGCCTTGAGCTGCCGGCCCGGCAGGCGATCCAGAAGCGCTTTGCGCGTGGCAACATCCAGGCAGCGCTGACGATCTCCCGGATCGGCCTGCAAGGCACGCCGGTGGTCAATGAAGCCTTCCTCAAGGATCTTGCCGGCCTTGCGAAACGACTCGAAACGCAGTTCGGCGTGGCGCCTGCTTCCGCCGACGGTCTTCTCGCCCTGAAGGGCGTTCTTGAGACGCCGGACGCAGTCGAAAGCGAGGAGGAGCGCGCCACGTACGATGCCACGGTGATGGCGGCGCTCGACACCGCGCTCGCTGAGCTGGAAAAGGCGCGCTTCTCGGAGGGCGAAGCGCTTGGCGTCGTGCTTGCCGGCCATCTGGATCGGATTGCCGCGCTGACCGCTCAGGCCGAGGCCGACCCGTCGCGCGAGCCTGCCGCAATTCGTGAGCGGCTTGCCGAGCAGGTGAAACTGCTGATGGATTCGACCGCCGGATTCGATGAGGCCCGGCTCGCGGCGGAAGCCGCCTTCCTTGCGACAAAAGCCGATATCCGCGAGGAGACAGACCGGCTCAGAACGCATATTGCGTCGGCCAGAAGCCTGCTTGCCGCCGGCGGGCCGGTCGGCCGGAAGCTCGATTTTCTGGCACAGGAATTTAACCGCGAATCGAATACGCTCTGCTCGAAGTCCAATGCGGCTGCTATTTCGGCGATCGGCCTCGAACTGAAGGCGGTCGTCGACCAGTTCCGCGAGCAGGTCCAGAATCTGGAGTAGTCGATGGCGGGAAAGTCTCTGACCGAGAGCATCAGCCGGAGAGGGCTGATGCTGGTGCTCTCTTCACCGTCCGGCGCCGGCAAATCGACGATCGCCCGCAACCTCCTGGAAACCGATTCCAGTCTCGAACTGTCCGTCAGCGTCACGACCCGCGCCCGCCGCGGCAGCGAGATTGACGGCGTCCACTACCATTTCATTTCGGTGCAGGAATTCGAGCGGTTGCGCGGCAGCGAAGCGCTGCTCGAATGGGCGGAAGTGCACGGCAATTTTTACGGCACGCCGCGCGAGCCGGCCGAGAAGGCGATGGCCGAAGGCCGCGACATGCTGTTCGACATCGACTGGCAGGGCGCCAAGCAGCTCAAGGAGAAGATGCTGGCGGACGTCGTGCCGATCTTCATCCTGCCGCCCTCGATGTCACAGCTCAAGGCGCGGCTGATGCGCCGCGCCGAGGATGCCGAAGCCGTCATCGCCAAGCGGCTGAAGAACGCGCGGGTCGAGCTCGAACATTGGCGCGAATACGACTTCATCGTCATCAACGAAGATCTCGACTCAGCCTTCGCGCAGGTGCGGGCGATCGTCACGTCCGAGCGGCTGCGGCGCGACCGCCGCCCAGGGCTCTTCCAGTTCGTGTCGAAACTGCTCGACGAGAATACGGACTGATCTCAGCCGATAGCACGCGCGAGCGCTGCGAACTCTGCGATGGACAAGGTTTCCGCGCGGCGTGTCCCGTCTATCCCTGTAGCATCGAGAAGCGCCTGCCCGCCGAGGCTTTTCAGGCTCTGGCGGAGCATCTTTCGCCGCTGTCCGAACGCGGCCTCGGTGACGCGGCCGAGCTTACGGACGTCGGCGTCGAGTGGGTTCGCGCGCGGTGTGAGATGGACCACCGACGATGTGACCTTCGGCGGCGGCACGAATGCTTGTGGCGGAACGTCGAAGGCGATCTTCGCCTCGGTGCGCCAGCCCGCAAGGACACCCAGCCGCCCATAGGCATCGCTGTCGGCGGGAGCAACGATGCGCTCCGCCACCTCGCGCTGGAACATCAGCGTCATCGACGACCAGAATGGCGGCCAGACCTCGGTCGTCAGCCAGCGAACGAGAAGCTCCGTGCCGATATTGTAGGGGAGGTTGGCGACGATCTTCACAGGCTGCTCGGAGAGCGCCGTGAAATCCGTTTTGAGCGCGTCGCCGGAAATGACCTCAAGCCGGCCCGGATAGTGCGCCTCGACCTCGGCAAGCGCTGCCAGGCAGCGTTCGTCGCGTTCAATGGCGATGACTTTCCTCGCGCCGTGAAGGAGCAGGGCGCGAGTTAGCCCACCCGGGCCAGGGCCGACCTCGATGACGTCAAAGCCGTCGAGCGGACCGGCGGCGCGCGCAATCTTTCCCGTCAGGTTGAGGTCGAGCAGAAAATTCTGGCCGAGCGCCTTTTTGGCGGCGAGCCCATGCCGCTCGATCACGTCGCGCAGCGGCGGCAGTCCATCGATGCTCATGCGGACGCGTGTGCGAGCTTGGCCGCCAGCTTCAGCGCCGCGATCAGACTGTCGGGCCGAGCGATGCCCTTGCCGGCGATGTCGAAGGCTGTCCCGTGGTCGGGCGACGTGCGCACGAGGGGCAGACCGAGCGTGACATTCACCGTGTCGTCGAAGGCGAGTGCCTTCGCCGGAATCAGCGCCTGATCGTGATACATGCAGATCGCCGCATCATATCCAGCGCGTGCTCTCGCATGGAACATCGTGTCGGCGGGCAGGGGGCCGAACGCATTGATTCCATCTGCGCGCACGCGCTCGATCGCGGGCCGGATGACCGTATCGTCCTCTGTCCCCATCGTTCCGCCTTCGCCGGCATGCGGGTTGAGGCCAGCAACGGCGAGGCGAGGTTTCGCCATGCCGAAGCGATTGACGAGATCGCCCGCGGTGATGCGGATGGTCTGCTCGACAAGGTCGGCGGTCAGCCTTGCCGGCACCTCTGCGAGCGGAATGTGGATCGTCACCGGCACCGCGCGCAAATCAGGCCCGGCGAGCATCATCACCGGGGTTACCGGCTTGCCGGTATGCCGCTCCGCAAGGTGCGCGAGATACTCCGTGTGGCCCGGGAAACCGAAGCCCGATCCGTAAAGAACCTGCTTTGCGATCGGTAGGGTAACGACAGCGGATGCCCGGCCTGCGAACACATCCGCGACGGCGCGATCGATGGAGGCAACGATGCCCTTGGCATTTTGCCGGTCGGGTTTTCCGGCTTCGTCAGCGAAATGTTGTTCGAGCGGCATAACCGGCAGCGCCTTCGTAAAAGCCGCCGAGGTATGCGCAGGGTCGGTTTCGGTGATTGCGACGTCGAGCCCAAGCGCTTTGGCGCGCGCGGCCATCAGCGCCGGATCGCCGATCAGGTAGAAGGCAGGAATATCGAGGCGACTGCGCGCGGCCCAGGCGGCAATTGCGATTTCAGGCCCGATCCCCGAAGGATCGCCGCAAGTCAGCGCAAGCGGTCCCGCCCCGTCGCCCAAGCGTTATGCTGCTCAGCGTTCGACGATGCGGGCTTTTTCCCGCAACTCGGCGACGTACTTCGTGCTCATTTCCTCGGCCCGCTTGTCGACGCCGCCTTCGCTTGAGAACACCATCTGGGCGACTCGGTCATCCGAGACCTCGCGGCTCGAGCAGATGCCGATGAATTCCACGCCGCGGTCGGTCTCGCGCGTCTTGGTCGCACGGCCCGGTTCGGTCCCCTTGATGCTGTCGGCCCATTCAGGCGGCAATTCCGGCGCCAGCACGCGGCCAAGGTCGCGCACGGTCACGTCGACGAGACCCTTCACGAATTGCCGTGTCTGCTCGCATCCCGCGAAGCGCTGCCGCATCGCGTCTGCTTCCTTCTTGCGTTTGCCAAGCAGCGCGCCGCGCTGAGCCGCCGGCACGACAAAGATCACCTGCTGCAGGAGATATTCGGTGGCCGTCGGCTTGGTGCCGCCCTGCTGCAGCATCTTGCGCACGGCATCCTGCTCGCTCATCAGGCCGCTTGAACGGAATCGGACGGTGAGCGCCTGGTTCCAGCCCATCGAAACGCGGATGTATTCCTTGAAGTGATCGGCAGTCACACCCGCCTGCGCGAGGATCGAGCTCATCTGCTTGGCCGACATCTTGTTCGAGCCGGCAAACCGCGCAAACGCTTCGTCTACCTGGTTGTCGGGGATGCGGATGTTGAGCCGCTGCATTTCCTTCTTCTTCAGCGCCTGCTCGATCATCTCGTTCGCGGCGCCCTTTGAGCTCTTGTTCTGGAGCTTCAGAAAGGCGGCGCGGCGTTGAATGTCGTAGCTCGTCACCGGGACGTCGTTGACGACGTACTTGATCTCGCTGGCTGACGCCTGGCTCACATAGCCGAGGGTCGCAGCGGGCGTCAGCGCGAGGAGGAGCGCCGCGCCACCTTGAATGAGGCTGTTCCTGATCGAAATCATGGACTTAGGTCTCTGCCTTCATGGGCTATTCTACAGTTCGATGATCGGTCCCCATGCCCGCTTTATGCGGCGAAAGCATGACTGCCCAGACAGCGATCAGTTATTGGCATTGAAAAGGTTGGAGTTACCGCCCGTGCTGGTGCCGAAGTCGCCGATCGTGCGCAAGGAAATGTTGAAGCCGATCGATTGGGTGACTTCGCGGGTCACGCGGTTGCGCTGCTCCGAGAAGGTCATCGCATACGTGAAGCATTCGTCGTCATAGGCGAAGCCGATCGCGTCCTTCACGAGCACTTCCGACTGGAAGTCGTAGGTGGCGGAGCCGAAGACGCGCCAGAACTCATGCACCTTTATCGAGGTTCCCAGCGTCAGCTCGTGGCGGTCCTGCGGGAAGCCATATAGCGGCTGGGCTTGAATGAATGCGTATTTGGCGGTCACGGACACGGGGTCCGTCACATATCCGGCCTTCAGCTCGGCGCGGCGGACATCGAGCGTCTGCTCATCCAGGCGCGCGCTGATCGACGAAGAGAAGCCGAACGGCGTGGCAAAACCGAAGAGTCCCACGAAATCCGACTTGTCCGTATCGAGACCGGAGTTGGCGCCGGCATGCACGAAATCGGGCGCGGCAAACGAATTGTCACCGGCGATCTGATAGGACTGACCGACGATGCCGTTGGTGGTCCAGCCATTGGCGAAGCTGCCGGAATACCGAAGGCCGACGTTCACGCGGGTTCCGCCTTCGATGCGGTCATAGCCCGAGAACTTGTCGCGCTCGAACAGCGTCGTGGCGTCGAACACGAAACTCTGCGCGTCTTCGTTCGGAATGGCGAGACCGTCGATATACTGCTCGTCCGGCCGGGCGAAAACCTGCGCCATCGGCTCGAACACATGGGTGCCGCCGCTCATTGACTGGAAGAGCAGGGGCCAGCGCAATTCGAGCCCGGCCGTCGCCATCCACCGTGTGAAGGTGGAACGGACGTCGGTGTCGTAGCCGTAGCGCGTCGCCATGTTCTGGACACTGGCCAGCGTAGCGTCGGAGAAGTTCGTGTAGCCAACGTCGCCGCGCAACGCGAGCAGCGGGGTCACGACGAGACCGGCGTCGGTGACGATGTTTCGCTTCCACTCCATCTCGGCGGTGAAACGCCCGCTATCACCTTCAGGACCGGAGATCTTCGCCGTTTCCCGAACGCCCGGGGCAATGCGAACGAGGGTCTCGTCGAGCGCCTGCCGTCTTAAATTCTGAGCGTTGATATCGATGCTGAGCTCGCCACCCGCGATAGGCTCGTCGAGGGTCTTTGAATAATCCAGCACCGGAAGCACCCAGGGCTGCTCGGCATTTCGCGCCGCGGGCCGCGTGTCCGTCAGGTCTTCCTGAACCTGGAAGCGCATGCCGCGCAAATCAAAGTAGTTCCGGTCGTTCAGACCGGTGAGATAGATCTCCGAACGGTGAACGTACTGACGGAAGTCATCGATGCCATAGGTGTAGGAGAAATTCTTGTCCGTTTGCACGAGCACGTCCCAGCCGAACGTCCAGCGCGGATTGATCTCGAATTTTCCCTTCGTGCCAATCATGCCGCGGAATGTGTTCGGCTCGTCCGCGGTGCCGGCATTAACGCCGTCCGCCTTGAACGCGCCAGGATCCATCTGGTTGATCCCGGCGATCTTGAGCATGTACTCGCCACTGTTGAATTTCTGCCGCCACTCGGCTTCACCGAGGAAACCCTGCTTGGAGTAGTAGCGCCCGGTCACCGTCGCGTCGAAGGTTGGCGACAGGGCAAAGTAGTACGGGACTGAAACGCCGACGCCGAGTTCGCTTTTGTAATTCGCGCCGGGCATCAAGAACCCGCTCTTGCGCTTCACCGTCGGGTCGGCGATCTCGAATACCGGCAGGAAGGCGATCGGGTAGCCGAAGAACTCGAAGCGCGAATTCTCGAAGCGGACCGTCTTTTCCTTGCCGTCCCATATGATCTTGCGCGCCTTGATGCGCCAGATGGGCGCCTTGTCCGGCTCTTCCTCGCACGGTTCGCAGGCGGTGTAGACGCCGCGATTGAACGTGGTGAGCACGCCGCCTTTCCGTTCCGCGCTCTCCGCCGCGAAGTAGGTCTTGTCGGCCGTCTCGACACGAAGCGCGTTGACGAAACCGTCGGCGAAATCGTCCGTGATGTCGATCTCGTCGGCGGAGATCTTCGTTCCGGTCGAATCGACGATTTGCACTTCGCCGCTGGCGACCAGCCGGCCAGTGCGACGGTTATAGGTGACGCGTTGCGCGACAAGGCGATTGCCGCCGTAGTCGATCTGCACGCCGCCGACCGCGGTCACGGTCTCGTTGTCATTGTCGTAGACCAGCGTGTCCGCCTCGATCAGCATCTGCGAACCGGACGGCACATCGGGCGCTTCAAGGCTGACGTCGGGCAGTTCCTGGGCAAACGAAGAGGCGGGCGCGACGACATGGGTCATCACGCAAGCAAGGGCCGTGGCGCAGCATAGATGCGCCAGCCGGATCGATAACGATCCGTTGGTCGGCGCCCTCACTAGCCGTCCTCCCTGTAAAGCAGGAATGTCACCCCAAAAAACATTGCAACGACCACCGGAGACCACGCAGCGACGACCGGTGGCACAAATCCTGCAGTTCCGAACGATTTCGCCAGAACCGACATGACATAAAGCAGAAAGCCTGCCACGATTCCACCCAAAATCATGGTAGCCGATTGCCCCATCCGAACAAAGCGCATTGATACGGTGGCTGCGATCAGGGTCATGGCGACCAGAAGCACGGGCAAGGCGACGAGCGAGTGGAATTGCATCCCATACTCGTTTCCGCTCAGTCCGAACGACCAGGC
>DATJTE010000041.1:0-2034 GCA_035503715.1 Rhizobiaceae bacterium | reverse complement strand
GGGTCCCCCGTCCAGTCGTAGATGCCGGTGAGATTGATGTGTTCCCAGATCTGCGGTGAGATGTGGCGAATGATGTCGTCGGGCAGATCGTGCCCTTCGGCTCGCAGGCTCTCGACGGCACGCGACAGATAGACGGTGTTCCACAAGACGATGGCGCTGACCACCAAGTTGAGGCCGGAAGCGCGGAAAGCCTGGCTCTCGAAGGAGCCGTCGCGGATTTCGCCGCGCTCGTGGAAAAACACCGCCCGGGTCAACTTGTTGCCGGCCTCGCCCTTGTTCAGCCCGGCCCGGCATCGGTCGCGCAGTTCTGGGCTTGAATACCATTCGATCATGAACAGGGTCCGCTCGATCCGGCCAATCTCGCGCAGCGCGCGCGACAGCACGTTCGTTTTCGGCAGGGCGGCGAGCTTCTTCAGAACGGTTGAGGGTACGACGATGCGGTCCTCGATCGAGACGCCGACGCGCAGTGCCTCGTCCCAGCCTTCGCGGATCGCCGCGGTATCGATACGATCGCCGATGTGATGCTTAAGGGTCGGGTAGGAATCCGCGTCCTCGAAGACGTGCAAGCGCCAGTCCTTGAGGTCGCGCAGCCGCGGCGCGACGCGCTTTCCGCCCAGCGTGAACAGGCTGAAGACATGATCGCTGGCGCCGCCAGTGTCGACGTAATGCTCGTCGATTTCGATTCGGGTCTCATGTCCATACAGCCCGTCCAGCACATAAACGGCTTCATCCTCGGTGGCGCCCATCGGCAGGATGTGGAAGTGGCCGTGCTGGTCGGAGACCCAGGTATAGAACTTGCTGCCGGGATCGCCGCTGTAATGAGCGTTGACGTCGCCGCGCTTGGCGCCACGGCCAGCGCTGCGGAAGAACTGGCCGTCGGAGGATGACGTCGTGCCATTGCCCCAGAGCTTGGCGAAGGGATGCGCCAGATGGGCGTTGATGATCGCGGCCAGGGCTGCCTTGTAGGTTTCGGGCCGGATGTGGAACAGCCTGGCCCAGGTGATCTGTCGCTCGCTGAGCCCGGCCGAGGCGTCGGCCATGCGCTTGGCGCCGAGATTGGTCGCGTCGCCGAGGATTGCCGCGAGCAGCGCCGGGGTGAGCCGGACAGCGTCGCCAGTGCGCAGATGGGTGAACCATTGAGCAAAGCCGGTCCAGGTGTTGACCTCGGCCAGGAGGTCGGTGATGTCGATCTGCGGCATTCGGTCGAGGATCAGCCATTTCGCTGCATCGACCTTCGCCTTCGGCACCTTGGTGCGTTGCTGCGAGATGATCAGGACGCCGTCTTCCGTGCGGACGCCGGCCAGCTTGCCGGTTCGGGCCTGATGGCTCAGCCGCTTCAGCTTGAAGTCCAGTTCCCGCTCCTTTTCCGCGATCCAGGCGTCGGCGCCACGGGGGACACCGAGCCGCAGATCACCAGCCTCCTTGCGCGCGGCGAAGGCCGGACCTGGCATGAGCTGGGCTTCCAGGGGCCGGAAGGCTCGGCCGCCCTCGACCCAAACATCGCCCGAGCGCAGGCGCTCGCGCAGCACGGCGAGGGTGGCGATCTCCCAGAGACGCCGGTCCCGCTTGCCATTGGCGGCGATGAGCTTGCGAACCTTCTGGATGAGATGGCCGAGCGGCACCTTGGCCGGCAGCCCGCGACGATCATCTCGATTGAGCTGTCGCAAGAGATCAATCGCCGTCAGCAGCGGATCAAGTGTCCGGGCAGACCGGAAGGTGAAGACATCGAGCAGCGCAGGCGCATAGCGGCGGACCCAGGAATAGCGCTCGGCGGCGCCGAGCAGCGGATCTGCCTCGGCGGTCGTGGCCAACACTTCGACATCCGCCCGGGCCTGGACCAGACGGTGCCAGCCGATCTCGCGGTCGAGCACCTCGAAGGTGTCCTCGCCGGTTTCATTGGCTTCGACGAGCACGCGTAACGTGTCGCCGAACATGCGCAGCAACCGACCCGTCTCCTTACGGGCGTCGAGATGCCGCCGGTCCTGTCGGGCCTTGGATTTGGTGAACAGGAGGGCGATCAGCCGGCAGAACATG
>DATJTE010000040.1:0-23053 GCA_035503715.1 Rhizobiaceae bacterium | reverse complement strand
CGGAAAGGGCGACGAAGGCAAGAAGCTGCAGATGTTCATCATGCGCTTCAACGGCGCGCTCGACCCGAACTATCTCGCCTTCCCGTTCGCCAGCGATCAGGTCGGTATCTGGAATTGGCAGCGCTGGGTGTCGCCGGCCTTCGACGAGGCTCTCGGCAAGGCGGCCGAGGAGATGGACCGCGCCAAGCGGGCGAGTTACATCGTCGATGCGCAGAAAGCGATGGAGGAGTCGGCGGCCTTTGTCTGGCTCACGCACGAGACTTTGATCTATGTCCGTCGCAACAGCGTCAAACCGAGCCTCGGCCCGGCCGGCACTTCGGTGAACTTCAACCGCTTCGAGCCCGTGTGATTGATGCGCGGGCTCGCAAACGCCCCGATGGCCCGTTATCTGGTCAGCCGCCTTGGGACGACGGTGCTGATCATCTTCGGTTCGATGTTGGTGCTGTTCAGCCTGAGCGCTATCGTTCCGGGCGACCCGGCCACAACATTGCTCGGACCGCAGGCCACGCCGGAGTATGCCGCCCAGTTCATCGAAAAAATGGGACTGAACCTGCCTATCCACGAAAGGCTGTTCCTGTTCTTCGGCAACGTCCTCACCGGCAATCTCGGTGAGGACGTGATCACCGGCCGGCGCGTGACCGACATGGTTCTGGCCGCCCTCCCCTACACGGTCGCGCTGACGATCGCCGCCATCGGTCTGGCGGTTTTGGTTGGCGTGCCGCTCGGCATCTATGCCGCGCGAAACCAGGGTTCAAAACTCGACACGCTGCTGGCCTTCACCTCGGTGGCCTTCATCGCGATCCCGGGCTTCGTCGTGGCGATCCTGCTGCTGGTGATCTTCGCGATCTGGCTGCCCTGGTTCCCGGTCCTCGGCGCGGGAGACGCAAACAGCATCGTTGACCAGGTGTATCGTATGATTCTTCCCGCCACGGCGCTCGCCATTGGCTGGGTCGGCATGATCGCGCGCCTCGTCCGCACTTCCCTGCTCGAGGTGCTAGGATCCGACTTCATTCGCACAAGCCGTGCCTATGGCCTTCCGGAACGCAAGATCGTCTACAAATATGCGCTCAAGAACGCCGCCATCCCGACGGTCGCGGTGCTCGGAATGGGCATAGGGCGCCTCCTTGGCGGCGCGGTTCTCGTCGAGATCATCTTTTCCCGGCCGGGGCTTGGACGTCTCGTCCTGGATGCGATCTCGACGCGCAACTTCCCGGTCCTTCAGGGCGTCGTGCTCGTCGTCGTGCTCCTCTTCACGCTGACCAATCTCGTGGTCGATCTGTCCTACACGGCGCTCGATCCGCGTATTCGCCGCGGCATGGCGCGCACGCGCGGTGCCACGTGAGCCGTGTGCTGCGCAGCATAGTAGCGCGCCCCTCGGGCGCGTTCGCCCTGATCGTCGTCGTGACGATTTGCGCGATGAGCTTTCTCGCGCCTGTGATCGACCTCCAGCTACCCAACAAGATCAACGTCACGCAACGGTTCGAACTGCCGTCGGCGGCGCACTGGCTTGGGACCGATCATCTCGGCCGCGACCTGTTCAGCCGGCTGATGCACGGCACGACGGTGGCGATGAGCGTGGCGTTAAGCGCCATCGCGATCGCGCTAACACTCGGCACCATTCTCGGGATCATCGCGGCGGAATCGCCAGCGCGCTGGGAGCGGCCCATCCTCATCATCTTCGACGTGATCGCGTCCTTTCCAAGCCTGGTTCTTGCGCTTGCCTTCATCGCCGTGCTTGGGCCGGGTTTGTGGAACGTGGCCATCATCATCGCCATCACGCTGGTGCCGCATTTCGGACGCGTGGCCCGAGCCCAGGTGCTGTCCGTCCGCGAGCAGCCCTACATCGAGGCCGAGCATATTCTGGGCGCATCGCGTAGCCGCATCGCGCTTATGCACACGCTGCCCAACATCATGGGTCCGTTGGTCATCCTCGCCAGCATGGACATTCCGGTCGTGATCGCCATCGAGGCCGGGCTGTCGTTCATCGGCCTCGGTGTCCGCCCGCCGCTCGCGAGTTGGGGAACGCTGATCTATGACGGCTTTGCCTACATCAACCAGTCGACGGTCCCGGTCATCGTGTCCTGCGTGGCGCTTGGGGTCGCGACGCTCGGCTTCACCCTGCTCGGCGAAGCCCTTCGCGACGCGATCGACCCCAGAATGAGGCCAGCGACATGATCGGCGCGGGAGATCCGCTTGTGTCCATCCGCGGCCTGACAGTCGAGGCCACGGGCGCGCGAGGGCCTGTCCATATGCTGCGCGGCATGGATATCGACATCGCGCCGGGAAGGATTGTCGGCGTCGTCGGCGAATCCGGTTCGGGCAAGTCGACGCTTGCCGCGGCCATCATCGGCATCCTGCCGAGTAACGTCACGAAGGTCGGGGGCGAGATCCGGTTCGGCGGCATCGACCTGCTGACGCTCGGCGAAGACGGCAAGCGCAGTCTCCGCGGCGACCGGATTGCCATGATCTTCCAGGATCCGATGACCGTGCTGAACCCGGTCTTCAAGGTCGGTACTCAACTGGTCGATGTGGTGAAGCGGAAGAAGCCGGGAACATCGCGACAGGCCGCCATGAAGGAAGCCGAAGCGATGCTGCAGCGTGTGGGCATTTCGGAACCCGCCGCCCGGCTTGCTTGCTATCCGCATCAGCTTTCGGGCGGCATGCGCCAGCGCGTCATGATCGCGATGGCGCTGCTGACGAACCCGCAACTGATCCTCGCCGACGAGCCCACGACAGCGCTCGACGCCACGGTCGAGGCCCAGATCGTCGAACTGTTCCGCGATCTCCAGCGCGAAACCTCGAGCTCGGTCCTGTTCATTTCCCACCATCTCGGATTGCTCTCGGAGTTTTGCGACGACGCGATCGTCGTCTATGGCGGCCTGGTCATGGAAACCGGCCCGATAACGCAACTCATCGGCAATCCGCGACATCCCTACACCGCAGCACTTCTCGCTTGCGAGATCGACGAAGGTGATAGCGGCGAGCCGCTGCGGACCATCCCCGGCGCCCCGCCCAGTCCCTCCGCACCGCTTGCCGGTTGCGCTTTCGCGCCACGCTGCACGCTGGTTACGGATGCCTGCCGCGCCGCGCCGGTGCCCATGAAAGACCTCGGCGGCGGGGTCTCTGTTCGTTGCATAAGGGTTTGACATGGACAGTCGCCCCAACGAACCGCTGATCCAGATCGATAAGGTCACGGTCGCATTCGGCAATCGCGTGCATGCGCTGGACGACGTCACGCTCTCCGTTCCGCGCGGATCCGTCACCGGACTGGTGGGCGAGTCCGGTTCGGGCAAGACGACGCTGTGCCGTGTTCTCGTCGCACTGCAGCGCGCCACGTCGGGCAAAGTCAGTTTTGCCGGGCAGCCACTTTCCGACCTGCTCGCCAGGGACACGTTGGGTTACAGACGGCGCGTGCAGATGCTGTTGCAGGACGCGGCCGCTTCGCTCTCGCCGCGCATGGCCGTCGGCAAGCTGCTTGCCGAACCCCTGCGCATCCATCGGCTGCCCATGGCGGAGCATTGGCCGCGCGTGCTGAAGGCATTCGAGCGCTTAGGCCTGTCACGGGAACTTCTGGAAAAGTACCCGCACCAACTGTCCGGCGGCCAGGCGCGACGCGTCGCAATCGCCCGCGCTCTTTCGCTGCAGCCGGAGCTGATCATCGCGGATGAGCCTACGGCGGGACTGGATCTCTCGATCCGCGGGGAGCTCCTCAACCTTATGCTGGAACTGAAGAAGGAGTATGGGCTGACCTACCTGATCGTCAGCCATGACCTCAATGTGATCCGCCGCGTCACGGATCACACCGCGGTGATGTATCTGGGGCAGATCGTCGAGGAGGCGGCAACCTCGGACCTCTTCCGCCGCCCGCGCCATCCATACACCGCCGCCCTCCTTTCGGCCCGGTCGGTCATCGACCCCGCCCGCCGACAGCGCAGGATCATCCTCGAAGGCGAAATTCCGAGCCCTATCAATCCGCCCTCGGGCTGCCGCTTCCATACCAGATGCCCGATGGTGCGCGACCGTTGCCGCATCGAGGCGCCCCCGCTGGTCGATGACGGCAGGGGCTCCTTCCGTTGCCATTTCCCGTTGACCGAGAACGCAGCAGAGATTTCGCCTCAAACGCTGCCAGCACACGCAACAGGGACAGTCCTTGCAAGCTGACTGTGAGCTTTCAGGAGATGTCCATTCGGTCCCGTGCATTCAGTTCCGCTCGACACAAATGTCCGCTTTGGTCGGGCCTGCATTCGTCGGGGACCGCAATCCTGCAAAATACGCCGGCTTACCGGATCCTGTCGCCACCCATCATCGTCGCCGCCTTTTCAGCGATCATGACGGCGGGCGCGTGGGTGTTGCCGGAGACGATGGTCGGCATGATCGAGCAGTCGACGACGCGTAGACCCTCGAGCCCGTGAACGCGCAGGTGCGGGTCGACGACCGCCATGTCGTCATGGCCCATCTTTGCCGTGCCAACCGGATGGAAGATCGTCGTGGCGATGTCGCCGGCAGCGCGGGCTAGCTCTTGCGGCGACTGGATCGATGCGCCCGGCTTGAATTCTTGCGGCTGGAACGCGGCCATGCGCTTCGTCGCCATCAGCCGGCGCGCGGCCGTGATCGATTCCGCCGCAACCTCGCGGTCCCCCTCGGTTGCCAGATAGTTCGGCGCGATCTCGGGATGCGTGTCGCTGTCGGGCGAGACGATGCGCACATGGCCACGCGATTCCGGGCGAAGATTGCAGACCGATACGGTGATCGCCGGGAAGGAATGCAGCGGCTCGCCGAACTTCTCCAGCGACAGCGGTTGTACATGGAACTCGATGTTCGGCGTGGCGAAACGCGCATTCGACCGCATGAAAATGCCGAGCTGGCTGGGAGCCATCGCCATCGGGCCGGAACGCTTCAGCGCATAAAGCGCCGCGATCTGCGCCTTGCCCAGCAGAGACGCCTGCCATTCGTTCAGCGTACGCGCGCCGGCGATCCTGAAGGCGGTGCGGATCTGCAGATGGTCCTGCAAATTCTCGCCAACGCCCTTCAGGTCGTGGCGGACCGTAATGCCGTGCTTTTGCAGCAGCCCGCCCGGCCCGACGCCCGAAAGCTGCAACAGTTGCGGCGAACCGATTGCGCCGGCTGACAGGATCAGCTCCCCCTCGACGGCGACCCGCGCCGCCTTGCCTTTGAACTTCAGCTCCAGCCCGCACGCCCGGCGCCCAGTGAACAGGATGCGTTCGGCCTGCGCATGGGTGAGGATCGTCAGGTTCTTGCGATGGCGCACCGGGTTGATGAAGGCGCGCACCGCATTGAAGCGGAAACCAGCCTTTTGGTTCACCTCGAAATAGGACGAGCCAAAATTGTCGCCGGCATTGAAGTCATCGACCTTAGGCACGCCGAGTTCTTCGGCCGCCTCGCGCACCGCGTCGAGGATCGGCCAGGACAGGCGCTGGCGCTCAACCCGCAGTTCGCCGCCCTGTCCATGGAACGGGCCGGCGAGACGCTGGTGATCCTCGCTTTTGGTGAACAGCGGCAACACATCGTCCCAGCCCCAACCCGCATTGCCGAGCTGCCGCCACTGGTCGTAGTCCGCCGCCTGCCCGCGCATGTAGATCATGCCGTTGATCGACGAGCAGCCGCCCATCACCTTGCCGCGCGGATAGCCGAGCGAGCGACCGTTCAACCCTGGCTCCTTGACCGTCGAATAGCCCCAGTCGGTGCGCGGATTGCCCATGCAATAGAGGTACCCGACCGGGATGTGGATCCAGTGGTAATTATCCGATCCGCCCGCCTCGAGCAGCAGCACGCGCTTCGACGGATCGGCGCTCAGACGGTTTGCCAGCACGCAACCAGACGAACCTGCTCCGACAATCACATGGTCGAAGACGCCGAGATCGAGGCGGTCGGTCATGGCCCAGTTACCCCACGACCTGAGTGAGATACCTGGCAATGGCGGCGTCGATCGCGGCGAGATGACGGCGGTCGAGCGCAACTGTTCCGGCCCGGGCGTTTTCCGCTGCCTGACGCGCATCGCGCGCGCCGCACAGCGCATAGCTGACGCCAGGTTGGGCAATAGTCCACGCAATCACGAGCTGCGCGATCGTCGCGTCCATCGCATCGGCCAGCGGCTGGATTTCGCGCGCAAACGCGGCGATGTGTTCGCGGTTCTGCTTTGAAAAGCGCGGGTTGTCCTTACGCAGATCGTCGCCCCTGAATGCACGTTCAGGTCCGATCTTGCCTGACAGCAGGCCAAGCGCAAGTGACGAATAGCTCAGGATCGAGACATTGTTCTCGACGCTGAGCGGTAGCAGCGTTTGCTCGATCGCCGCCCGGAGTGGTCATGGTTCAAAAGATCAAACTCGACGGGACAGGAACTGATCGATAATGCAGGAGCCACCATAGAGCCAAGTTTGATAGGCGCCGCCTGCCTCTATGCCGATGCAGTTGAGGCTGCCAGGAACGCGCTGGGCTCTTAAAATGGCAATGCTTGATGCGGACTTTTCATGGCAGGCCGAGCACCCAACGTGGCAAAGCCATAGACAGGCTCGGAACAAACGTCGTCAGCAAGACGACTGGCATGTAGGCGAAGAAGACGAAAGCCAGAGTCGGCTTCAGCATAGGTCCGATCGGCGTCTTCCCAATTAGCGCGGCGAAATAGAGGATGGGAGCGGTCGGCGGTGTGATCAGGCCCATGCCAAGATTGGTCGCGATGATGGCCGCGAACTGCACCGGGTCGACGCCGGCCTGGACCATCACCGGCATCAGCAGCGGCGAGGCGAGCAGGATACCGCTGACGTCCTCCATGAACATGCCGATGATCATCAGGAAAAGGTTGGCGAGCAGCAGGAGCACAACAGGGTTCTCGCTGACCGCGAGGAAACCGTCGAGGATTTGCTGCGGGACGTTTTCCATCGTCCAGACGCGCGCCAGCATCGCGGCGAAGAAGATCATCAACAGCAGCACGCCGGTGGTCTGCCCGGCCCGCCAGAACACCTCGCCGAGGTCGCGCCAGTTGATGTCGCGATAGATCCACAGCGACACCGGTATGGCATAGACTACGGCGACGGCGGCGGCCTCTGTCGGCGTGGTGACGCCGCCATAGATGAAGCCGAGAATGATCAGCGGCATGGCCAGGCCGAAACCGGCCCGTTTCGTGCGTGAGGCCACCTCGCGGATGACCTGCCAGGCAGGCAGCCGCTCCGGCGCGATCAGCGGCATATTGCGCGTCAGCACCACGTTCCAGAAACCCAGGAACACGCAGAGCAACAGGCCAGGCACGACGGGTGCGAGGAAGCAGGCGAGGATCGAGGTGCCGGTCACCCAGCCATAGAGGATCATCGAGGCGCTCGGCGGAATGAGCAGCGCCAGCACGGCCGAGGCCGAGACCAGCGCGGTTGCATAGCCGCGGTCATAACCGCGTTGCTCCATCCGCGGGATCATGATGGTTCCGATCGCCGCGACGGCCGACGAGGCCATGCCGGAGATGGCGCCGAACACCGCGGTTGCGAGAATGACGACGAGACCTAGCCCGCCGCGCAGCCTCCCGAAGATCGAGTCGGCCACGTCCACCAGCCGCCCGGCGATGCCGCCCTGGCTCATGATGCCACCCGCCAGGATGTAGAGTGGAATGGCGATGATGACGAGCGACGACATCTTTGAGTAGCCAGCGCCAATCAGGAAGGTGGCGGAGCCAAGGTCGCCGAACAGCATCAGCACCAGCACCGCGCCGGCGAAGCAGAGCGGAACCGGAACGCCGATGATCAAAAGGACAGTCAGCAACAAGGCGTCGAGGATGATCAGTGTGTTCATCGCGCGACGCCCTTCGTGAAGCGCTTCCAGTTGTCGAGGAATTCGACGGCGAAGTAGAGCGTCATCAGCGAAAGCCCGACCGGCATGACGCCATGCACCCACGCCATCGAGATGCCGACTTCGAGCGACATCGTGCCGCGACGGATCGTGAAAGCCAGATATTGCCAGGCCCAGACGCTCATCCATCCGCTGAGGATGACGGTGATCAGGCTGGCGATCAGTGTGATGCCGTCCCGCACACGGCCTTCCCGGAAAACGAGGTCAACGAGGCTGGCCGAGATGTGCCCGCGCTCCCAGGCGCCATGGGAGGCGCCTATGAAATACATGTAGACGGCGACGAAGCTCGCCAATTCCTCGATGCCGAACAGCGAAATGCCCATCACATAGCGGGTGAACACCTGCACGGTGATCAACGCCGTCACGGCTACCCCGCAGACAAGCAGGATAAAACGCTGCAGGCGCAGCTTGGCGTTCCACAGCGCGAGCGCCTTGCCGGACAGGAATGACGGCGTGTTCACGCCGGCGTGGATGCTGCCCGGTACGGCGACGGCGACCGCTGCCTCGTCAACTTTCATGTCTTGTCCTCCGGAAGATCGCCGGCCGGTTCCGAACGGAGGCCGGCCGGCGCAGTCGGCGTCAGTTGATGCCGAGGGAGGATTTCAGCTTGCCCAGCGTCTCCTCGCCGAGTTCGCCGGCGATCTGTGGCCAAACCTCGGCGCGGGCGACGGCGGCGAGCTTCTCAAGTGTCGCATCGTCGAAGGTTACAACCTCGACACCCAAGCCGCGCATCGTCTCCAATGCCTTGGCATCGGCAGCCTTCACCTGTTCGAAGCGTTCGGCGCTGACCTCCTGTGCCGTGTCGAGCAGGATTTTCTGGTCGGCTTCGGAGAGCGACGCATGCTTTTCGGAGTTGATGATGAACCAGTCGCCCTCGAAATGGTCGTTGTACTGGACCCATGTCTTGGTGATGTCCTTGAAGGATTCCAGCGCCATGCCTGCGGTGCCACCGATCTGCCCGTCGACCACGCCCGTCTGCATGCCAGTGTAGAGTTCCGCCCAGGGCAGCGTCGCGGTGTTGAATCCGAAGCGCTCCAGCAGCACCCTGTGTGTCGTGCCGCCTGGCCAGACGCGGATTTTTAGGCTGCGCTTCAGATCAGTGTTGGCCGGGTCCTCGACCGCCTTGGCGAAGCCTGCGCCGCCCATGCCCTCGCCATAAACGCCGAGAGGTGTGAGACCCTTGTCGGAAATCGCCTCGCTGACGATGCCGAATACCGCGCCGCCCGGCGACAGCGACTTTTTCGCCGTCTCGTAGTTGGTAAACGCATAGGGAAACCAGGTGATGGCGAGGCGCTTGTCGTCGGCCGTCGCCAGAGGTTGCATGGCCATGTCGACCGCACCCTGCATCACCTGCTCGTAGACCTCCGTCCAGTCGCCGAGTTGGCTCGCCGGATAGACCTTGATCTCGATGCGCCCCTCGGTGCGTTCACCAACAAGCTTGGCAAACTTCTCCGCGGCCTGCGCGCCGTCGGAGCCTGGTTGCTTCAGTGTCGAAAGGCGTAGCGTCTCGGCATGCGCCGCGCCGGCCAACAAGAAGGTCGTGACGGCCAGCAGCGTTGCAAGTTTGCGATTGCTCAATGTCATTGCGGTCTCCTCCACAAAAAATTCGGCGATATTTTCGCCAAATGTCTGACCATACAAGTCATCGATAGTCAGCGTCGCACGGATAAGGATGATCGTCAACTGGCTATAATACAGACGAGCAGGAGCAATTTTCGTGTTATCTGTCCTATTTTGGTAAGACATCGCTGATTGCATGATCCGTTTGTATGTGGCACAAGATTGCATGGGATTCGCAGGATCCACCTGGCTCTGATGTTTGAGAAGACGAAGTTCGTCGCGGGCGACGTTCCAATCTATCGTCAGATCGCGGATCTGATCGCTGACGGTATCGTGCAGGGCAAATTCACCGTCGGCGACCGGCTTCCGCCCCAGCGCGACATCGCGCGCATGGCGGGCGTCAACCTGACCACGATCACCCGGGCCTTTGCCGACCTGCAGGAACGCGGGCTGGTCGAGAGCCGCGCAGGCCGTGGTTCGATCATCGCGGACCCGTCGCTCAATGCCAGCTTCAAGTCTGCGCCAGTCGACGAGCAGGGTTTTATCGACCTGTCGGTCAACCGGCCTGCCACGACGGGCTATCTTCAGGCTTTGGCGACCCTGATGCCGCAACTGCCGCAGGACAAACGCTATGCCTCGCTGCAGGACTTTCATGCGCCCGAGGGACCGGGGTGGGCGCGCGAAGCCGTAGCCGAATGGCTTGGCCGCGCGGCCGGCGTCAACGATGCCTCGCGGATCATCATCACCAACGGTGCCCAGAACGGTCTCGCTTGCGTTCTCGGCGCGATCGCACGCCAGGGCGATACGGTTCTGGCCGACGCCGTAACCTACCAGGGGATTGGCGCGCTGTGCCGCTCGCTCGATCTCAGCCTTCGTCCTGTGGCTGCCGACCGCGGGGGCATGCTGCCGGACTCACTGGATAAGGCCTGCGCCGAGTTCAAACCGCGCGCGCTGTTCCTCGTGCCCACGCTGCACAATCCGACGACGATCACGCTGACCGCCGAGCGCAAGCGGGCGCTTGCCGAGGTAGTGCGCAAGCACGGCGTGTTGATCGTGGAAGACGACGTCTATCGTCCGCTCAAAGCGGATGTGTCCGCCGCGCTGGTCGCGACCGACCCCGACATCACCGTCCACATTGGTGGTCTGTCGAAATGCGTCGCGCCGGGTTTGCGGTTCGGCGCCGTTCTTGCTCCCAAGGCGCTCGTCGCCGATATCGCTGCGATGCTTCGTATCAATTGCTGGAGCACGAGCCCGCTCAATGCGTTGATCGCAACGCGGATGATCGAGGACGGCCATGTGGACAGGATCGTCCAGGGACAGCGGGAAGAGTTCGGCAGGCGGCAGGCGGTGGTCCGCGACGTTCTGGCCGGCGCGGACGTTTGGACCGACGACGCCTCGACACATTTCTGGTTGCGGCTGCCGGAGCCGTGGCATGCGAACGCATTCGCGCGCGCAGCGGCACAGGTAGGCGTCGGCGTCCTTTCTGGCGAGGTCTTTGCCGTCGGCCGCGATTCGGTGCCGCATGCCGTACGGGTGAATGTCGGCGCGGCGCGCTCGCCAGAAGACCTGCGTCGCGCGCTTGAGACCCTTCGTGACGTGCTCGCGGCCGATCGGCGCGTCTACGAAACGATGATCTGAGTGGCGAGCATGCGCGAAGCCGCCGAAGTCGCGGTCATCGGGGGAGGTGTAATCGGCCTCGCAACGGCGCTGAGACTCGCTGCCGACGGACGCGATGTCGCCGTCATCGAACCGAACGAGCCTGGTTCCGGTGCAAGCTATGGCAACGCCGGCACGATCGCCGACTATGCGGTCATTCCGGTGGGCACGCCCGCGGTGCTGCGCAACCTGCCGTCGCTTCTGTTCGATCGCGACAGTCCGCTGGCCATCCGCCGCTCGGCGCTGCCAGCGCTGATGCCGTGGCTGTTGCGGTTCGCGTGGCAGTCCCTGCCCGCGCAGGCGGCGGCAAACGCCGCAATGCTGGCGCCGCTGCTCGCGGGCGCGAGCGATGCCTGGCGCGAGCTTGCCGCCGGCATCGGCGCGACAGATCTGATCCGCCAGAACGGCTGTCTTTATCTCTATGGTTCAAAGCGCAGCTTCGAAGCCGCGGCATCCGATATCGCCCTGCGCAAACGGCACGGTATCAAGCAGGAGTTCCTGACGGCTGCCGAGGTAGCGGCGCTCGAACCCAATCTGCCGCCATTCGAGGGTGGCGGCGTACTGTTTCCGGACGCGGTGCATCTCGCTGACCCGAGCGAAATGATGCGCTGCTTGGCGAGCGCGGCTGTCGCCACGGGCGTCCATTTCCTGCGAACGAAAGCAGAGTCGCTGATGCGTTCAGGTATGGCCGTCTCTGTGCGAACTGGTCTTGGCGAGCTTCGGGCGCGAACCGTCGTCATAGCGGCGGGCGCGCATTCGAAGGCGCTCGCGGCGCAAGCGGGCGACAACGTGCCGCTCGACACGGAGCGCGGCTATCACGTGGAATTCGACATGGAAACGCCGCCCGTGTCCCGCCCGGTCTGCCCGACTCAGAAGGGTTTCTATCTGGTCCCGATGACCGGTAGGTTGCGCGTCGCCGGCACGGTCGAGCTCGGCGGGTTGACCGCGCCGCCCAGCCCGCGCCGGATCGCACTGTTGGAGCGTGGCGCGCGAGACCTGCTTCCGTCGCTGGGTGCCCCGGCTCGGACATGGCTGGGTTTTCGTCCATCGATGCCGGATTCTGTTCCCGTCATCAGGCATTCCCGGAGCGGCAATGACATCATCCTTGCCTTTGGCCACGGCCATCTCGGCCTGACGCTCGCGCCGATGACCGCGCGCATCGTCTCTGGTCTTGTCGCTAAGCGCGCCATTGCGAGGACGTAAGTCGCCTCGTTCGAATCCATTGTCTATCGCCGCGGCGTATAGGTAAAATGGTGAAAATCGGCGGGTGTTGCGGTTCCGTTCAGATCGTTCGCGGCGACACCGACGAACGCGCCGGTGAAACTGCCATTGACGCCGTAAGCGCCTGCCTCGTCGGAAAGCAGCGACGCATCGAGTATCGGTCCGACGGGGACAAGTTCGCCGCCACAGCCCAGACCATAAAAGAACTGTAGATTTCGCCCTCTTATTGAAAGAGCGAGGCGAACCGGCCCGCTTTGCGGCAACCTCACCGGGTCGGCCGGAAAGCGCAAATTGCCATCCGGGAAACTGCTCTCCGAACTCATGATCAACAGCTCGCGACTGCCTTCCGAGTCCGCCGTCACGGCGAGGTAAAAGAAGCAGTAACGTTGATAGTAGGCCACGAGCCCTGCCATCACTCGCTCGTCGCTCGGCGACACCTCGACAATGGTTTCTGCATCGTAGTCGAAATGTGTTTGGCGACGCGCTACCAGCGCCTGTTCGAACCATGAGCCGATGGATTCGCGACCGAAGAGCCTCAGCTTGCCGCCGGAGATCGCAAACAGGCGTTCCGGCTCCGGCGTTCGCAACCACTGGAAGTCTGCAGGCAGGCCAGCGGCGAATTCATAACGGCGCGGCGCCCAGAACGCCTCGTCATCCCGCGTACCAGGAACGTCGACCACCACCTGCGGCAACATCCCGCCACCCTTGAGCCAGAGCCAGTCGTCATGCCACTCCACCTCCTGGATGGCCGTTTCTCGCCCGAGCACGCAACGCCTGTCCTGAGTGATCGGCCTACCTGCAAGGTGAACGATGTAGTGGCGGCCGTCCGGCGTCTCGACCCAGTCGCCGTGGCCTGTCCGCTGCAAAGGATGCAGCGGATCGTCCTTGGCGGTGAAAATGTGCCGCTTCGGATGCGTCTCATAGGGTCCGTCGATCCGCCGCGAGCGCGCCAGTGACACTGCATGATCGTAGCCGGTGCCGCCCTCGGCGGTCAGCAGATAATACCAGCCGTTGCGTTTATAGAGATGCGGGCCTTCGGTCAGACCGAGCTCCGTGCCGTGCCAGATCGTCTTCATAGGTCCGATCAGGCTCTTGGCGACAGGGTCATATTCCTGCAGGCGGATTCCGGCGAACATATTGGGCCGGCTGCGGTGATCCCAGAGCATGTTGACGAACCACTTTCGGCCGTCATCATCGTGGAAAAGGCTCGGGTCGAAGCCGGATGAGTTGGCGTATATCGGGTCCGACCATGGGCCTTCGATATTCTCTGCCCAGACGATCCAGTTATGAGTGTCCTTGAACGAGCCGTCCTTGCGCTTGACGTCGGTGTAGACCAGCCAGAATTTCTCCCCGTCATGGCTGAGGCACGGCGCCCAGACGCCACAACTGTCGGGGTTACCGCGCATATCGAGCTGGCTCTTGCGATCGAGCGGCCGCGTGAGCAGCGTCCAGTTGGCGAGGTCTCGGCTGTGATGGATTTGCACGCCGGGGTACCACTCGAATGTGGATGTGGCGATGTAGTAATCGCTGCCGACCCGGATTATGGACGGGTCCGGATTGAAGCCTGGCAGGATGGGATTTGTGAGTTCAGCCACAAGCGTTCTCACAGATTTGCGCAGGTCGCGGGTCCTTGGGTCGCATTGAACCTCATGACTCGACCTGCACCTTGATCACCCCATCCTTGCCGACGGCACGATCCATCGCCGCCGCCATCTGCTCAAATGGCAGGACCGCGCTCACCAGGCGCGTGACATCGACCCGGTGCGAGGCCATCAGGTCGAGCGCGATCGCGAACGCGTTGGCGAAACGGAACGAGCCGACATAGCTCAGCTCGCGCGCCATGATCGTGTTGAGCGGCGCGCTAACCTCGGGGGGCAAGGTTCCGATCTGGACAATCGTCGCACCGCGCCTTGCCAAGCCAATGGCAAGCGGAACCGCAGCCGGCGCACCGGATGCTTCAAAGACAATGTGGAAACCACCCGGCATGGCATCCAGGCCGCGTTCCAGAGCCGAGGGATCAACTGCATCAAGATTGCCATCCGCCCCGAGCTCGACGGCAAGCTCCCGCGGGAATGCCGCGATGTCGGAGAGCACGATTTTCGATGCGCCGAAGGCGCGCGCAACAAGCGCCGTCAATTGCCCGATGGCGCCGCCACCGGTAACCAGCACCGACTTGCCGGCAACACTGCCCGAACGCATGACGGCATGCACGGCCACCGACAGCGGCTCGGTCATCGCGGCCTCTGCCCAGCCGACCCCGCCCGGCAGCACGTGGCAGTTGACGGCCGGCGCGATCACATATTCGGCAAAACCCCCATTCACATGCGGGTTGGTGCTCGCCGAGCCGTAGAAGCGCATGCTGGTGCAGAGATTGTAGCGCCCCTCTCGGCAGAACGCGCAGTTGCCGCAGGGCATCGAAGGATCGACGGCGACGCGCTCGCCGCGAAGGTCTGGCTTCACGCTTGGGCCAATGTCGGCGACCTCGCCAGCGATCTCATGACCGAGGATGAAGGGATGCCGCAGCACGAAGCTGCCGGCCCGGCCATGCGTGAAATAGTGGATGTCAGAACCACATATGCCTGCGCGGCGCATGCGGACCAGAACCTCGCCCGCCTGCGGGTGAGGCGTGTCGACCTCTTCCGCACGCAAATCGCGCTGGCCGTGAAGAACAAACGCCTTCATCCGCGTTCTGCCGGCAAGGCTTTGAGCACCGCTGCTTTGCCGAAATTGCTGACGCCTGTAGCTTCGAAATCGGACACGTTATTGCATTCTCATAAACCGATATATCGGTATATTGCTATATTGCGACTGTCAATGTCCGGCGGATCAGGACTAGATAGCCGTGACCTTCGTGAACCGAGAGCGCCGATGCCAAGGCCGAGATTGAATGCCGCTGCGAACCCGCTGGTTGCGCTGAAATTCTCTGCCGCGAGTCTCAATCAGGCTCTGCCCAAGACGGCGCAAGTATATGAGCTGGTCCGGCGGGCGATCGTTGCTCTCGACATGCCTCCCGGCATGGCGATCAACGAAAAGAAAATCTGCGACGAATTGGAGATCTCCCGCACGCCACTGCGCGAGGCCATTCTGCAACTTCATGCCGAAAACCTCGTCGACGTACGGCCCAATTCGGGCACGTTCGTCGCACCGATCGACCTGCGCTATGTGCTCGAAGGCCAACTGGTGCGCGACGCTCTGGAAATGAAGGTCGTACGGCTCGCGGCACGGCGTGCGGACAAGGCGTTTCTGGCGCGCCTCGACCTCAACATGCACCAGCAGCGGAACTATGCGAAAGAGCGGGATTACGACCGGTTCTACGCCATGGACGAGGCGATGCATCAGCTCATTTGCGAACACGGCGCCTCGCAACGCATCTGGCGACTTGTGACTGGAGCGAAGGCGCAACTCGATCGCGTGCGGCGGCTGCAGATGCCGGAGCCCAACCACATGACCATCGTGCTCGCGGAGCACAAAGCCATCGTAGACGCGATCCGCTCAGGAGATGAAATTGCGGCAGCGAAAGCGATGAAGATCCATCTCGACCGCGTATTCCTGACGATCCGCCATTTGATGTCCGAACGCGCGGAACTCTTCGACCCGCAAGCTGGCCCGCTGCTCGAAGAGTTCGAACGTTTCTCGGCCTAGCAGATGAAAGAAGCCGGAGCCGTTGGGCTCCGGCTTCTCTCGAGTCGCGGCGGAACAGGGGAGGAGTTCTGTCTCGCCGGACCACTAACGCTTGGGTCGAAACGCAATCGTGACAGGCGCGATCGCCGACAATTCGATCCAGACGATCAGATCGCTTCGCTCGGCGCTGTGCCGCCAGCCGAGGCGCAACCCGTTGCCTTCCGCACGCGCCCGTCCATCGATCAGCACATCGGCGGACGGCGCAGTCCAATCCTTGAGGATAAAGGCCGGGTTCAGGACGGGTGACTTCGCGCTGGCATCAAGTGTGAAGGAGAACTCGCCTGTACCCGACAGCACATACGCTTTCTCGGCTGGATCGAACGCGCTGGTTGCGCCGTCTGTTAGCCCGGCTATCGGGGGTGGCGACAGCCAGGCCGCGCCCAGCGGCACGAGGTCTCCTGCTCTTTCCGTCGTCAGCCCATGCAGCATGATTCGCCGGCGGGACGTAGGCGTGACATCGTAATCGGCCCATTCCGATCCAGTCAGCACTGAGGAGTGCGATGCGCGGTCGGCGGCCACGGCGCGCCTTCCGTCGGACGGGATGTCGCTGGTAGGCCAATGATTCCACCAGGGGAACTTCTGATCTTCGGGCAGTGTCTCGTGATGGTAAGGCGGGAACAGCGGCGCCGGCTGCGGGCCGTCGTCACGCGTGAGGCAAGGCCCGTCCGGAACGATGATGAAAGGCCGCTGCGCGGCTTTTGTGTTGATCATCGCGATGTTGGCTTGTGCAGGTTCGGGCAGGCGACGTGGTCGGCCGTCGGCCCATGAATAGGTTTTCGTCTCGCCCTTCATGTTGGCAAGGGTCACCGGCTCGATGTCCAGCACATCCTCGGGACGCTGGCCCGGGCCGAGCACGACGATCGACTCCTGGAACTCATGCGCTTCCATCGGCTGCGTCGAGTGCAGCGTGATCGACCGGATCGCCGTGCCGTCCGGATAGATGGTGTAGACCTCGTCGGAAAAATCGGTCCAGCCGCTCACCGGATCTTTGCGGGGGCGAACATCGAGCACATCGACCAGTGCATACCGCCAGTGGACCACGACACGGGCATCGTGGCTTTCGATGATGCGGACATGCGAGTACGCGCAATGCTTGTCGGACATCGGTTCGGCGCAGCCGGTCGCGCCGTTGCCCCACGTCTCGTTGAACTCATTGGTGTACCAGACGCCGTCGCCGCTTACCCAACAGGGAATGTAGTTCGTGCCGCGCCAGAACACGACGCGGTAGTCGGCCTTGTCAAAGCGGACCAGCACGTCAGGGTGATCGCCGATACGCCAGCGCCGATCCCATTCGTCGTAATATCTGAGGTGTTCGTAGGTCGCGCCGAACCGGCCGGTGCCGGCAGGTCCCGCCGGCAGGCGGCGCGGTGCGATCTCTGCTTTCTTGGCCACCGTGGCTGCATGTGCCCCCGGCAAACCGTTCGCGACCGTCACGGTCTCGATGAGGCCGTCGAAGTAGACGGTGATCGGCAGGTGCGCATACGGGCGGATCGGTCCGGTGGGAATGATCTCATGGCGCGTGCGCCCGATAAGAGCTTCCGCGGCCTCCGACGGCCGATACTGCCCCGACACCCGGCCACGACCGATTTCGACTCCGTCGAGCATAATCGACATCGCGGCATCCGGCTCGAACACAAAGGTAAGCCTGTGCCATTGATAGAGATCGAGCGGCGTTTCTCCGTTCACCATGTGAAGTCCGGTGTTGGTGACCAGCGCAAAGCGCGGACGGCCGCGATCGTCAATGCCGACGCTGAAGCCGGTTTCGCCGCCATCGCGCTCCAGCGTCAGCACATCGAGGATCGGGCACACATTCCAGGGATAGCTCGCCAACGCCACGTTCGCGCAAATATGGAATGCGCCGGGCAAGGAGCCGGGCGGGGGCATCGAGACATAGGCCGAGAAGCCGTCGAAGCTCAGCGCCGCGGCATTATCGAGACCTGACGTGGATTTGGTATAGCCATGCATCGTCGCAGCGGTGGTGTCGACCGCACTCCAGCGGAAGGCATGTTCGGAAGAAGCGGTCTGAAGCATGGAATGTCCTTCACCCGGTCACGCCTTGAGCGCGCCTTCGATCAAACCATTCTGGATCTGCCTGCGAAACAGCAGGAAGATGATCAACGGCGGGCCGGTGGCGATGATCAACGCGGCCACCTTGAGATTCATCAGCGCGGCATGGCTGCCCTGGAAGGCCATCATGCCAAGCGTGACGGTGCGCAGCGACTGATCGTTGAGGTAAACCAGCGGCCACATGAAGTCGTTGAATATCCAGATGAAGTAAACGATGCCGACCGTCGCC
Organism: Rhizobiaceae bacterium; assembly: GCA_035503715.1. GTDB lineage: Bacteria > Pseudomonadota > Alphaproteobacteria > Rhizobiales > Rhizobiaceae > OAS926. The sequence continues at coordinate 4,788 of DATJTE010000040.1, read as the reverse complement.
ATGGCCGGCTTCGCTAACGGCAGCATGATGCGCAGGAAGATGTCCCATTCGGACGCGCCTTCGACGCGCGCCGCTTCGGCCAGTTCCTTGGGAAGTCCGCTGAAATAGGCGCGAAAGAAGAAGATCGCGAACGGCACCCAGGCGAAATAGGTGAGGATCACCGCCGCGTAGGTGTTGACGAGGCCGAGACTGGCCATGAGCTTGAAGCTTGGCACCATGATCACCTGCGGCGGGATCATCATGCCGGCCAGGAAAAACAGAAAGACCGCCTCCCTGCCCCTGAACTCGAAATGCGCCAGCGCGTAACCGGCCGCACTGCAGGAGGCGATGATGCCCGAAACGGCAATGGCGGTGATGCCCAGCGAGTTGAGATAGAGCCTAGTGAAATCGCCCTGCACCCATGCATCGGCGAATACGGAAACGTTGGGTGTCGCCGGCAGCGAGAACGGCGACTGGTTGATCTCCGCCGTGGTCTTCAGCGCGGTGATCAGCATCCACAGGAACGGCAGCACGATCGACGCGGCCAATACCATCAGAAGAGCATAAGCCGCGATCCGCGCCGCCAACGGGAGAGATTTGAACACCGTCAGGCGTCCTTCCGCATGCGCCCGCTCAGCAGGAGCTGAATGACGCTGACGCAGAGAATGATGACAAACAGCATCATGGCGATGGCTGTGCCATAACCCGGATTGCCCTTCAGAAACGCCTCGCTGTACATGAAGACGCTGAGCACCTCGGACGCGTGAAACGGCCCGCCACTGGTCATGACGATGACGAGATCGAAGAGCAGGAACGCATTCGTTGTCACAAGCACGATCACCACTGTCAGCACCGGCCTCATCAGCGGCAGAGTGATGTAGCGGGTGATGTTCCAGGGGCTGGCGCCGTCGATGCGTGCGGCCTCGACATACTCGTTCGGTATCGTTCGCAGGCCGGCGAGCAGCAGCAGGATCGCAAAGCCGAGCTGCTGCCAGACATAGACGATCATGACCATGGGCAGCGCTGTGTCCCGGTCGCCCAGCCATTGATGCTGCTCAAGACCTGGAAGGCCGAGTTCTGCAAGCGCGGGGCCGACCAGCCCGACGGTCGGGCTTAGCATCTGGGTGGACAGCAAACCGATAACAACGCTCGACAGCACGATGGGCACGAAGAAGATCGTCGAGAAGATCGAATGTCCCCGCGGCTTGGAATTCAGGATCAGCGCGTACACCATGCCAAGAACGATAATCGCGCTCAGTACGACCGCGACGAAGACAACGTTGTTGTACAGTGCGTTCCAGAACCAGCGATCCTGGAACAGCTCACGATAATTATCGAGACCGACCCAGCGTATCGAATCGAAGCTGATCCCGTTCCACTGCGTAAAACTGGACAACAGCGCGATGAAAGCCGGCGCCATCCAGAACGCCGTGTAGAAGACGAATGCCGGAAGCAGCAGCACGATGTGGAATCTGGTCCGGCCGGGGCGTCTCACGGCTGCTCCTGCGGAGGTGACTTAGGTGGCGGTCAACGCGAGCGCCGCCCCACTCGATCTTACCATCCCCTTTGCGCCCGCAAATCCTCGACGCATTCCTGGTGAATCTCGCCCGCCTCCTGCGGTGAGAGATCACCGGTGAGCACCGCCACATTCGCCTCGTTGACGTTCTCCTGCATGCACTTCACGTCTTCGATCATGTCGAGGAACGGCGAGGCGTTCTGCGCCTTGTTGAGCAGTTCGGCAATCTGCCGCAGCAAGGGATCCATCGTCCAGCTCGAGCTGTCATAGGTATAGGGGCTCAGATCGAAATTCTCTTCGACATAGAGCTTCTGCACCGCTTCGCTGGTCAGGAATTCGAGAAACTTCTTGGCCGCGTCGGCGTCCTTGGTCGTCGTCGGTATCGTGAAGAGCAGCGAGTTGGTAACGATGGCCGTCGGCTCAGGACTGTCCGAGACCGGCGGGAACAAGGTCAGCGCGACGTTTTGGGCGCCGTTTGCCTTGGCCATGCCGACGCCCCAGCTACCGGTCGAATAGAACGGTGCCCGGCCGGCGAAGAACAAGCCTGCTGCGGTATCGTTGTCGTCGGAAAGATAACCGGACGTGAAATATCCGGCATCCGCGACGGCCTTGTAGAGTTCCCAGGCGCGCACCGGTTTCGCGTCGCTCCACTTGATATCCGATTTGATCGAAGGATCGAGTGTCTGCAGCCCGATGCGGTCGTACTCCTCCTTTGTCAGAAGGCCGTGGAGGATGTGGTTGAAGTAGTGGTTGCCGGTCCACTGATCGCGGTCCCCAAAGGCGATCGGCGCGATGCCCGCGGCGAGAAACTTTTTGCTCGCCTCCATCCAGCCTTCCCAGGTCGCGAGTGACGCCGGATCGATGCCCTGCTCCTTGAGCATGACGGGATTGTAGTAGAGCACATTGCCGACCTTCAGGCCCCACAGCACGCCATACGACTTGCCATCATACTGATACATGGTCTCCAGGCCCGGGCGGAGCTTCTCCTCGGTCGGTTTCACGAAGTCGGTCAGGTCCATGAGCTGTCCTGATTGTGCATATTGAAACGCGTTCGACCCGGCGTTGACTTCGGCGATGTCGGGCGGCGTGCCGCCGGCAAAAGCCGTGCGCAGCGCGGTTTCATACGCCGTGTTCTCGAACGACGTGTGCTTGACCACGATATCGGGATTGGCGGCGTTGAACATCTCGACGGCCTTGTTCAGCACTGTCGACTCCGGCGGCGCGGAAAGCTCTGACCAGAGATTGAGGGTCACGGGCTCGGCCAAGGCGCTGCTTGCACTCGCTATGGAAACCGCACCCGAAAATGCGAGCGCGCGAAAGGTCCAACGCTTTGTCATCACGAATTTCCTCCCTTGAAACCGATATATCGGTATATTGGAAAGAAAGATGCGTCAAGGAGCGGGCGAACTGAGCCCTCCAGGCGCGCTGAGCCAAATGCGTCACAAATCGTACGCGACGCGAAAGCCGGCGTTGCTGGTCGAGGAATCCGATGTCATCGCCGACCGCGCGGCGATCCGATAGCGATAGCAGTACGACCGGTGACAGAGAAAAGAGCCTCCTTTCAGAACTTTCTCGCTGGTTTCGCGTGCGGTTTTGTTACGCGCCTTGGCATCCTGCGACGCCGAGCGGACGCGGAAAGCATCCTGCGTCCACTCCCAGACATTTCCGGCCATTCCGTATAGGCCATCGCCATTGGGTGCGAAGCGGTCGACCGGGCTGGTGCCAAGGTAACCATCGGCAAGGCTATTGCTGCGCGGAAACTCACCTTGCCAGATGTTACAGAAAACACGACCATCCGTTGGTTCCTCGTCGCCCCAGGGAAAGCGGGGATCGGTCAGCCCTCCCCGCGCCGCGTGTTCCCATTCCGCCTCGGTCGGCAAGCGGCCGCCGCACCAGGTGGCGAATGCGCGAGCATCGGCCCACGACAGGTGCACGGCCGGGTGATCCATGCGCTCGGCTATCGACGAGCCGCTACCCTCGGGCGAAGACCAGCAGGCGCCGTCGATTTTTGTCCACCATCGAAGGTCCCCCTCAGCGGGCAATGCCGCATCAGCGCTGCCGGGCGGCAGCAGTCCACGAAAAACCGTCGACCAGCCGAAGCGCTCGGCCTCGGTGACATAGCCGGTTGCGGCAACGAAAGTGGTAAAGCGGGCGTTGGTCACCGTCGTTGTCTCGAGCGCGAAGCGGCGTAGTTTAACCGGCCGCCGTGGTCCCTCGCCGTCGCGCGCGATGATTGGCTCATCGGTGCCGACGAAGCTCCGCGTCGCCTGAAAGTTGATCCGACGCGGCGGCTGGTCTGCTTTCATATTCGCGCTTGGAGGCAGGCCGGGTTCGAAAGAACCCGAACTGAAGTCGCGCGAGGGTGTGCAGCAGGACATACCCGGTCGTCAGGCCTCGACGCGCGGCTTCGACCGGCTGTTCTCAGGCGACGCCGCACGTTGAAGATCAGAAAGCACTCGCGCGCTCTCGTGCTCAGGCAAATCGCCGATCTCGGCCATCTTGGCATCGAGCTTTCTCAGCATGTCGCGGAACACGCCTGCGTGCGCCGGGTCGGCAGCTCGATTGACGAGTTCGTGAGGATCCGTCTTGCAGTCGAACAACTCCCACTCCGCAGGCTCGTCACCCGCCATCGCGCCGGCCTGGCCGAGCGGATCGTTGTACCAGTAAATCAGCTTGTACCGCTCGTCGCGCACGCCGTAGTGGGCGAAGATGTTGTGAACGAAGTCCTTGTGCATCCAGTAGCGGTGGTAGGCGACGTCCTGCCGCCAGGCGCCGGTCTCTTGCTCGAATATGGGCCGCATGCTTGTGCCCTGCATGTAGCTTGGAACGCGTATCCCGGCGTAGTCGAGGAAGGTCGGCGCGAAGTCCACATTCATCGCAATATCCGCGGAGATCGCGCCGGCTTCGATTGCACGCGGATAGCGCACGAGAAACGGCATCCTAAGCGACTCCTCGTACATGAACCGCTTGTCGTACCAGCCGTGTTCGCCGAGGAAGAAACCCTGGTCCGAGGTGTAGATGACGATCGTATCGTCCGCCAGGCCGGCCTCATCGAGATAGTCGAGGAGCCGCCCGACATTCTCGTCGATCGACGCGACCGTGCGAAGGTAGCGCTTGATGTATCGTTGGTACTTGAACATCGCCAAAGCCGTTTCGTCGGTGAAGACGTAGGTTTGGCCATTTTCAGAGTCGACGAGCGTGAGCGCCTCGCCAGGCTTTAGCTCCGGCACCTTGCGGCTTGTGGAACTGGCATAAGACAGCTCGCCAACCTCATCCCCGCCTTCGGGCTGCAC
>DATJTE010000039.1:0-8820 GCA_035503715.1 Rhizobiaceae bacterium | reverse complement strand
GAGCCTGCCCGTCGCCGATCGGCATGTCGGGAAATGCCGGATTTTCGGCCTGCAGCCACACCGCGCCGTCCCTGATCCGGTAACGTTTAACGGTGAAGGCGCCATCAACCAGCGCCAGGACGACATTGCCGTTGACCGGCGTACGCGCCCGGTCGACGATCGCGATATCGCCGGGAAAGATGCCGGCGCCGGTCATGCTTTCGCCCTCGATGCGGATCGCGAAGGTCGCGGCGGGATGCTCGATCAGCAGCTCGTTAAAATCGAGCGGCCGATCGATGTAGTCCTCGGCCGGCGACGGAAATCCCGCTGCTGCCGCAAACGCCATCATCGGCACGCTCAGCGCCGTCCGGCCTTCGACATCGATGAAACCGGCGACCTCTCCGCCCCTTTTCACCGCCGCGATCTGTCGCGCGAGATCGGCGAGCGGCGCCGGCAGGCGCACCGCCCTGGTCGGCGGTCCTGGCCGCCGCCCCGCCCCCGTCCTTGTCCCGCCATGTTTCTTTTGTGCGATCATTCCGTCTTGCCTTGAATTATGTACATAATTCAAGAAGGCGGCATGAATGTCCAGCAAATTCGCCGGGTGTTGCCGTCTTGGACGCGGGACATGACGTCGCTATGTTCATGATATGTGTGGCCGGGTCCGTCTTTCCTCCGATGTCAGCGAGATCAAAGTCGCCTTCTCGATCCCGCCCGAGCGGCCGACGCCGAATTTTCCGCCGAGCTGGAACGTGGCACCGACCGACACCCTGCCGGTCGTGCGCTACGACACCAAGGCCGAACAGCGCAGCCTCGATATGCTGCGCTGGGGACTGATCCCCTACTGGGCGAAAGACATCAAGGTCGGCTTCGCCAACATCAACGCCGCGGCCGAGCGCATCGACAGCAAACCGGCCTTCCGCAAATCCTTCGAGCGCCGCCGCTGCCTGGTGCCGGCCGACAATTTCTACGAATGGAAAAAGACCGCGACCGGGAAACAGCCTTACGCATTGGCACTCGCCGATCGCGGCATCATGGCGCTCGCCGGCGTGTGGGAGAACTGGCACGCGCCTGGCGGCGAGTGGGTGCGAAGCTTCGCGATCATCACCACCACGCCCAACGAATTGTGCGGCGAAATCCACAACCGCATGCCGGTGATCCTCAAGCCCGAAACATGGCCCACCTGGCTCGGCGAGGAACCGGCGGACCCCGAGGAATTGAAGGCGCTGCTGGCGCCCTACCCGTCCGACGGCATGATCTGCTGGCCGGTGAGCCCGCGCGTCGGCAACGTCAGGAACAACGATCCGTCGTTGATCGAACCAATTGCTTTGCAGTAAGCGAATTGTATCGCTGATGATAGGCGTCGGCGTCACTACCGGGTGAGAGCGCTCAAACCAATGCCCGAAGCGGAAATCGCCAAAGCGGTGCAGCTGCTCGATCTGATGCTCGAGCTTTTTGCCGATGACGGCCATTGGGCGCGCGGCTGTTATGACGACGGCAACGGCGGACACTGCCTCGTCGGCGCCCTTCTGCATCTGGGCCGCCAGCATCGCCTGCCGACGGCACCGGTGATCGCGCTGCTGCAGGATGCGATGCCGAGACCCGGCCTTCCGCTTGTGCATTTCAACGACACCTGCTGCTGCGGCGTCGCCGAGCTGCGCTCCATTATCCTCAAGGCCCGCGGCCTCGCCGACGATCATGCGGAGCAAGACCGTGTGGCCGCCGCCGCCAAGGCCTGGCTGCTCACCCAGATTGGGAAGAAACAAGCTAAGACGGCGGACGTATCATCCTCACCCGAGCGGCTCGCCGCCTAGCGGGCGCCTGCAGCCCCCCGCCATGTTTCTTCATCCGCGGCCGCTCACCGCCGCCCGAACCCGCCGCTGACGCTGCCGCCCTGCTTTCTTACAGCTTTGGCATTTCCGCCCATAGCCGCTCGCCAGCTTCATGTCCCGAAACTCATCGATCGCTTGGACCTCGCCGCATACCGAGCATTGCCGCATATCGCCATTGGCGAGACCGTTGGCCTGTTCCTTGACCTTGTCCACGAATGGATGCGGCTTCGTCGCCTGCAACGCCTCGTGGGCCATACGGGCGAGCCGCTCGTCGAGAGTCCGCACCGGGTCCTTGCCGAGGTTGAAGCGGTTCACCCGCAGGAAGCGGTAGCCGTAGCTCTCGAGCACTTTCTGGCGCTCGACATCTTCCGGTTTCATGTAAAGGCCGTAATTCGCCGCGTCGACCTCATCGAGGTCAGTGAAATGCTCTTTGAAGCCGTCATACTCGATAATGATCGAAACGCTTTTGGCGGCGCCGCTGATCTTGAGGAGAAAGTCCACCTTATATTTCGGGTGCTGGTAGGTTGGATCGAGCTGGCGCAGATATTCGCCAATCGGATATTGGGGGTCGATTTCGATGTAATTGCCAAACTTCTGCATGATCTGGGTCTGATTCAGCCATGCCAGCAGCTTCTTTTCCATTGGCGACTTAGGGTCGGTGTCAGCCGGGCCCGGCGCCGTCTTGGCTTTTTCCAAAACCCCTTTGAAATGGTGCAGCGCTTTGCCGATCGCCCCGAAAAAGTCCTCGATCGGTTTCGACAGGAAGAAGTGAATGCGCTCTTTCGCGCGCGAAAAGCCGACATTGAGGCGCTGTTGCCGCAGAATATGATCGACCTCGTCGGCATCCTCCAGCGATTTGGGAAACACGTAGGCCAGCTTGTCGTTAAGCGGGGTTGCGACCATCGAGTAGAGGATGACGTCCCGCTCCTCCCCCTGGCACGTGTCGAAGGTCATGATCTTAAGATCGAGCGCCTCGTTTAGCCGGTCCGCATCGTCCTGCCGGCTCACCAGTTGCACGAGGAAAGCCTGCTGCTCGGTATGGGGTGTGATCACGCCGACCGACGGCGGCACATCCAGTTCGGCGAGGTCCCGCAGCTCCTTCAGGATCGCCTCGGCCTCGACACTGTTGACGTTCTTCGCGGGCTCCACTCTTCCATCGTGAGCGACATACGAGAAACGGATCACATCTTCGATCCGCTTCCCCCGGATTTTTACCGCCTGCAGCTGCCCGCCATAAAAGGTCTTCGACGAAAACGAAATCAGCTCCGGGTATCCCCGGAAATGTTTCTTCAGCAAGGCATTGTAATTCGCAATTCGTTCGATGAATTCGAGAACGCTCACCTTGATATTTAATTTTTGAAGCCGGTTCAACGTATTAGAATCGAGGGCGCTTTCCCGTCGAAAATTGTCGATGATCTCATGCGTATACTTTGCATTGATGTCACGTGATGCGTTCGTCGTTTTTACGTTCGAAAATTGGCGCTTGTCGCCGAGCACCACCAGTTGTTTGGCCCGCACGAAGGCAGGAAACGCTTGCGCAATCGAGACCTGGGACGCCTCGTCGATAATCACCAGATCGAAGAGCCCCTGCTCGAGGGGCACATACTCCGCGTAGTCGCGGATGCCTGCGATCATGCACGGAAAAGCCTGCTTGAGGTGTTCGAAGGCATCGCGCGGGAACCGCTGCCGCTTTCTAATAATGTCGCGCAGTGACTGCGCCAGGTTTTTGTGCTCGTGGGCGAACGCGACCACCCGCTCATCGATCGTGTGCGCGAGCCGCTGGGTGTGAAGGCTTTCAAGCCGGCTCTTCTCGCCGACATAATCGAACTCCGGCAGCGCGCTGAAACGCTCCTTCATGCCGCGGTATTCCGCGGCGAAGTCCGTGAGCCGGACGAGCAGCGATCCTTCGACACAAGCCGTATCGACCCATCCCAGGTCCTCGGCCTCAATGCCGAGGTCGCCCAGCTCCGCGTCGCGCGCGAGCGCGTCCACCAGACGTGTGACCCTCTTCAAGATCTCCGGGACCCGCTCTGTCATCGGCGCGACGTTGTCGATCACCTGCTGGTAGGCCCAGTGATGATGCTCGATCGCTATCCCGGCCTTGCCGAAACTTGCGCGCAGCGATGAAAGAACTATCGCTGCCCGCACCAATGTCTTGACCTGCTTGTGTGCTTCGAGCGCCGAGCGGCAGGGCAGTTGCCGCCCCAGCTCCTCATCGATCGCCCGCGCGCGTGCGCGCGTGAAAAGGTAGCCGACCACAGGTTGCCTTGCCGCGTGGTATTGCTGGACGAAATTCTCCAGCACTTCATGGCAGTGCGGTGCAAAGCCGGTGAAAAAACCTAATGCCACGAGGTCGTTCCCTCGAACCTCCGGAATCCCCGCGAGCGCACCTTGCAACTCAAGAATCCTGGCCAAGTCTGCGAGGCGCGTCTTGGTCGCGGTCGCCCGCATTAGTCGCATCACGGACTTACCTTCGCCGGCGAGCCAGTCGGCGACAGCGCGCGCATCTTCCAGCGCCATAAGTCTCGCATCGTCGCCGAGAATCGCATCGAGCCCCCGGACGAAGGCAAGGTCGCCTTCCTGCCGCGCGAGCGCCGCGACCTCGCCCACGTCAATTGCCTGACCCTTGGCCGCCAGCTCGTTGATCTCGGATTTGAGCTTCGCCTCTTCCTTGCTGATTTGCGCGCGAATCTGCCCGACGCCCGCCGCGGCGACGCGGTGATGCGCCGTGATCGCGGCCAGCGCCTGGCTGTTGAGGATTTTGCCGTAGGTATTTCCGGCCTTTCCGAGCCGCAAAATCGGATTCTGAAAACCGGTGCCGATGCGGACCTCGTTCAGCACCTTTGTCAGCTTGTCTTCGACGACGTCCAACGCCTCCTTCTTGTCGGAGAGCACCAGCACATTCTTCCCCGTGAGGATCGCCTCAAATACGATTGCGACGATCGTGTGGCTCTTGCCGCAGCCCGGCGGACCCTCAATGGCGAGAAACCGGCACTGCTCCCGCCGCAGCGCGGCGAGAATCTTCCGCTGCTCTTCGTTCAGCGGCACCGGCGACGCGAACACCAGCCTGCCGTCGACCGGAGTATCGCCCCAATCCTGCTCGACCGGCTTCTCCAGACTCAACGGGTCCCGCGACAGGAACGACAACACGATATCGCTGAAATCCAACGCCACCGGCTCACCGGTGCGCAGCATCTCCATCAGCTCTTCGTAGTCGTTAAGCATCGCCTCGTCCGACTTGTCGAAGGCGCCGAAATGAAGAGCGTTGGTTATCGTGATCTGGCTGCGTTCGGATTTTTGCGGGTGGGATTCAGCGAGATCAAGCGGTGGCATCGCCAGATCCGCAGTCCACCGATCAAGCAGCTGCTGCATGATGCCGGCGAAGTCCGCGCCCGACTCCATGTAGACAATTCGCTCGTCAATCCGTACGCGGTTCGGCGTTCCGCTCTCCCGGGCGATTTCCTGCGCCGCGAAGTCTACGGCCTTCTTGTTGATGTAGAGATGCGGGTCCGCCGTGATCCGGAAGATCCGGTCCTCGAGCTCGATGCTCAGCGACAAATAGAAAAGCGGATAAGACGCCCGGTTGAACCGCAACTCGCCAACATAAAGATAGGTCTCGAAATTCTCCCGGATTTTCAGTGTCGATCCGAGCTCGTGCAGCTCCTGAAAAAAGTCGGCGGTAACAAAGCTGTCGAAATAGGTCTCCAGCTTTTGCCTGATGGGCTCCGCATCAACCAGATCGCGAAGAACGCCATCCAGCTCCCCGAATGAATTCTCGACCAGAGCCGTCGCCAAGGCCGATGCGATGGGCTCGCGGGCCGTCTCGACCAGGCGCTCCCCGAGCTCTTCTTCGATATTGTACATCGCCTCGAAAGCGTCGCCGCGCGCCCGCGCCAGCGCTCCCTCAAGCTTCGCCACGAGCGGCGCCACGATCGCGCGCACCATGTCGGCCTTGATCGATGCCGTCACGGTATCGGTGTACCGATCCGGATCGTTTCGGAACTCCTCTTTCAGCTCGCGCGCCGTCGCCGAACCTCGGTCGGCAATCAGGTTGAGATCGTCTTCGCTCAGCGCTTGCGCGTGCTTGTCGATGAGGTCCTTGAGCGCCGTCTTGAGCCGCCCGCGATAGCGTCCGCGGGGCACGGCGAGCGAGAACGCCTGATTGTCGCCAATCGGCTTTCTCAGCGCCCGCCACACCTCATTGACGAGATCGGGGTATTTTGACGCGTCGATACCGGTGAGGTTCCCGGACGCGTCCTTCAGCGTGACGCTCCGCTTCGGAGCCGGCTGCCGCTTGAAATCCGTATCGAGGAAGTCGCGAAAATAGGCGCAGATGTCCTTCAGAAAGCCGGTTTCTGGTTTCCCCTCTGTCGGAACGGTTTCAGCCATGTTCCACGAATAGCCCCTTTCCCGAATACGAACAATATGAGCCGGCTCCCTGCCCTTTTGCGTTAAAATCCATGGAATTCCGACGTTAAGAAATCCCTTCCGCTCTCCTCACGCCGCTTGCTCGTGGCTTTCGTTTCCCACCCCATCTGCCAATCATGCAACGACGCGCGAACCGTTCCCCCTTACCACAATGGGTCCGCCCGCAACTGACGCAGCTCGTGCAAGAAGCGCCGGACGGCGACCAGTGGCTGCACGAAATCAAATACGACGGCTTCCGCATGCATGCGCGGCTCGACCGCGGCGCGGTGCGGCTGCTGACCCGCAACGGGCTCGACTGGACCGCCAAATATTCCCAGATCGCCAAGACCGTCGCGGCGCTCGACGCGCGCCAGGCCTATCTCGACGGCGAATTGTGCGGCGTGCGCCCCGACGGCATCACCTCGTTCAGCATGATTCAGCTGGCGTCGGACGCCGGCAACGCCGCCGGCCTCGTGTTCTTCCTGTTCGATCTTCTCTATCTCGACGGCGAGGATCTCACGGCACGGCCACTGATCGAACGCAAGGAACGCCTTGCCGGCTTGCTGCCGTCGACGGGGTCGCCCTTGCAGTACAGCGATCACCAGATCGGCCTCGGCCCGGCCTTTTACGAAAAAGCCTGTCCTCTGGGGGTCGAGGGCATCGTGTCGAAACGCGCCAATGCCGCCTACGCGCCCGACAATCGCGGTCTGTGGCTCAAGATCAAATGCCTCAATCGCGAGGAATTCGTCGTCATCGGCTGGACCGATCCGGAAGGACGGCGCCCCCATCTCGGCGCGCTGCTGCTCGGCTATTACGATCCCGGCGGAAGGCTCACTTATGCCGGCCGCGTCGGCACCGGCATCAACCAGGCCGAGCTCGAACGGCTGTGGCGGCGGCTGCAACCGCTCGCTGTTTCGAAAATGCCGCTCGACGTGCCGCCGCCGCGCTCGACCCGCTTCGGTTCGCCGCTGGTTCTCAGCCGCGTGCATTGGGTGCGGCCCGAGATTGTCGCCGAGGTCAAATTCCTGACCTGGACGGAAGACAATCTACTGCGCCAAGTCGTCTACGAAGGGCTGCGCGAGGATAAACCGGCAGCGGAAGTGCGGCGTGATGTGCCGCATCCGAAAGCGGGCGCCGACCGGTGAGGTCTCTGGACATAGGCCGTGCGTGATTCAAAGGGCAACCATTTTCATCTGCGTTGATGCCAGCCCATAATCCCAGAGGATCACTCTCGACATAACGGCCGACATATGTCAAGGCAGTACTGGGGCTTTATCTATACATCTTTGTTTAGGTGCGATCTGCAGCAGGGATGTAACGTTGTTTTGTGCCAAATAAAAAAATGGCGATTTAAGCATTTCGGTGGCTAGTGGATCGAATCTAACACTTGGTACCCACGGCTTGCGGCCGCGATGATGCGATCGGGATCGGCGGTCCAGACGAAGGGCTTGGGGCTGCAATTGTGCTCGGCGAGGAACCGATTGATCGCAGCCTGGAGATCGACGAGCGAGCGGAAGATGCCACGTTTTAGGCGGCGGCGGGTGAGTTTGGCGAAAAAGCCTTCGACGGCGTTGAGCCAGGAGGCCGAGGTCGGGGTGAAGTGAAATGTCCAACGCGGATGGCGGGCCAGCCAGGTCCTGACTTTGGGATGCTTGTGGCTGCCATAGTTGTCGAGGATGACATGGATCAACCGGCCGGGACCTCGCGTTCGATGCGGTTGAGAAAGCGGAGAAATTCCTGGTGCCGATGGCGCTGCATGCATTGCCCGATGACGCTGCCGTCGAGCACGTTGAACGCCGCAAACAACGTCGTCGTGCCGTTGCGGATATAGTCATGGGTCATCGTCCCGGCCCGGCCGTTCTTCATCGGCAAACCCGGCTGCGTGCGGTCCAGAGCTTGGATCTGGCTCTTCTCATCAATCGACAACACCAGGCTGTGCGCGGGCGGGTCGACGTAAAGGCCAACGACGTCATGCACTCTGGCGGCAAATTGCGGATCGCGGCTGAGTTTGAAGATCCGCAGCCGGTGCGGTGCCAGACCATGGGCGCGCCAGACTTTCTGTACAGTGCTGACCGCCAAGCCCATCGCCTTGGCCATCGCCCGGCTCGTCCAGTGGGTGGTCTCGCCCGGCGGCGGACCGAGCGTGCGCGCGATCAATTGCTCGACCACGGGGCTTGGCACCGGCGCTTTACCGGGCTTGCGCGTCTTGTCATGCAGCAGCCCATCGACCCCGGCTTCCATGAAGCGGCGTTGCCAGCGCCACACGCAGGGCTTGGAAATCCCGGCCCGGCGCATGATCTCCGCCGTGCCGCAGCCTTCAGCTGTGGCGAGGATGATCTGCGCTCGCCAGACATGTTTCTGGGCACTGTTGCGGTCGGCCACGACCGCCTCCAGCCGCTTGCGATCTCCCGCCCCAAGCCGAACTTCGACATCTCTGCGCATCCTCCGATCATCGCAGAAGACAGTAAGCGCTCGGGGAGGGCGCCGGTTTAGGCGGCGGTGCGGCTGAGATCAGCAGGTTGCCAATGCCAGGGCAATAGCTCGGCGATCTGGCGGGCTGGGTGGTCAGCGATGCGTCCGAGAACGTCAGTAAGGTAGAGCTGCG
>DATJTE010000038.1:0-4718 GCA_035503715.1 Rhizobiaceae bacterium | reverse complement strand
GCCGCGCCAGGCGTTCGAGCCGGCGAGCGGCGGCGGCTGGTTCGTCACCTCGTGCGTCACACAATATCCTTCGGTTGCGCGGCGCCCGAATCCGGCCGCGTGAAAAAGGCTTATAAACTAGAGATTTGGGCAATCCTACCGAGACAAAAGTGTTCGCTATTCACTGGAAAGCCGCATCTTTGCGTGGAAAATGCCGGGTGTAAGTGATTGATCCGGCTTGCGGCGGGCGGCGGGTTGGGCCATAGCAGCCACCCGAGATGCCTGACGCGCGATCGTTTCCGATCTACCCCCACCGCCATTTGCTCGGCATCCGCGACCTGTCTCCTTCCGACGTCGAACTTTTGCTCGACCGCGCCGACGCGGCGGTGGCGATCTCGCGGCAGTCGGAAAAGAAAACTTCGACGCTGCGCGGCCGCACGCAGATCAACCTGTTCTATGAGGCTTCGACCCGCACCCAATCGTCGTTCGAGCTGGCGGGCAAGCGCCTCGGCGCCGACGTGATGAACATGTCGGTCGGCTCGTCCTCGGTGAAGAAGGGCGAGACGCTGATCGATACGGCGATGACGCTCAACGCCATGCGCCCGGACATATTGATCATCCGGCATCAGTCGGCAGGCGCCGCGGCGCTGCTGGCGCAGAAAGTGGGCTGCTCGGTGGTCAATGCCGGCGACGGCGCGCACGAGCATCCGACGCAGGCGCTGCTCGACGCGCTGACCATCCGCCGCGCCAAGGGTCCAATCCACGAGCTTACGGTGGCCATCTGCGGCGACATTTTGCATTCACGCGTGGCGCGCTCGAACATCATCCTGCTCAATGCGCTCGGCGCGCGGGTTCGCGCCGTCGCGCCGTCGACGCTGCTGCCGTCGGGCATCCATTTGATGGGCGTCGAGGTGTTCCACAGCATGGAGGAAGGCCTCAGGAACGCCGATGTCGTTATGATGCTGCGCCTGCAGCGCGAGCGCATGACCGGCTCGTTCGTGCCGTCGGTGCGGGAGTATTTCCGCTATTTCGGTCTTGATGCGACGAAGCTGAAGGCGGCGAAACCCGATGCGCTGGTGATGCACCCCGGCCCAATGAATCGCGGCGTGGAGATTGCCTCGGAGATTGCCGACGGCCCGCAAAGCGCCATCCAGGAACAGGTCGAGATGGGCGTCGCGGTGCGCATGGCTGTGATGGAAGCGCTGCTTGACCCGCGCCGCAATCCGGACGGGCGCGCGGCATGACGGTCACGGTTTTCACCAACGCAAGGGTGGTCGATCCGTCGCGCGGTATCGACGAGCGCGGTTCTGTCATCGTCGATGGCGAGACGATCGCCGCGGCAGGCGCGGGGGCGCACAATCAAGGCATTCCCGGCGGCGCGACCGTAGTCGACGCTGGGGGCAAGGCAATCGTCCCCGGCCTCATCGACAGCCGCGTCTTTATCGGCGAACCGGGTGGCGAACACCGCGAGACAATCGCTTCGGCGAGCTTGGCGGCGGCGGCTGGCGGCGTAACGTCGATCGTCATGATGCCGGACACGGATCCGGTCATCGATGATGTGGCGCTCGTGGAGTTTGTGTTCCGCGCGGCGCGGGATACCGCGAAGGTCAACGTGTTTCCGGCGGCCGCGATCACGAAGCGCCTCGCAGGCGAAGAGATGACAGAATTCGGCCTTCTGCGAGAGGCCGGCGCCGTCGCATTCACCGACGGGCGGCACACGATCGCCAATTCACTCGTCATGCGCCGTGCACTGACCTATGCGCGCGACTTCGACGCCGTCATCGCACATGAAACGCAGGATCACGACCTCGGCTCTTCCGGCGTGATGAATGAAGGGCTCTATGCGAGTTGGCTCGGACTGCCGGGCATTCCGCGCGAGGCGGAGGCCATACCGCTGGAGCGCGACCTCCTGCTCGCGCGACTGACGCGCGGACGCTATCACGCGGCGAAGATTTCGACCGCCCTCTCGGCCGCGGCTATAGAGCGCGCCAAAGCGGACGGCGCACACGTTACTGCGGGCGTTTCGATTACCAATCTGGCGCTCAACGACAATGATGTCGGCGAGTACCGGACATTCTTCCGGCTCTCTCCGCCGCTGCGGGCCGAGGACGATAGGCTGGCGATGATCGAGGCGCTGAAGGACGGCACCATCGACCTGATCGTCTCGTCGCACGACCCGCAGGATGTTGACACGAAACGCCTGCCTTTCGCGGACGCCGCCGCCGGCGCGATCGGACTGGAGACGCTGCTGGGCGTGGCCTTGCGCCTCCATCACAACGGCGATCTGCCGCTGCTCCGGGTGATCGAGGCGCTGTCGACGGCTCCGGCAAAGCTCTTTGGCCTGCCCGGCGGCACGCTCAAACCGGGTGCTCCCGCCGACCTCGCGCTGGTGGACCTTGACGAACCGTGGGTCGTCCAGGAGGCCGACATACGGTCGCGCTCCAAGAACACCTGCTTCGAAGGCGCGCGGTTGCAGGGACGGGTCTTGCAAACACTGGTCGCGGGCCGCACAGTCTACTCCATCTGACCGGGAGGGGTTGTGATGGGTTACGTGCTGGCCGCGTTGTTCGGCTATCTGCTGGGATCAATCCCTTTCGGCCTGATTCTGACGCGCACCGCCGGCCTCGGAGATGTCCGTTCCATCGGGTCGGGCAATATCGGCGCAACGAACGTCCTGCGCACCGGTAACAAAGGACTGGCGGTGGCAACGCTGCTGCTTGATGGGCTGAAGGGCACCGCGGCGGTGCTGATCGCCGGCCGCTGGGGAGTTGAACTTGCCATGACCGCCGGCCTCTTTGCGCTTCTCGGGCATCTCTTCCCCGTTTGGCTCGGCTTCAAGGGCGGCAAGGGTGTCGCGACCTATATCGGGGTGCTCGCCGCCCTCGCCTGGAAGGCAGCGCTGATCTTTGTCGCCATCTGGATCGCGATGGCGGTGCTCCTCCGCTATTCCTCGCTGTCGGCCCTTGTGGCTGCCGTCATCGTTCCGATCGCCCTTTTCTTCATGGGCTATCGCGACTTCGCGATCCTTTTCGCCGTGATGAGTGTCCTCGTGTTTTACATGCACCGTGCAAACATCTCGCGGCTGCTCGCTGGCACCGAGTCTCGCATCGGAGCAAAGGGGTGAATGCGCCCTCGCCGCGTCTCAGCGACCGGCAACGCATCAACTGGTTGAGGCTGATCCGGACAAGCAACGTCGGCCCCGCCACCTTTCGCGACCTGATCAACCGGTTCGGCTCGGCGGAAGCGGCAATCGAGATGCTGCCCGAACTGACGGCGTCGGGCGGCGCACTCCGTGCCGTCCGCATCCCGAGCGTCGAGGAGGCTGAATCCGAGATCAATGCGGCGACGGTGGCTGGGGCACGGTTCGTGGCGATCGGCGAAGCTGACTATCCGCCGATGCTCAGGCGCATGGACCAGCCACCGCCGCTGGTCGCGATCAAGGGCGAAGCGGCCGTGTTCCGACTGCCGGCCGTCGCAATCGTGGGTGCTCGCAATGCATCGCTCGCTGGCATCAAGATGGCGCGGGTTCTTGCTTCCGAGCTTGGCCGCGAGGGTTACGCAATCGCGTCCGGTTTTGCGCGCGGGATCGACACGGCTGCTCATGAAGCGAGCCTTGCGACGGGAACCATCGCCGCGTTCGCCGGTGGCATCGATCAGCCCTATCCGCCGGACAACGCAGCACTCGTCGATGACGTCGTCGCAAACCGTGGCGCGCTGATTTCTGAAATGCCGATGGGCTGGGAGCCACGCGCAAAGGATTTTCCGCGCCGCAACCGCATCATCGCCGGCCTATCGCTCGGGCTTGTCGTCGTTGAAGCCGCGCAGCGCTCAGGCTCGCTGATCAGCGCGCGGATGGCCGGCGAGATGGGACGGCTGGTCTTCGCCGTTCCCGGTTCGCCACTCGACCCTCGTGCCGCTGGCGCGAACGGCTTGCTGAAGGATGGCGCCATCCTCGTTACCGAAACGCGGGATGTGCTCGACCATATCGCTCCGCTGATCGGCGCGCCTGTCGCCGAACGCAAGAATTTTGAGGAGCCTACTGATTTTTCGTCAACGCCACCACCCGGCGACAATGATCGCGCCAAAGTGCTCGAAGCGTTAGGCCCTACCCCGGTCGGCGTGGACGAAATCATTCGGCACACGGGGCTGCATCCAGCGCAAGTTTTCATGGTTTTGCTGGAACTCGACCTCGCGGGCCGTCTCGAGCGTCACTCAGGCGGCAGTGTCTCGCTTCTGCTCGCCGACATTTGATCGCCGCTCGCTTCGCATGAGGTCGGTAACCTCGACATAGGACATCTCGATCAGGTAGGCGAGCATGTCACAACGCTCCGCCTCGGCCATCGTCCGCAACTGGCCGAGCATCGACTGAATGAAGTCGAGCGTTTCAATTCGCCTCTCGGCGGTTGGCGCACGCAATGGATCGGACTCCTGTTCTTTGTCACAGCGGCGTTTTCGCCTGTCTGTTTTTGCCCGTCTTAGCGGAGCTTGAGCCATCCAACTTCCCACTACACAGTATTAGGTTCTTTATCTTAAATTGCAAGATTCATCATAATGCACCTTTAGGTTGCAGACTTGATACCTGTCGTTTTTGGAGGGCAGCCCTTGACCGACGGCTAATCGGCAGCCATGTGACGAACGATCCTCGAAAACCGAATGAGCCTGGCGACTGATAGTTTTCGGCCGCCTGCAAGGGAAATCGCAGACTTTATGGACGTTGTCGTCGTCGAATCACCCAACAA
>DATJTE010000037.1:0-27183 GCA_035503715.1 Rhizobiaceae bacterium | reverse complement strand
GTCGATCCTGTCGACGCCGGAGACGAAGTCGGTGATGATGTCGCGCTTGCCAAGGCCCTGATCGGCAACGAAGCCGCCATTGCCGACGACGCCCGGCTGGTTGGGTGCGGAATCCCGGAACGACAGGAAGACGAAGGTGTCGGCGCCGGCGCCGCCGGTCATGACATCGACGCCGATGCCGCCGGTGATGGTGTCGTTGCCGCCGCCGCCATTGATCGTGTCATTGCCGGCAAGACCGTTGATCCGGTCCGCGGCCGCCGTGCCGGTGAGGCGATCGTTCCGCGGGGTGCCGGTGATGGTTTCATCGCCGTTGACGATCCGGATGGCCATCGCCATCTGATCCTCGATACCAGGCAATGCGAGATCGTTGAGAACGACCTTGACGTCCAGCTTCGGATTGGTCTCGAAGTCGAGCTTGACGCCGGCCTTCAGCCTGAGTTCGGTGCCGACGATCTGGAACAGCGATGCGTCCGCGCCGGTGAGCGTCAGCTTCTCGCTGCCCAGCGCATCGTCGGTGATGACGATGTTCGCCACCTTGCGGGCCGTCGCGGTCGAGGCATTTTCAGACAGCGAGACGAGGCGGTTGGTCAGCGCCAGGCTCGGCCGCTCGTTCACGTCGGTGACGTTGAGGGTGAGTGCCGTCGAAACGTCCGGCGCGCCGGCCGTCAAAGGATCGTCGGCATTGACGATCACGTCAAACCTGGCATCGGTCTCGAAGTCGAGCGTCACACCGGCCCTGAGCCTGAGCTCCGTGCCGACGATCTGGAACAGGTGGGCGTCGGCGCCTGACAGCGACAGCGTGTTGCCGCCGTCCGGATCGGCAACGACGATGTCGGCGACCTTTCTCGCCACCGCCGTGGAGCTGTTTTCGGCGAATGCTGCCCTGTTGGCGAACGACAGCGCCGTCGGCACGTCGTTGACCAGATTGACGTTGATCGCAATGGTGCGCGCCGCCGTCGCAGCGGGGCCACCCGAATTGCCGTTGTCGTTGAGGTTGATGTTCAGCGTGTCGGTGCCGGAAAATTCGGCGGCCGGCGTATAGACGAGGCCGTTGAGCGCCGCGTTGAGTTCATCGATGCTGCCAGTGAGCATGACCGCTCCGGTGCCGTTGCCGGCCACACTCGTCAGGCCGGCGACCGACGCCAGCGTCAGCGCGCCGTGCGCGACGGACAACGTCAGCGTCTCGTCGCCGCCGGCAGAATCGCTGTCGGTCAGCACGATGCCGTTGCCATTGGCGACGGCAAAGGTGAGGGTCGCGTCCTCCTCGATCGTCGTCGAACCGAAATGGCCGGTGGCGACGCCGACCGGGAACATACCCGTTGGCGCTGTGCTGCTGCGCGCAAAACCGCCGGCGCCATCGCCGAACAGGACCAACACTCCGCCAGCCGGCGGGAAGCCCACGATAGTTCCGGCGACGATGTCCAGATGACCGTCGCCATCGACGTCAGCCAAAATGGGCGAACCGAGGAGGCCACCCACGGGCAATGTATTGGCAGGGCCGAAACCGCCCGTTCCGTCGCTGAGCAGAACGCTGACGGTGCCGTCAGAGAAATTGGCTGCCATGATATCGAGGTCGCCGTCGCCGTTGAGATCGCCGAGTTCAACCCCCGCCGGCCCGTTGCCGACCACGCGCGTACTTCCCGGAGTGAAATTGCCAAGGCCGTCGCCATGCAGGATGCTGATTGTGTTGTGGCCGTTGTTGGCGACGACGATATCAACCTCTCCGTCCTTGTTGACGTCGCCGAGCGCGACGCTGGCCGGCGAGGTGCCTGCAGCGAACGTTACCGGCGCATCGAACGTACCGTCGCCATTGCCGAGCAGGAGACTGACGTTGTTGCTGCCATTGTTCGCAGTGACGATGTCGGCGTTACCGTCACCGTTGACGTCGCCAAGCGCCAAATCGTACGGATTGGCGCCAGCGCTGAACGTGCCGCCAGAAACAATACCGCCGACGCCGTTGATCAACACGCTGATATCGTTGCTGTCACCATTGGCCGTGACGATGTCAGGTCTGCCATCTGTGTTCAGATCGGCAACGACAATGGACCGAGGTCCGGCCACTCCGGCAGGCAGAGGATAGAGCGTTACGGGATCGAACCCGCCGGCGCCGTTGTTGTACAGGATGCCGACGGAACTCGGCCCGCCGAAGCTTCCATCCAGCGTGGTGGCGACGTCGAGCAGCCCGTCGCCATCGAAGTCGGCAGTAACGAGCGCGGTAACCGACACGGGCGGCGAGCCTGTCACTACCGGATATGGCGTATCGCTGAATCCGACTGAACCGTCAGCCCGTATGACGTGCACGCTGCCCGTGGCGATGTCCGCGGTAATGATGTCGCCAAACCAGATCGTCGGCTTTTCGTTCACCGCGTTGACGGTGATCGCGACCGTGTCTTCGTCTTCTTCGCTTGCGCCATCGCCGCTGAGGCCTGGATCGGCACCGTTGTTGCCCTGGTCGTTGGTGGTGATGGTGAGCGTTTCGGGGCCAGTGAAGCCGAGGCCGCCGCGATAGGTCAGGCCGTCGAGCGCGGCATTGATGTCGACCGCGCTTCCCGTGAAGGTCATCGTCGCGTCGTCGCTGCCGTCACCGGTGGAGAAGGTCAGCCCGGCGATGCCAGCGAGCGTCAGCCCGCCGGAGGCGACGGAGAGCGTCACCGTCAATGGATCCGTCCCTGCGTCGACATCGGAAATGCTGATCAGATTGCCGTTGGCGGCGTTGAAGACAAGGTCGGTACTCGCGTCCACACTCTGCGCCGCGGGCACTGTGTTCTCCGGCGCATCGTTGACCGCGGTGACGTGGATCGTCGCGGTGGCGACATTGCTGTCCGCCGTCCCGTCGTTGACAGTCATGGTGATCGTGCGGTCGGTCGTGCTCGGTGCATCGGAGGAGTTGCTGAACAGAATCTGTTGCAGCAGCGCCTGATACTGCGCCACGGTACCCGTACCGCTGATGTCGAGGACGCCGGTCAATGGGTTGTAGTTGGCGGTGATGCCGGCCGGCGGTGCGCCATTGACCGTCAGCACGTCGCCGGGCTGGTGGTTGGTCAGCGTAATTGTCGCCGACTGCATCGTCGCGCCGTCATCCGTGATGGTCACGTCAGTGTCGACGATCGCAACGCCGGCGCCGTTTTCGGTGTAGGTCGCCTGATAACCCGAACCCGCAACGCCGGAGGAATTGTCGCCATCGAGATCGAGCGTCGGGTCGACGGCTGCCGCAGCGGTTGTGAAGTTGAGGAAATTCTTGTCGGTGATGGCGTTACGCTCTTTCCCTTCGAGAACGCCGAAAATCGCCCCATCGAAATCGAGGAACATCTGCTCGTCGAAGGTCAGGTAGTAACCGGTCGAAGGGGCGAGTACGGCACCCACGGTAACCGTGATGGTCGTGGTGCCCGAGCCCGCGATCCGCGCGCCGGCTGCGATCGTCTCGATCAGCGCATCGTCGGAGGTGCGCCGGATGTAGAGGTTGCCGCCGCCGACAACCACCGGCTCGTCGAAGACGAGCACGATGCTGGCAGGTGCCGCGACGCCGGTGGCGTTGTCACTAGGCGTCGAGGACACGAGCGTCGGCGGCGAGCCGTCGCCGCTCGTGCTGCCTTGCGCCCAGTACTGGGTGTCGAGGTTGTCGAAGCGGTCGATGATGTCGACGTCGCCGTCATGGTCGAGGTCGAGGACCAAAGTCGCGCCCGTCGTGACATTCCGGCCGGTAAAGTCAAAACCGGTGAAAGGTGTGCCGGCTGCCGTTGCGTCGGCGAAATCGGTGAAGGTTCCATCGCCATGGTTTTGCTTGTAACCGATGCCGGCGCCTGCGGTGTTGCCATTCTGGTAAAGTATGTCGATGTCGCCATCGCTGTCGAAATCGCCCAACGCCATGCGGCTGTCGAACGGACCGGTGTCGCCGATCGGATCGGCGACGGCGTTAAAGTCGCCGCCGTCATTACGCCAGAACTGCGTCGAGCCATTCGCACGATCGACGATGTCGGCGTCGCCGTCATTGTCGAGGTCGGCGACGAATACTGCGGCTGTGCTGATCTGGCGGCCCGTGAAATCGAAACCGGCGAACGGCGTGCCCGCTACCGTGGCGTCGGCGAAGTCCGTGAAGGTTCCGGAGCCATTGTTCTGCTTATAGCCGATCCCGGCGCCTGCGGTGTTGCCATTCTGGTAAAGGATGTCGAGATCGCCATCATTGTCGAAATCGCCGAACACAGTGCGCGAGTCGAAAGCGCCGATGTCGCCGATCGGATCGGCGACGGTATTGAAGTCTCCGTTATCGTTGCGCCAGAACTGCATCGAGTCATTCGAACGATCGACGATGTCAACGTCGCCGTCATTGTCGAGGTCGGCGACGAACACTGCGGTCGTGGTGATCTGGCGGCCCGTGAAATCAAAACCGGTGAAGGGCGTGCCAGCTACCGTGGCGTCGGCGAAGTCCGTGAAGGTGCCGGAGCCGTCGTTCTCCTTGTAGCCAATCCCGACACCTGGGGTGTTGCCATTCTGGTAGAGGATGTCTACGTCGCCATCATTGTCGAAATCGCCGTGGACCAGCCGGGTGCCGAACGCGCCGGTGTCGCCGATCGGATCGGTCGGCTTGTTGAAATTGATGGCCATGTTCCCCCCTGAACGACGCCGGGCCGCAGCCCACCTAAGCCCTGTCATGCTCCCGTGGAACGACCGGCGACCTTCCAGCACGTCGGTGCTGGCGTCGGGCCGCTGCGGAATTTTGATGACCGGTCCCGCGCGGCCGCCCAAGCCGATCGTTAACGAGTGGCTAATATTGCGCCAGCTGCGTTCCGGAGTCCATCCGCAATCGGCGCGGGAGTATCGGATGGTAAATCGGGGGGGGCGGCGGACACTTTCGACTGGATCTGGATAAGAGTTCCAGTCAATGTCGGATATCAACTCCGGACACCATATCTAAGCATTGAGAAGAGCTTTGGGGGAAATGGTGCCCAGGGCTGGAATCGAACCAGCGACACACGGATTTTCAGTCCGTTGCTCTACCAACTGAGCTACCTGGGCATCCGTCGCGGCCGAAAATATCGATCAGGCCGGACCCGGCGAGGCCGCCG
This sequence comes from Rhizobiaceae bacterium, assembly GCA_035503715.1. Lineage (GTDB taxonomy): Bacteria > Pseudomonadota > Alphaproteobacteria > Rhizobiales > Rhizobiaceae > OAS926. Next base: position 22,120 of record DATJTE010000037.1, on the reverse strand, counting down.
AAAGCGCGCGCTATATAGCACGGCAAATCGACCTGTCCAGCGCCGCGCTCCCTGAAAGTGCGGACAGTTGACCCCGCCCGGGTTTGCCGGCTTCCGGCTGTCTAGCCCCGGCAAGCGCGGGTCAGGTCTCCGGCGGGCTCGAGCGGCCCTCCTCGTCCTCGTCGTCCTTCACCGGAATCGCGTAGGCGCCCGAGAACCAGCGGTTCAGGTCGATGTTCTTGCAGCGGGTCGAGCAGAACGGGTAGGTCTCGCGCGCCGACGGCTTGCCGCATTCCGGACAGGGGCGGCGCGCCCTGAGCGGCGTGACTTTGTTCGTGTCGTCTGTTGGCATCTTTCTTTCGCCGGCTCAGGCGTTGGCGCCCGCCAGCCAGTTGAAGTGGACGTGGTAGCCTTCCGCGTTCAGAAGGCCCATCGTCTCATATAGGGGCAGACCAACGACATTCGTATAGGAGCCGACGAGCTTCACCACGAAGGTGCCGGCAATGCCCTGCACCGCGTAGCCGCCCGCCTTGCCGCGCCACTCGCCGGACGCAAGGTAAGCCTCGTGCTCGTCGCGCGACAGGCGCTTGAAACGCACGCGCGTCTCGACCAGCCGCTGGCGGAGCTTCCCCTGCGGCGTGATCAGGCACACGCCCGAATAGACGCGGTGCGAACGGCCGGAGAGAAGTTTCAGGCAGTTCGAGGCCTCCTCCATCATCTCCGCCTTGGGCAGGATACGGCGACCAACCGCCACGACCGTATCGGCGGCAAGGATGAAGGCGCCTTCCGCCTCGCCGTCTTCCTTGAGGATCTTCAGCGCGCGCTCCGCCTTGTCGCGCGACAGGCGCTTGGCGAGCGATCGCGGATGCTCGGCGCGCAGCGGCGTCTCGTCGACATCGGCCGGCACCAGCCGGTCAGGCTCGATGCCCGACTGCTGCAAAAGCTCGATGCGCCGAAGCGACGCCGAGGCAAGTACCAGTTTTTGCAGGACGCTCATTCGGGCGGAAAGCTTCGGGGCGGGACGCTATTTGAAGCGATAGGTGATGCGGCCCTTGGTCAGGTCGTAGGGCGTCATCTCGACCTGCACCTTGTCGCCGGTCAAGACGCGGATGCGATTCTTACGCATGCGGCCAGCGGTGTGGGCGATGATCTCATGGCCGTTCTCAAGCTTCACGCGGAACATGGCATTGGGCAGGAGTTCCGTGACAAGACCAGGGAATTCGAGGACTTCTTCCTTCGGCATTCGGTACCTTTATTTCGGGGTTTCGCGGCCTGAACCCGTGTGGGAGGCCCGATTGGCGGCGGAACCTATAGTATTCCCCGTTCTTTGTGAACACGCATTCGGCCGGCTTTTCCGGCTTATGCGTTGACGCATTTTTCGCAACAGGGTCAATTGGGGCAATGCAGACAGCCGACACCGCTCAACCCCTTCCCCACAGCGACGATTACTCGGAAGGCCTGCCGCCTGGCTGGGGTTCTGGACTCGGCGCCAAGATCACATTCGCCATCGCGATTGCGTTTTCGGCCTTCCAGCTCATCACGGCGGCTTACGCCTTCCTGCCCAGCCAGGTAATCCGCGCCATGCACGTGGCCTTCCTGCTGCTGCTCGGCTTCGGACTGCTGGCGCAGTTGCGCGCCAAGACCACGACGGGCAAGGCGTGGTTCTGGGCGCTCGGCATCGCGGGATTCGCGACCGGCATCTACCACTGGATCGAATATGTGCCGCTACTACAGCGCAGCGGCTTCCTGATCACGCCAGACATCATCGTGGGCGTCGTGCTGATCGTGGTCACGTTCGAAGCGGCGCGGCAGATCATGGGGCTGCCGCTCACCATTTTATGCGGTATCTTTCTCGCCTACTGCTTCCTCGGCCAGTATCTGCCGCCGCCACTCATCCATCGCGGCTATGATTTTACGCAGATCGTCGACTATTTCGCCTTCGGCACGGAAGGCATTTACGGCACGCCGGTCTATGTCTCGGCTGCCTACATCTTCATCTTCGTCGTGTTCGCCGCCTTCCTCGAACGCGCCGGGATGATCGCACTGTTCAACGATTTCGCGCTCGGCCTCGTCGGCCATTGGCGCGGCGGACCGGCGCAGGTCTGCGTGCTGTCGTCCGCACTGATGGGCACGATCTCTGGTTCGGGCGTCGCCAACGTTGTCGCGTCCGGCCAGTTCACCATTCCGCTGATGAAAAAATTCGGCTTCAGACCCGCCTTCGCGGGCGGCGTCGAGGCGACCTCGTCGATGGGCGGGCAGATCATGCCGCCGGTGATGGGTGCGGTCGCCTTCATCATGGCCGAGACGCTGAACATCCCCTACGCCGAAGTGGTGAAGGCGGCGATCATTCCCGCGATCCTCTATTTCGGCGCGTGTTTCTGGCAGGTGCATCTCGAGGCCGGCAAGGCTGGCCTCAGCGGCATGAACAAGGACGAGCTGCCGAACCCATGGGACGCCGTGCGCCAGCACTGGCCGCTGGTGCTGCCGCTCGCCGCGCTCGTCTACCTGCTCTTCGCCGGCTATACGCCGATCTTCGCCGGCACGATGGGGCTGGCGCTGGTCATCGTGCTGATCCTCGGCGCGCCGCTCGCGGCGTTGATCGGGCCTTACGCGTTCCGCGTCGTCTTCTGGATCGCGCTCGGCCTCGCGGCGGCGGCCTTCATGCGCTACGGCGTCAACGTGCTGGCGCTGGTGCTCGGGCTTCTCGTTGCCGCCTGCCTCGTCTTCAAGGGCGGGCGCGAGACGCTGATGATCTGTGTCGACAGCCTGGCCGAAGGCGCCAAGAACGCGCTGCCGGTCGGCATTGCCTGCGCCATCGTCGGCATCGTCATCGGCACGCTGACCTTGACCGGCATCGCCTCGACGCTGATCGGCGCAATCATCGACATCGGCCGGAACAATCTCTTCCTGTCGCTGGTGCTCACCATGATCACCTGCCTGATCCTCGGCATGGGCATTCCGACGATCCCGAACTACATCATCACGTCGTCGCTCGCGGGGCCCGCGCTGCTCGAGCTCGGCGTGCCGCTGCTGGTCAGCCACATGTTCGTCTTCTATTTCGGCATCATGGCGGACTTGACGCCGCCCGTGGCGCTCGCCGCCTATGCCGCCGCGCCTATGGCAAAAGTGTCGGGCAACAAGATCGGCATACAGGCCGTGAAGCTCGCCGTGGCGGGATTCGTCGTGCCCTTCATGGCCGTCTATACGCCGGCGCTGATGCTGCAGGATGCGGGGCCGCTTTCCGCTTATATCGGTTACCCTGGCGAGGTGGCGTACATCTTCCTGAAAGCCTGCACGGGCATCGCGCTCTGGGGCGCGGCCGTGTCCGGATTCCTGTTCGCGCGCATGGCGATCTGGGAGCGGCTGCTCACGTTCGCGGCGGGCGTTCTGCTGGTGCTGGCGCTGCCGCTCACCGACGAAGCCGGCTGGGCGCTGGCAGCGCTGGTGGTCGGCCAGCACTGGTGGCGGGCGCGGGCTGCGACGCCCCGACCGGCATGAGCCTCTGCCTCATCGCCGCCGGCAAGACCACGGTCATCGCCGCGACTGCGTTCACCCTCTCCTGGACACATTCGGTGCAAAAGACCGAGTGGCAGGAGGACTGGCGCATCGACGGCGCGAACCGGCTGGAAATCGTCGAGGCCCGCATCAAGGGATCGGGCGCCGGCATGGAGCCGTCGGACGGCGCGGTGTTGGAAGAAGGCTGGTGGGCCTATCGCCCGAATGTGCCGCCGCGCAGCGAATTGGTGCTGGCCTCGTCAGGGACGACACCGAGCGCATGGACCGTTTGCATTCCCGGCAGGTGTTTCGACTTCTTCTCGTTCGACAACACCCCGGTGAAGATCAACTATTGCTCGGCTGAACCATCAGACGACGGCTCGAGCCAGCCGCGATAGCGGACGATTTTTCCGGCGAGCGGCACGGAGATCGCGACGTCGAAGTTGAAGCGCCCCTCCCCGTCGATGAATTCCGACGTTTCGCTGTTCGGCCTGAGCGCGGCCGGCATCGGAAGCCCTAGAAACCGCCAGCGCTCGACCGGCCACTCGACGCGACTGTCCCGAACTCTCAGTCGCATGATGAACAGTAACGGGCCGAAGCGCTCGCGCAATATGCCCGGTCCGTCGGAAGCACGGCGAGACAGGTGGGATACGAAGGCGCTTTCGCCGAACCTGCGTGTCCAGGTTTCGCCGGCGCGCGTCTTCTCCTTGATGACTTCGACGCTGGTGCGCTCGGTCGCGGCGGGAAAACGGAAGAGTGCTCCGGCCAGCCGCGACAAGAAGGACGATCCTCGCTCCACCGACGCCTCGCCGGCGAAACGGTCTTGGTCGTGGACATCGGCGAGGCGATGCCAGGCGCCGGGCATCGATGCCGCGTCCGGACCGACTGCTTGTTCAAGCAGCGGCTGCGCCGGCACTTCATTGCGGGCAAAGCGAATCGAAAACGGCGACAGGTCTTGCTCGATTTCGGCGAGCGTGAGCATGCCGAGGCAAGGGTAAGCGCCGTAGGCTGGTACCGCTTCGCCGATGAGCCTTCGGCAAACGAGATAGGCCGGCGTCGGCGGAACCTCGGGACCGTCACCGGCCTCGGCGATCAGCGTCCAGTTGCGCTCGACGGTTTCGCCCTCGCGGCGGCCGATTGCGCGCACCAGCATGCCGCCGCGATCCGATCCCGAAAACTCCAGCCGGTCGGCGATCCATTTCATGGTGGGGACGAGCGAATGGAGGGATTGCAGCAGACGGGCGCGGACGAGCCAGCCGAGCGCCCAAAGACCGAGATGCAGCAGCTTCAGGTCGAGGCCGGCGCGAAACTCGACCGACCGCGCTTTATACCGCGCGGGAAAAAGCAGCAGGTCGGGCGCGCCGATGCGGCTCGCGAGCCGTCCCGGTACAGGTTTCGTCTCCGGAACGGTCAGGTCGACCGTTTTGACGTCGCCCCAGGCAAGCGGCGATGTCCATTTCCCACCGCGCCAGACTTTCAGCGGCTTGCCCACCTGCCCGACGATCGCCTGCATGACGGAGAGCCCGCGCGGCGCGCGATTGCCGGGAAGGATGATCGATTCGACAAGCGCGATGTCCGTCAAGCCGCGCGTCAGCTCGTCGAGTGCTGCGCCAGAAATCGCCGGCACGCTGCTCGCGCCCGAGATGACCGAAACGCCCGCGGCCTTCGCAGCAGCGTCGAGCGCGCCGATGCCGGCGACGAAGGCCGCGTCGTCGGCCAGATCGACATAATGCACGCCCGCGGCGACTGCCGCCTGCGCGACGCGATAGGGGTCGCCACCGTAATTCTGGAACGGTCCGGCCGCATCGACGACGATGTCCGGCTGCACTTCGTTCAGGGCGGCGGAAAGATCGCCGTCACGGTCAAGCGCGACGGGCGCGCCGCCGTGCGCGTGGCAGAATGCTTGCGCCTTTTCCAGCGAGCGGCCGGCGACGAGCACCTCGATCCCCGGTTCGGCAGCGAGACGCCGTGCGAGCTTGCCGCCAAAGACGCCGTAGCCGCCGAGGACGAGGACCTTAGCCAATCAGGCGATCCTTCAGCGGGCCGGACGGAATTTCGCAACGGTCCTTCCTGCCGAACAGAAAATAGCGGTTTTGGGCGATGCGGCCGTACAGCCAGTCGCGCAAGCCTTCCGGCAGGATGTCGAGAGCCTTTGCGGCCCGCCAGGGCCAGCCCAGCGCGCGCATCGTCGCGACAAGGCTGTCGAGCCGCTGATACGGGACGCCGTCGATGATCACGAGATTGGTCTCGTAGACGTCCGTCGGCAGGCCATACCGGCGGAAGAGCGCTTCGCCGAACGGCGACTGCGCGGTGGCGAAGCGGAAGCGGTCGTTGCGGTCGAGCCGCAGCACCAGTTTGGCAAAGCCGGAGCAAAGCACGCAGACGCCGTCGAAGACGACGAGATGGCGGTCGCCGAGTTCAGGCGGCAACAAAGCCGCCAGACCCTCGTCCCTGATACCCGGTGTCGCCATAGAGGACATGTAGCCGCGCCCGGGCGCGGCTTCCACGCGCGGAGTGTCGCGGGTCAGGCGCCGGGCAGTGGCAGTGCGTTCGGACGCGTGCTGCCAGGCAGGCTGCCGATCAAGGATTTGCCCTCGCCTGCCAAAGCGGGACGCTCATCGCGCCGTTGCGAAAGATAGATGACGGCGAAACCGGCGAGCACGATCATTACGAGCCTGAGCATCTCTGGCTGCAATGCGCGGATGCGCGTCCAGGAGAAGTTCAGCCCGGGCACGGTTTGCGCCGCGGCTGCCCGACCTTCAGGTCCCGCCTGCCAGTTCCGTTCCGTCCAATACCGATCGACGATGTCGCCGAAGGACTGCGCCGGAAAACCGCCGCCGGTGAGCCGCCCTCCCCGGCCGCGCGCCTGCGCGACGATGGTGCCGGCAAAATCCTCGGTGAAGCCGGAGAACCAGGCATCGCGGCTTTCGTTGCTGGTGCCTGTCTTGCCCGAGACTCGTGCCGCCTGGTTGCGGCCGGCGGCGAGCCGCGCGGTGCCATGCTCATCGGCGACGGGACGGCGCAGCACAAGCGCCAAGCGTGCGGCGACGCCGGCAGGCAGCACGCGGCGCGGCTCCGCAGGCGGCTGTGATGCGATGAGCTGCCCGTCCGCATCCATGGCGCCGGCGAAGGCGATCGGATCGCACATCATGCCGCCATTGGCTAACGCGGCGAACAGGCGCGTCGTCATCAGCGCATTGCCCTCGACGCCGCCGGTAGCAATCAGGCGCGGGTTGTCGGGCGCGGTGAATCCGAAGTCGCGAACCGTCCGGCTCGCGGTTGCGGCGCCGAGCTCGATCGCCAGTCGTGCGAAGGGTCGGTTGCAGGAATAGACGATCGCCTCGGCCGGCGTCAGCGATCCCCGGCAGCGCGACGCGTCCTCGCGCGGCGAGTATCCGGTGAGCGGCTCCGTCGAATAGGCACGGTCGGCAACGCCGGGCTTTTGCAGCGCGGCGGCGTAGAGCATCACCTTGCCGAGCGAGCCGATCGAACGGACGCTCTCGAAGGCGGCGTTATACTGCAGGGAGCCGTAGTCCGGACCAGCCATGGCCAGCACGCGGGAGTCGCGGTCGACAAAAACAGCGGAGGTGTCGTAGCCGCGCGGGCTTTTCTTCGCGACATCGTCCGCCATTTCCTGGAACTCGGGCGTCAGCGTGATGAAGAGGCGCGACACGTCGCCCAGAGCAACGCCGCGCGCGACAGCTTGCTCCCGTGCAAGATCGCGGAGGCGACGGTACTCGAATGGGCGGCGTGCGCTCCGTTGCAGCTTGCGGCTGCCGGTGAAGACCCGGCGGCCTGTCAGTCGCTTCTCAAGCGTCTTCAGCGCGGCGGTGCGCTCGTCAGCCGTGATGAAATTCTCCCGCGCCATGTCGGAGAGCACGCCTCTCGTCGCGGCGAGCAGCATATCCGGATGGCGTTCGGGATGGCGCAGATTCGGTGCGGGCAGCATGGCGACGAGCATCACTGCCTCGTCCAGCGTCAGCTCCCGCGCGGTCTTGCCGAAGAGATGGCGCGACGCGGATTCGAAGCCGAGCAGGCCATCGGCATGCGGCGCGACGTTGAGGTAGGCGGCAAGGATCTGCTTCTTGCTCCAGATATCCTCGAGCCGCCGCGCGACGACCCATTCCTTGCGCTTGCGGTCGAGCGCGCCGAGTTCGCGGAAATGGCTCGCCGCCCAGGGCCACCAGTCAAGCCGCTCGGCCGTGCGGTCGGCCCAGGCCAGCCGCGACGGCTGCAGGAAGAGCGTGCGCGCCACCTGCTGGGTGATGGTGCTGCCGCCGCTCGGGTTGCCCGGCCCAATCAGGCCGACAATGCCGCGCAGCAGGCCGACGCGGTCGACGCCATCGTGCCAGTAGAAACGCCGATCCTCGGCGGCGATCACCGCGGCGGCGAGGTGCGGCGAGAACGCATCAAGGGACGAGCCGGCCGGACACAGCACCGCTTCCGGGCCAAACACCGCCGTGACCTGGCAGTGGTTGGCCAGATCGGCAAGCTCATCGGTGGAGGGAAGTGCCGCGCCATAAATCAGGCGCTCTATGCGATCGTCGAGGGCAAAACTCTGGACGAGCAGCGACGGCAGGGCGAGGAAGCCAAGCCCGGCCAGAAGGCATGCTGCGAGGATCGTTCTGCCGCGATTCACCAACACTCTCCGACACCTGCGATTTCTCGCGGACGTTGGGCTTCGATGCGTCGGGATCGTGTCTAGTCTATGGCGCCGCGTCAGACGCGGCGATCAAGCGCGGGCGCCCGGTGCGAAAGGTCGTGGCGCGCGGATCGGCGGTCGGCCGGCATACCCGGCTGTCGTGATGGCATGCGGATTTCATGGCGTATCGTCGCGGTTCAGCGGATGCTGATGCGAGCCTCCATAAGCGAGCCACGGCGCGCGCAAGCCGGTCCGGGTCCGCGCATGTAATGACGCTCCGGCCGATAGGTCGGCGCGATGAATTCGCGGATCGCGATCGCATACTCGGCGATGTAACGCAGGAAGTTCATAGTCCCAGTCCCTGTACCCTTCGGATGTCCCTTCCGATTGCCGCAACCATACATGTCGCCAGTGAATGATCGGTGAACGGCAAATTAATCTTCGGTCGGAATCGCCGTGGAACGTGACCGCATTGCGATTGATTCGCGGCATTTCGGTGCGCGCCGATTTCTTTCCCGGCGCTGTGGTTTCCGGGACACATAATTTTTCGCTAACGCGGAACAGTCGCGCAGCGCGGACGTTCCTCGGCCAGCGGCGGCGTTCCCGTGTTGAGGGTGCGACGACGGCGTCCGCAAGAAAACCAAGAAACAGGAAGGACGATATCCATGGGCTTCTTTTCGAAGGACATCAAAACGCTCGACGACCTCTTCGTGCATACCTTGCGCGACATCTATTATGCCGAGCATGAAATCGTGAAAGCGCTGCCGGACATGGTTGACAAGGCGACCAGCCCCGAGCTGAAGGCCGGCTTCAAGAAACACCTGGAAGAGACCAAAGGTCACATCCAGCGCCTCGAGCAGGTGTTCCAGATGCACGGCGTCGAGGCCAAGGGTGTGAACTGCCCGGCGATCGACGGCATCCTCGAAGAGGCAAACGAGGTTGCCGGCGAGGTCGACGACAAGAATGTGCTCGACGCGGCGCTGATCGCAGCCGCGCAGGCTGTCGAGCATTACGAGATGACCCGCTACGGCACGCTGGTCGAATGGGCCAAGCAGCTCGGCCGGGCCGACTGCGCATCGGTGTTGCAGAAGAACCTTGACGAGGAAAAGGCGACCGACAAGAAGCTGACGGCGCTGGCGGAAAGCAAGGTCAATCTGCAGGCGGCCGAATAGGCTGTCGCGGATTAGACCGCAGGCCGGCGCTCGTTCGCCGGCCTGTTTCTTCGCCGACCTGTTTTATGCCGAAAGAAACGCCTTCTCGAACGCGGTCCTGCCGGGCGGCGTGAATTCGACCACACGACTGCCTTCCGGGCGGCGCGCCCATTTCTCCGCGATCACCTTGTCGAGGATCGCCGCGCCCAGTGCACCGGCGAGATGCGAACGGCGCACGCTCCAGTCGAGGCAGGCGCGGCACATTGGCCGGCGCGGCGTGGCGATGCCTGCCGTATCAATGCCGACCGCCTCGAAGAAGGACGGACCGGCCTTGCCAAGCGAGAGCGCGTCGCCATCGCGTTTGACAATCTTCTTCTCCAGGAAACGGTCGAGCATAGCGACGGCGCGCTCGCCCGCGAGGTGGTCGTAGCAGACGCGGGCTTCCCGCATCGCCGCGTCGCGCGGACCGGGGCGCGTGCGCTTGGGACCGACGGCGCTGGCGACGCCCATGATCGATTCCAGCATCGCGGCGACCTGCCGGCCGGCGAGACTGTAATAGCGGTGACGGCCTTGCGCCGCGAGCGTCAGCAAGCCGCCCTCGGTCAGCTTGGCGAGGTGCGAGCTTGCCGTGGGCAGGCCGACGCCGGCTTCAAGAGCGAGTTCCGACGCCGTCAGCGCGCCGCCGTCCAGCAGCGCGGTCAGCATATTGGCGCGGGCGGGATCGCCAACCAGACTGGCAATTTTCGCGATGTCGGGTCCGTCACGCATAGTTTGATTCTAGTCGAAGCATTCTTGTCAGGCAAGCCATATGATCGGCCATCGAAACCAAAGCTGCTTCGATCCTGATCGAAGCATGCATGTCAAAAACGAGGATACGATGACTATCACCTGCTTCATCCGCTACGAGATCGACCCGTTCAAGAAAGAGGCGTTCGGCCAATACGCCCGGACCTGGGGCCAGGCGATCCCACAGAACGGCGCCGACCTGATCGGCTATTTCGCGCCGCATGAGGGTTCGGCGACGACCGCCTACGCGGTCTACACTGTCGAGAGCCTGGCGGCGTACGAAGCCTACCGTGCGCGGCTCGCCGCCGACCCGCTCGGCAAGGAGAATTACGAGTTCGCGCGGCGGGAAAAATTCATCCTGAAGGAGGATCGCATCTTCCTAAAACTGGCGTCCGGCCCGCATGCGGCGCTGAAGCGCTTCTGAGTCGATCCCAGCTTGCGGAACCGCAGCCTACACACGGGCGTTGAGAAGGACCGAGGCGGCTAAAAGCCGCCCGTCCCCGCGACTTGCCCGGAGATTCCCCATGGCCGCGCGCCCCGTCTGGAAAGGTTACTTGAAACTGTCGCTCGTCACCTGCGCGGTCGAACTGTCGAACGCCGTGACGCACAGCGAGAAGATCCACTTCAAGGTCATCAACAAGGCGACCGGCAACACGGTGAAGCGGCAATATGTCGATGCCTCGACGGAGAAGCCGGTGGACAGCAAGAACGAGGTCAAGGGCTACAAGCTCTCCGACGGCGAGTTCCTGCTGATTGAGGACAAGGAGATCGAGAAGATCCAGATCGAGTCCTCGCACACGCTCGACCTCGACGGTTTCGTCCAGAAGGCCTCGATCGAGCAGGTCTATCTCGACACGCCCTATTATGTCGCGCCGGCCGACAAGGTGTCCGAGGAAGCGTTCGCCGTCATCCGCAAGGCGCTGGAGGAAAAGAAGATGGCGGGCCTTGCCCGCATCGTGCTCTACCGCCGCGAGCGGCCTTGCGTGCTGGAGCCGCTCGGCAAGGGCATGCTGCTCACCACGCTGCGCTACGACGCCAACGTGCGCAAGGCGGACGACGTTTTCGACGACATCAAGGACGTGAAGACCGACAAGGAGATGATCGAGCTCGCGACGCACATCATCGACAAGAAGAAGGCGAAGTTCGATCCCTCGAAATTCGAGGATCATTATGAGCAAGCGCTGGCCGAGCTGATCGATGCCAAGAAGAAGGGCAAGAAGCCGCCTGTGACCAAACCCGCCGAGCGGCCGTCCAACGTCGTCAATCTGTTCGACGCGCTGAAGAAGAGCCTGTCGGAAGACGACGGCAAGAGCAAACCGCGGGAAGCCGCCAACAAGAACACACCGACAAAAACCAAGGCCCGCGCGAAATCGAAGCCGCGCGCCGCCGCCCGCAAGAAGACCAAAAAGGCAGCCTGACGCCTCATGGATTCGCTTCGCACCTATCGTGAGAAGCGCGACTTCCGCGTCACCTCCGAACCGTCCGGTGCGGGCAGGGCCCGCCACCGCAAGGCGGGAGCCCGATTTGTCATCCACAAGCACGATGCGACGCGGCTTCATTACGATCTGCGGCTCGAGCATGATGGGGTGCTGTGGAGCTGGGCGGTGACGCGCGGTCCGAGTCTCGACCCGTCGGAGAAGAGGCTGGCGGTCCATGTCGAGGATCACCCCCTCGACTACGCCTCGTTCGAGGGCGTCATTCCCAAGGGCCAGTATGGCGCCGGCGCGGTGATCGTCTGGGATGACGGCGAATGGATTCCGGAATCCGACCCGGTCGCCGCCGTGAAGAAAGGACATCTGAGCTTCGAGCTGAAGGGCAACAAGCTCAACGGCGCATGGCATCTGGTGCGCCTGCGCGCCCGGCCGAAGGAAAAGCGGGACAACTGGCTGCTGATCAAATCGGACGACAGCTTTGCCGAGCGCAAGGGCGACATTCTCGAAGACGCGCCGGAGTCGGTGAAGTCCGGGGCGACGATCGAGGAGGTCGGCGAAGGCAAAAAGAAGCCGCGCCAGCGCGCAGCCAGAAAAGCACCGGCGAAAAAGGCGCGTGCAAAGAAAGCCAAAACCAAGAAGCATCGATCGGCATCGCTCAAATTCATCCCGCCCTGTCTGGCAAGGCTTGAACAGACGCCGCCCGTCGGCGACGACTGGCTGCACGAGGTGAAGTTCGACGGCTATCGCATGCAGGCGCTGATCTCAGGCGACGACGTGCGGCTGTTGACCCGCACCGGGCTCGACTGGACGGAACGTTTCGGCGCGGCGATCCCCGCTGAGCTGCGCGAACTCGACTGCGACAGCGCGATTGTCGACGGCGAGATCATGGTGCTGGACTCGAAGGGCGTGTCCAACTTTGCCGAGCTGCAACTGGCGCTGACCGAGAATCGGACGGAAAAGTTTCTGTTCTACGCCTTCGACCTGCTGCAGCTCGTCGGCGCGGACCTGAGGAAGGAACCACTGCTCGATCGCAAGGAGCGGCTGCGAGACCTCTTCGCCGGTACGGATGAACAGGCAACGGTCCGCTTCAGCGAACATTTCGACGAGTCCGGCAAGACGATGCTGCAGCACGCCTGCCGGATGGGACTGGAAGGCGTGATCTCGAAGCGTGCCGCCGCGCCCTATCGCAGCGGCCGCACTGGCGACTGGATCAAGTCGAAATGCACGCTGCGGCAGGAATTCGTCATCACCGGCTATCTTCCCTCCGAGAAGACGGGGCGCGGCCTGCGCTCGCTCGTCGTCGGCTATCGCGAGGATGGCAAACTGAAGCCGGCCGGCCATGTCGGCACCGGCTTTTCGACGCCCGTCGCCGACGACCTTCTGAAGCGGATGAAGAAGCTCAAGACGGAAACATCGCCTTACGAGGGTGCGGCCGCACGGGAAAAGCGCGTTGTCTGGATCAAGCCCGAGCTTGTCGCCGAAATCGAGTTTCGCACATGGACGCGAGACGGTAACATCCGTCACGCATCCTTCCAGGGATTGCGTGAGGACAAGCCGGCGGACGAGGTGGTGATGGAGAAGCCCGGACCGAAGACCAAGGCGGCCAAGGCCAAGCCGGCCGCCAAGGACAAGGCGCCCACGGCGGGTGCGAAGGCAAAACCCGCCGAGGTGAAAGCCGGCACGATCGTTTTGTCCAGCCCGGACAAAAAACTCTGGCCGGACGAGGGCGTCACCAAGAAGGACCTGCTCGACTACTACGTGACGGTGTGGCCGCGCATGGAGCCGTTCTTCGTCAACCGGCCGCTGGCGCTGGTGCGCGCGCCCGGCGGCATCGACGGCCAGCGTTTCTTCCAGAAGCACGCGCTGCCCGGCACGCCGAAGAGCGTGCTGCGGATGAACGATCCCGAAGACAATGAGGAGCTTCTCTACGTCGAGAGTTTTGAGGGTGTCGCGGCGCTGGTGCAGCTCGGCGTGGTCGAGATCCATATCTGGGGCTCGAAGACGAAGGATATCGAGAAGCCCGACCAGATCGTCTTCGACCTCGATCCGGACGAAGGGCTCGGCTTCGACGATGTGCGCAAGGCAGCGCTTGAGGTGCGCGCGCACCTCGACGATCTCGGCCTGCCGAATCTGGTCAAGACGACCGGCGGCAAGGGGCTGCATGTCGTCGTGCCGCTGAAGCCGAAAGCCGACTGGGCGACAGTGAAAACCTTCTCGCACGATTTCGCGCAGGCGATGGCGCAGCAGCAGCCCGACCGCTACACCTCGACGCTGTCCAAGAAGGCCCGCAAGGGGCGCATCTTCATCGACTATCTCAGGAACGGCAAAGGCGCGACGGCCGTTGCTCCCTATTCGTCGCGGGCGCGCAAGGGCGCGACCATGGCAATGCCGATCACCTGGGAGATGGTGGAAGACGGCGTCAATCCGGCGGACTATGCGATCGGCTCGAAGGGACTGGCGACGCGGCTGAAGGCGAAAGACCCGTGGGCGGATTTTTACGCGCGCGGGAAAGCGCTGGATATAAAATAACCCCCTCACCGCCTCGCTTCGCTCGGCACCTCTCCCCCACTTCGTGGGGGCGAGGAGTAGCGCTTCAATGATTGGCGCCAACATTGCGGCCGGCTCTCCTCTCCCCCGGGCAGGGGGAGAGGAGTCACGGCGTAGCCGTGACGGTGAGGGGGTGCTTTTAATCCAGCGTCCGCCTGAACCTTACCAGCGCCACAGCCGCGAACAGCGCGATGAAGCCGGTCAGCCAGCCGACTTCGACGGCGATCGCCGGGAAGTCCGCGCCCTTCAGCATGACGCCGCGGACGATACGCAAAAAGTGCGTCAGCGGCAGGATTTCGCCGAACCACTGCGCCCATTGCGGCATGCCGCGATACGGGAACATGAAGCCGGACAACAGGATCGACGGCAGGAAGAAAAAGAAGGTGAGCTGCATCGCCTGCATCTGGGTGCGCGCGGCCGTCGAGATCGTGTAGCCGAGCAGCACCAGCGCCAGCACGAAGATCAGGATCGCCGACAGAAGCAGCGTCAGCGAACCCATGAAGGGCACCGCGAACAGCAGCTTGGCGGTGGTCAGCACGACCGTCACCTGCACCGCGCCGACGACGAGATAGGGCAGGATCTTGCCCAGCATGATCTCGGTGGGGCTCGCCGGCATGGCGAGCAGGTTTTCCATCGTGCCGCGCTCGGTCTCGCGGGTGAGCGCCATCGACGTCATCATCACCATGGTCATCTGCAGGATGACGCCAAGCAGGCCGGGCACGATGTTGTATTGCGAGATGCCTTCCGGATTGTAGCGGCGGTGGACGATCACCTGGAGCTGGCCGCGCGCATTCTCCGCAGCCTCGGCTTCCATGCCCTGCTCGCGCAGCAGCGCCTGCCCCGCGACGGTCGAGAGCGTCGAGATGGCGCCACTCGCCACCGCCGGGTCCGTCGCGTCGGCTTCGATCAGGATCTGCGGATTGTCCTTGCGCTCGACGCGCCGGGCGAAGTCGGACGGGATGGTGACGACGAAGGCGACGTCGCCTTTGGCGATCAGCGCCTCTGCCTCGCCGGCGGTCGCAACGACATGATCGAAGCGGTAATAGCCGGTCATCTGCATCGCAGAGACCATGGCGCGCGTATACTGGTCGTTGCTGGTGGCGACCAGCGCCGCCGGCAAGCCCTTCGGGTCGCTGTTGATGGCAAAGCCGAAGAGCAGCAATTGCACCAGCGGCACGCCGAGCATCATCGCAAAGGTGATGCGGTCGCGCCGCATCTGGATGAACTCCTTTTGCAGCAGAGCGCCGAGCCGACGGAAGGAGAAGAAGGTCATTGCATATTGTCCTTCGACGCGCCCATGAACTGGATGAAGACATCCTCGAGGCTGGTCTCGCCCGGCGCGACGGTCGTGTCCTTGCGCGTCTCGAACGGCGCCAGCGTCTTTTCGAGGGCGGCCCGATCGGAGCCGACGACATGCAGCGTGGTGCCGAACGGCGCGACCTGCTCGACGCCCGGCTTGCCGTCGAGCTCGGACGCGACTTCATCGAGGCGTGGACCGGTGATGACAAACGTGGATAGCCCGGAATTGGCGATGACGTCATCGACGGTGCCGGACGCCAGCATCTTGCCGTAGGAGATGTAACTGATGCGGTGGCAGCGCTCGGCCTCGTCCATGTAGTGGGTGGAGACAAGCACGGTCAGCCCGCGGCGGGCCAGCACGTGGATCTCGTCCCAGAACTCGCGCCGCGCTTTTGGATCGACGCCCGCCGTCGGCTCGTCGAGCAGAAGCAGCTTCGGCTTGTGCATAATGCAGGCGGCAAGCGCCAGGCGCTGTTTCCAGCCGCCCGACAACGTGCCGGACAACTGGTTGCGGCGCGAGGTCAGGCCGAGTTCCTCCAGCGTGCGATCGACATGCTCCTGCGGCGGCGACAGCCTGTAGAGCCGCGCCACGAACATCAGGTTCTCGGCGATGGTCAGATCTTCGTAGAACGAGAACTTCTGGGTCATGTAGCCCACCTCGTTCTTGATCTTCAGGCTTTCCGTGCGCAGATCGTAACCCAGCACCTTGCCCTCGCCTTCGTCCGGCGTCAGCAGGCCGCACATGATGCGGATCGTCGTCGTCTTGCCCGAACCGTTCGGTCCGAGGAAGCCGACGATCTCGCCCTCGGCGACGTCCATCGACACATGGTCGACGACGGTCTTGTCGCCGAAGCGCTTGACGAGGTTACGGACTTCGATGGCGTTCATGGTGCGCACGGCGCGTGAATGGTGAATGGTGAATAGCGAATGGTACGAAGTGAGCCCCATGGCGTTGCTTCGCGGTTCACGGTGCTGGCGATACCATTCACCATTTTACTATTCACCATTCGCCGCGAGAGCGACGTCGACGATCTGCCCTGGCTTCAACTGCCCGTCATTTTCGGGCCGCGCCTCGACGAGGAAGACAAGCTTCTGGCGCGTTTCGAGCGAATAGATCACCGGCGGCGTGAACTCCGGATCGGGCGAGACGTAGCTGACGCGCGCGACGAGATCGGGCGCGCAGCCGTCGCAGCGCACGGAAAGCTTGCTGCCGACCGCGACCGACGAAAAACTCTCCTCGGGCAGATAGAGCTTCAGCTTCACCGCGCCGTCCGGCAGCATGGAGAGCACCGGCGCTGACGGCCCGGCGAGATCGCCGGCGGTGCGGATCACGTCGTCGATGCGGCCCGCGGCCGGCGCCTGGATCGAGCGTTTCGTCAGCCGCCAGCGAGCCTGGTCGAGCGCGGCATTTGCCTGCTTCACCTGGTTCTCAGCCGCCTTGATCGCTTCGGGCCGCGCGGGCAGGCCGGCGACCGCGAGGTTCGCCCTTGCCTGCCCGACGGCGGCACGCGCGACTTCCAGAGCCGTGGAGGCCTGATCGAAATCGGCCTGGGTCGCGATGCCACGCTTCAAAAGATCCGAGACGCGGTCCAAAACGCGCTGCGCCTCCTTCTCTTGCGCAAGTGCTGAGGTAAGCGCTGCTTCCAGCACCGCCACCTCCTCCGGCCGCTTGCCGACCTGCAGGTCGGCGAGTTGCGCTTCGGCCTGGGCGAGCGCGGCCTCGGCCTGCGCAACAGCGATCTTCGCGTCGCCGGCATCCATCAACGCGATGGTAACGCCGGGCGCGACGCGATCACCGCGCCGCACATTCACTGCCTCAACCTCGGCGACCTCGATCGGCGCCAGCAGCACATATTCGCCCTCGACGTAGCCGACGGCGAGCGGCGCGTCGGTGACGCAGCCGAACAGCGAAGCGATCAGGGGAATGGAACAGACGAAGCTCATGGCTTCTCCTTTCCGCGCGATGCGATGATCGCGGCGAGATTGTCCTTGACGACGGAGACGATGGCGCCGGCTTCCTGTGCGCCGATGTTGTCCCAGCCCATCCGCCGCATCACGGCGAGGCGGCCGATGCGGAAATAGACGACCTGGCCGATGAGGGTGAAGACGGTGATCCTCGTGCGCTCGCTCTCGGCCGGCTCGCCGGTCGCAGCCTCCCAGACGCGGCAGAGCTGCGAGTGCACGGGCACGAACACGCCGTTGTAGATGATGTCGAGCGCCGGCGTCGGCTGCGCCAGCTCGCGCAGCAGGAACTGCACGAACTCACCGGCTTCCGGGCGGGCGATGATGAAGGAGACCATCGTGTCCAGCGCCGTCTCGATCCGCTTGTGCGCGGCGTCCGGCGTCAGCGGCCCGGCGTCCTCCCCCGGCGCGAGCACCTTGGCGGCAACGCCGCGAACGGTGTCGACGATATGTTGCGCGCAGGCCGCGCGCAGCCCGTCCTTGCCGCCGAAATGATAGGCGATGGAGCCGATATTGGCCTTCGCGGCGGCGGCGATCTCGCGCGTCGAGGTGCCGTCATATCCCTTCGTGCCGAAGAGCCGCAGCGCGGCCTGGATCAGCGCAAGCCGCGTCTGCTCTGCGGAGGAGCCATTGGCGGAGCGAGCGGACGGAGAAGGCGATTTAGTCATCCGATTAAATTAATCAATCGAATGATTAAAGTCAAGCGCGCCGCCAGGCGCCCGAAACTGCGGGAGGTTTCAGAACGGGCAATACATGATGTGCAGGCCGATGCGGCCGAGCGTCGGATGCTCGAAACCGCCCGGGATCGTGCCGACGATCGAGAAGCCCAGACGTTTGTAAAGGTCGATCGCGTGGACGTTGCTCTCGGCGACCGCATTGAACTGCATACCGGCGTAGCCTTGCGCCTTCGCCCAATCGAGCGCGAAACGGCAGAGCGCGCCGCCGACGCCCTTGCCCCTCGCCTGCGACGAAACCATGAAGCTCGCCGTCGAAATATGCGCTCCCGGACCGGCGCGGTTCGGCCCGATCTTGGCGCTGCCCAGAATGACGCCGCCCTCGTCGGCGACGACAGTGTGCAGGGGCGGCTTGTCGATCCAGATCGCGCGCGCCTCGGCCTCGCTCATCGCCGGGTCGTAGACGAAGGTGTCGGCGGCGCGCACGATCTCGCGGATGATCGGCCAGAGCTGCGGCCAGTCCTTCGCCTCGAATGCGCGAATCTGCAACGGCTACCCTTTCGGCGCAAAGTGCTCCGACAGAACGAGATGGATGAGCGCGACGATCATCGCAAGCGAGGCGGCGATGCCCAGCGATTCCAGTCCGAAACGTTCCGCGACCACGGCACCAATCGGCGCGCCGATGGCCGCGCCGACATAGATGCACGCCGCATTGAGCGCGAGCACAACGGACTGCCGCTCGGGCGTCTGCCTCACCAGCCGCGCCTGCTGCGGCACCATGAAGGACCAGCCAAGCAGCGCCCACAGGAAGGTGACCGCGCCGAAGACGACGATCGGCAGCGGCAGGAAGGAAAAGACCGGCGTGATGACGATCTGGCAGGCGACGACGAAGAGCATCGTGTTGCGCGAGCCGAAACGATCGGTCAGCCAGCCCGCCGCGAGGCTGCCGGTCACGGCGCCGACGCCATAAGCGAGCAGCGTCAGCGAGACGCCGTCGCGGCCAAAGCCCATCTTCGCCTCAAGCAGCGGTGCGACATAGGTGTAGACGATATAGGCCGCGGCGGTGAACGTGGCGGTGAAGAGCACTGAAAGCATGCTGCGCCAGTCGGCCAGCGCGGCACCGAGTGTCGCCAGCGAATTCACCTGGAAGGGAATGCGGCGCGGTACCGTGATCAGCGCGAGCGCCAGCACGACGACCGACAGCAGCGCCACGACGAAGAACACCGACTGCCAGCCAAAGGTGTAGCCGAGGAAGCTGCCCGCTGGCAAACCGAGCGCTTGCGCCAGGGTCATGCCGAAGAACACGGCGGCTAGTGCGGAGCCGCGCTTCTCCGGCTTGCTGATCGAGAAGGCGACGCTCGCGGCGACCGGCGTGAACAGTCCGCCGCCGATCGAGGCGAGCACGCGCGCTGCGTAAAGCATCCACGGTTCCGTCGATAGCGCGGCCAGGATCGACGCGGCGATGAAGATGAGAAGGCCGGCGATCATCACCGTGCGCCTGTCGATGGCTCCGGACAGCGAAATCAGCAGCGGCGACAGAACGGCATAGGCAAGCGCGTAGACCGTCATCACCATGCCCGCCTCGGTCTTCGACATGCCGAGGTCCGAGGCGATCGGCGACAGCACGGCGATGACGACGAACGCACCCATGCCGATGGCAAAATTGCCGGCGGAGAGCGTCGCGATCAAAGCGCGGTTCGAGGTTCCCTCTTCGGCCATAAGCATCCCCATGCGGCGCATTGGATATAGGCGGCTGGCGACCAGACGGCGAGCACACTCCTGCCAAACCCTTGGGCCAACATGTTTAGGGCCAACCTGGTGATCGGGCCTCGAGCCATGCATGACGCGAACCATCGTCGCAGCCGAGCGCGGGCCGCTTCACCTTTCGCGCCGGCGAGTCCATAGTCCCGCGCCATGACGCAGGCAAAAGATACGTTTCTGGACCGGATCGGGCGCTGGCTGGCCGCGCGGCTGCAGGAAGAGTCCTCCGGCTATCAGCCCTACACGCCGTCCGATCCCGACACATTGCGGCGCGTGCTGCAGCCCGGCGACATTCTGCTGATCGAGGGCAATCAGCGCGTATCGGCGGCGATCAAATATCTGACGCAGTCGACCTGGTCGCACGCAGCACTTTATGTCGGCGACGCCCTGCCCGAGCCCGCTGCGGGGGGCGAGCGGCCGCGACTCATCGAGGTCAATCTCGGTGAGGGCTGCATCGGGGTGCCGCTGTCGAAGTACCGCACCTACAATACGCGCATCTGCCGCGCGCATGGCCTGTCGCCGGACGATCGCGACGTGGTCGTCAAGTTCATGATCGAAAAGATCGGACTGCGCTACGACACGAAGAACATTTTCGACATGCTGCGCTATTTCTTCCCGACGCCGCCGGTGCCGGTGCGCTGGCGCCGCCGCATGATCGCTTTCGGCTCGGGCGACCCGACGCGCGCCATCTGCTCGTCGCTGATCGCGCAGGCTTACGAAAAAATCCGTTACCCGATCCTGCCGGAGATCACGCGCGCGCCCGGCCGCGCCTCCGCGCAGTCCCACTATTCGCGCTCGGAGATCATGCACATCCGCCACCACTCGCTCTACACGCCGCGCGACTTCGACCTCTCGCCCTACTTCCGCATCGTCAAGCCGACGCTGGAATATGGCTTCGACTATCGCGAGGTGGTCTGGGGCGACAAGGAGCAAGCCGAACGCGAGGCGCTCGAGGTGCAGCCGTTCACGACCGGGATGTGACCGGCGTCACGTCAGGCCGGCGGCCTTTACCTGGTCGGCATAGGAGCGGCTGACCGGCAGCAGCGTGCCGTCCTTCATCTCCAGGAAGAGCCGGCCGTCCTGCCGCGACGTTCCTTTCACCGCGTCCTTCGCGACCCAGTGCGAGCGGTGGATCCGCAGGCCCTCGACGCCCTCGGTCTCGGCAATCGCGTCGGCGAGCCGCATCAGCACAAGCGTTCCGCCGCGGTCGGTGCGGATGTCGACATAGTGGTCCTGCATCGACAGATGGCTGAGATTGCCGCGCAGATTGGCCGGTAGCCGGTCGAGGATGCGTGGCCGCTTCGACGTCTCGGCTGTGCCTGGAGCTGGCGTGTCTTGCGCAGCCTGCTCGGCAACTGCAACGCGCCGTGAAAATACCTCCACCAGCGGTGACACGACGGCCGAGATGGCGATGCAATAGAGCGTCAGCGGCAAGAGCTCGATCGTATTGCCAAAACCATAGATCGAGACGTTGATCGCCCAAACGATCACACCCACCGGCATCCCGGCGATCGCGCCATAGAGGGCAAACGCTATGGTGCTGCCCTGCCCGTCCGGTGAAAACCAGGCAGCCAGGAACGTCACGGCGGTGAAGCCGGCGAGATAGGAGGCAGCCGCCATCGCTGCCCAATAAGCGAGCCGGGCCGGCAGGTGCAGGCCGTCATAGGTTCCGAACGGACCAACCAGCCCGAGAATCACCGACGTGCCGGCAAGTGCGGCCCAGAAATGCGGGGTAATGAAGAGGCGCTGCAGTTCGCGCATCGTGAAATGCAAGGGGCTGTCGGCCACGAAGGGAATCCGTCGCTTCGCGTATTGCTGGTCGCTGCGCACTCTAGTGACCCTTAGGTGGATGTCCATCGACCTTAGACGGAGGATGGACATGACTTACGAGCCGCTGTGGAACGCCGGCCTTGCGATCCAGCTACATGCGTGGAGCGCCTTCCTGGCCTTTGTGCTGGGCGGCATCGTGCTGTTCCGGCGCAAGGGCGACCGGCTTCACCGCCTTGGCGGGCGTATCTGGGTCGGGCTGATGCTGTCTGTCTGCATCTCGTCCTTTTTCATCCACACGCTGCGTGTGTGGGGCATCTGGAGCCCGGGGCATCTGGTCTCGATCGCGACGCTCTACTTCCTGGCGCAGGGCGTCTCACAAGCCTGGCTTAAGCGCATAGCCGAGCATCGACGAGCCATGCAGCAAACCTATCTTGGCGCGCTCGTCGTTGCCGGAACCTTCACCTTCCTGCCCGATCGCGTGATGTTCGAGGTGTTCTTCGGCGGACCGCAGCCGTGGATCGGCGTTGCCGTTGCGCTCGCGATCGTCGGCGTCAGCGGCTGGATGACCTGGCGGGGCATGGCGCCTCCCACCAGGAAGCAGCCGAAGATGCTCGCGCTGCC
>DATJTE010000036.1:0-4492 GCA_035503715.1 Rhizobiaceae bacterium | reverse complement strand
TAAGGGAGATCAATGAAACAAACGGAGATCAGAGAAGCTTTGATCAAAAGGGATTCGCCCGAAGGGTGAAGCCGATCGTTCCCGTGGGGACGAAGGGCGGGATGATCTCGTTGAGAGTCTCGAACCTGTAGACCAAAGGTCTGCAAGGTCGCGAAACAGATTGAGACGTCCGGCCCTCCTAACCCCATCATGCGGCAGCCGCGCGCCGACCGCGAAGAGAAGCGTCAAGCCCACGCGAACGAGACGCCAGCCGGACGGACGGACGAGTGGACAGGAGCCGCTTGACCTCAACGACCCCAATCAGAGAAGGCTCTTAGGGCGGAGCGGCAAGCCGACGGAAGCCGAACCTTCAAGTTGATTGAGGCGGAGCCGCTGCAGACAGGCTACGGCGTGGATTTATATAACGAGATATTTGCGCAGAGGCGTCTGTCAGTGGAGAAACGTCCGGCGTCAGGGCAATGAATTCAGCTTGATTGTCCATGAAAATTCTAAGAGACCTGCATGAACGGACGGCTGCGCCTCTTGGCGACGTATCGACAATGCGCTTGTGCGTGCTTGTGAAGTCGAGTATATAAATTCGTAGGGAATGGAGTCTCCCGAAACCGCCCCCGATATGGCTAATGACTCCTACCGCGACGATCGCGGCAGGAGTTAAGCGACGGGGCCGCTCACCCAACGTGAGCGGCCGTGTAAATGGGCTGTCCTGATCCAACGAAACCCGTGCTGCAGAACGGGACGTTGAAGTTCAGGGAGAAGCCCGGGCAGTTCCTGTCGCAATCGCCGCTCCACCTTGTTCGGAGGAGGAGACAAATGGCGTATGTGGAACTAAGCCCGATGATCGCGGCGCTGCGCAATCGCCCCACGGATTTCGAGGTCGATCGCGGCTGGCTGACACACTTTCCGAGTCGACACAGTTTCAAGTTTGACCGGCTGGGGAATGTCGCAATGCGTGCGCGCTGCGACTGCGCACACTTATCGGTGCGTGTCGAGGATGGACAAGAGCTGTGGACCGCCTATCGAGAGTGGCATACGAACTATTGGCGTCCGATCGAGATAAATCGCGAATTCGCGGCCCACTTCCGTTGCCCCAACATTTTGCAACGGGCTCTCCGCGGACTTCTCGCGAAAGCGCGCCGGGTCCTGCTTGATCCAACCCTCGATCAGGAACCTGCGAACGTGGTCGCTGATCGCGCTGTGGTCGTGAACGGCTGAACACCGCAGTCATGCCCATCTGATCGTAACCGGGCGACGCCATCCAGCGGAGCTGGCTGGCGCGCTTACTTTACTTCCTTTGCTGGAGAACTCATGCGCAGCGGTCACCCCGACGATTCCAGCAGCCACATCCATCACCTTCTGAATGATCCTATGATCCAGAGGGTGATGGATGCGGACAAGGTCGACACGAGCGCTTTACTCGCCATCCTTGTTCGCACGGCCCATAGATTAAAGGAGCAATATTCCGACTTGACCGCCGGAGCTCAGGTCCTTGCGGAGCGCGTTACGCCATTCGATACGAAATTTAGGCCGGGCGTCGGCGTCATGTTGGTCAACGGTTTCGGCCAGGTTTTCGTCGGTAAGCGCGTCAATATGATCGAAGAAGCATGGCAGATGCCGCAGGGCGGCATCGATGGAGACGAAACGCCGATCATCGCGGCGATGAGAGAGCTTCTGGAAGAGCTGGGCACGGCGAACGTCGAAGTTGTCGCCGAGTCGAGCCGATGGTTGCAGTACGAATTGCCAAGCTCCCTTCAGGGGCGCGCTTGGGGCGGTCAGTGGCGCGGCCAACGTCAAAAATGGTTTCTGATGCGATTTCTCGGCGACGATCGCGAGATAAACATCGCCACCGATCATCCCGAGTTTTCGGCCTGGCGATGGGTCCCTCCGGAGCATCTTGTCGAATTGATCGTTGCGTTCAAGCGCCGACTTTATTTGGACATTGTCGAAGAGTTTGCCGACTTTCTGTCTCGCGGGCAGCAGAAAGGCGGAGACCGGCGTTAATTGCCGAGAACCTCGAGCCCGCGAACAAAGTTTGGATCACACGGAGAAATGCAGTGGCATTCACAATTCTCGCTTTGGTGGGCGTGGCCTTGGCCGTAACCGTGCATTCGTACAGGCGCGCAGCCGTTGTGTCGCCTGTCCGCATCAAGCATCGAAGTCGCCGCTAAATCCAGTTGAAGGTGTCGACTTCGCTCGGAGACCGAAGCTGGAACCGCAATGCGCGAAGCCGCGTCCGGAAGCCGGTTTCGTCGGATGCGCTCCCGCAAAGACAGTCTCGTCCTTACTCGAGGGGGGATCCAGCCTCTCGGTGAGATGGTCGAGATTGTGCTCGACGCGGTTCCCATGGCGTCTACCGCGAGTTCATTGCCGACCCGAATGCGCGAGCGGTCATTGCCGCGGTCGCCTCCAAAGAGATTTTGAATGGATTTGCGCGAATATGAGCAGCACAAGTTCGCGATCGCCGATCTGTTGCGTCAGATGGAGCTGGCCGCGCCTGACAAACAGCGCTGGCGAGACCAGGCGACCGCCCTATTCACCCGGCTCGCGGAAGACCGCTTCAATCTGGTTCTCGTCGGGCGATTCAGTCGCGGCAAGACCTCGCTGATGAACGCGATTCTGGGAATGGACCGGCTGCCGACAGGAATCATCCCGCTTACCTCCGTGATAACTTCGGTTGCTTACGGCAGCGTGGAACGCGTCAGGCTGCGTTTCACGAAAAGCTTCATGGACGAAGACGTCCCACTAGCCTCTCTGCCACAATATGTGACTCAACAGGGCAATCCCGGCAACGCCAAGGGGATAAAGGAAGCCGAGGTGCAACTGCCGGCCGAGATCCTGCGGCGTGGTTTCTATTTCGTCGACACCCCGGGCCTCGGCTCCGCGATCGAGGAGAACACTCGCACCACAGAATCGTACCTTCCAGAAGCTGACGCCTTCTTGCTCGTGACCAGCTTCGACAGCCCTCTTTCGGAGGAAGAATTGCGGTTCTTGCGCGAGGTCTCTTCCTCGTCGCGGCGCGTCTTCGTCGTCTTGAACAAGCAGGACACGGTCAACGATGAGGAGCGCAGCGAGGCGCTCGTGTATGTCCGCCGCAAGCTCGACGCGACGTTTGAGCAGAAGTCGCCAAAGATATTTTCGATTTCCGCTCGGCAGGCGCTGGAGGCCAAACAAGCTCGTGATTCCCAGCGTCTCGAGGCGAGCGGGATCCTCGTCCTGGAGCAGGAGCTGGTCGATTTCCTGCTGACGCAGAAACGTTCGGAATTTCTGCTAAGGATGTGCGATCGGCTGGCCGATCTCGCGCGGAGCTTTCCTGGGTCCGAGCAAACCCTGGGGCTGGCCGAGAGGATCTCTGCGCTGTCGCGGCGAATCGCCATCGATAGTCCAAGCCGGGCGCGAAGCGAACCAACGCAGAAGTCGGTGGCGGACGCGCCGACGGCGGCGCAACTTCAGCCTTGCGAAGTCTGCGCCGCGGCTTCGTCGGCGCTATGGGAGTTCCAACGCGGTTTCCAGTATGAGATCATGATCAACCGCGCGGCGCAGCGCGATCTGGCGGCGCGCGGCGGCCTCTGCAGCTTTCACACCTGGCAGTATGAGGCCAATGCATCGCCTCAGGGAGTTTCCGAGGGCTATCCTGCCGTGCTGGAAGATTGGGCGGCCTGGATGCGAGGCGCTGCGTCGGACGCGGAGATTCTGGGCGTCGCGGCGAAATTGAATGCGCGATTGCCCAACGAGGCGAGCTGCGTTCTTTGCCGCGTGCGCGCGAAAGCGGAGTCAGACGCGATTGCGGGCTCGTCGCGCCGATTGACCGTTGAAGGATCGCAAGCGCTCAATCGCTTGTCCGCCCTCTGTCTGCCTCACTTTGGCCGGCTTATCGGGACGTTGCGAAACGAACAGCTTATTGGGGAGCTCTTGACTCGCCAGGCGGCGCTTCTCGAGCGGTTGGCGGAAGACATGAAGCGGTCCGCTTTGAAGCATGACGGCGTTCGGCGTTATTTGCTGAGCGACGAAGAGGAGTCCGCGAGCAAGCGCGGGCTCTCGCTCCTGGCGCGGGCCAGACCTATCGCGGATTAAGAAAGGGCAGTTCGCACCGCGAAAGAGGTCCTGGCGAACCTCGAACTTTGCTCAGCCCTCCTTCAAACAAAGTAGGTCGAGACGGAGTGAGACATGACGACGGTCATTCTGGTTCGCCACGGACATGTCGAGGGCATTCGGCCGGCGCGTTTCCGCGGGCGGCAACCGTTGCCGCTCTCCGAACAAGGTCTGATGGAGGCCGAAATGACGGCGCAACGAGTCGTATCCGCATGGGCTCCGACGGCGATCTATACGAGTTCGTTGCAACGTTGCGTCGTCACTGGCGCGGGGACAGGGCGAGCTTGCGGCGTCGACCCGATCGCGATCTCCGACCTCGACGATCTCGACTACGGCGACTGTCAATGGAAGACGTTCCAGGAAGTCGAAGAACAATGGCCTCGGCTCTACGCGCAATGGTTTACCG
>DATJTE010000035.1:0-8835 GCA_035503715.1 Rhizobiaceae bacterium | reverse complement strand
TGGGGTAATAGCGGCCGCCGGCGCGCTCATAGGCGTCCGCCCAGCCGCGGTCGAACACGTATTCGCCCTGCGAGTGCGATTTCAGATAACAGGGCACGATGCCCTCGATCCGGCCGTCGACTTTCGCCAGCAAATGCCGCGGTCCCCAGCCGGTTCGCACGATGGCCGAACCCGATTTCTCAGCCGCGGAGAAAAAGGCGTGGGAAACGAAGGGGTTGTAATAGGGCTTTGAGTTTATGCAGGAAGCGGCTGAAAGCGTATCGAGGCCGTCGAGCCCGGTTTTCGGATTGGCACAGGCATCCCATTCGTCGGCGGGAACATCGCCGACGGACGGCACGGCTTCGAGCGTGATTTCGGATGAGGCCATCGAGCTCTTTACTGATCCGCCCCCAAAGATCGTGCAAAGATCGTGCATTGCAGCAGCGAGTTCAAGTGCATCGGAAGCACATCACCTTCCCGGTACGAAACCCTCAAAGATCATCTGGTCGGCGTAGCGCGCGGCGCGGGCGCGCTGTTCCGGCGTCCGAACCGTCCAGGTCAAGAGCGGGCAGCCGAACACGTTCCGCGCAAGCCACGGCGCCAGCGATGGCAGCTCGTTGACCCAATAGGCCACGAAATCGGGCCGGGTGCGGAAGAAGTGGCGCAGATGCGTCATCTCGCGACGCTGCGCGGGCGTGGCTTCCGGCCAATCCTCGACGGTGTAATCGTGCTCGGCGACGATGCCGCGCGGGCGAGAGGGGATCAGCTCCCGGAGTGCCATCACCTGGTCGGGATCGAACGACATGCCGGCCGCCGGGCCGGAATAGGCCGACAGCACCTCGGCCATCCGCTTCACCAGCTTGCGGTCGCCGTCGAAATGGCTCTTGACCTCGATCACCAGTGGCACGCGGCCGGCGACGAGATTGCAGAGATCGGACAGCGTCATCATCCGCTCTGCGGTATTCCTGAACGCAACGGCCTTCAGCTCCGCCGCCGTCTTCTTCAACAGCGCGCCGCTACCCTCGGTGAGGCGTCCGAGCTCGTCGTCATGATGCACCATCGCTTCACCGTCAGCGGTGAGCTGGATGTCGCACTCGATCGCGAACCTTCCTGCGATCGCCGCTGCAGCGGCGGCCGGCATGTTCTCGACGACGCCGCGCGAAATGTCATGCAGGCCGCGGTGAGCGACCGGCTGCGCCGTCAGCCAATCCGGTACGCCCATGATGCCCTCAGCCGACCTCGAACAGTCCCTCGACCTCGACCGAGGCATCGGCCGGGAGCGAAGCGACGCCGACGGTGGTGCGGGCGTGGCGGCCCTTGTCGCCGAACACCGCGACCATCAGGTGCGAGGCGCCGTTCAACACCTTCGGCCCGTCGAGGAAATCGGGGGCCGAATTGATGAAGCCGCCGAGCCGCACCACGCGCGTGACCTTGTCGAGATCGCCGATCGCAGCCTTCACCTGTGCGATCAGGTTGACGGCGCAGCCGCGCGCGGCCGCCTGACCCTGCTCGATGGTGACGCCGGCGCCAAGCTTGCCCTTGGCGATCAGCTTGCCCGAGGGATCGAAGCAGACCTGGCCCGAGACGAACAGCAGGTTTCCGGTGCGGACGACGCCGACATAGTTCGCGACCGGGCTGGGGGCTTCGTGCAGGGAGATGCCCAGTGAAGCCAGTTTCTGTTCGATCGCGCCCGCCATGCTCGGCCCCTGTCTGGTTGGATGTTACGGCTGAAATTCTGTTCAGGTGCGACTGTTTCGCCTATCGCAACGGGACATGCAACACGCGGTGGACGGAGGAATACGACTTTCGATGAACGGCGCGTTTATCGGCCGGAATCGCAACTTTCTGTGAGGCGGCCCCAGTTGCGACGCAATGGGGCGCTCAGTAAAATGACGAATCTTCCCCGAATGCAAAGGTACGACATGGATCGCTCGCTCCGGACTTCGCTCGCCCTGCTGGCGTTCGCTGCCTTCGCATGCGGACCGGCAAAGGCAGCCGGGCCGACCCCGTTCCTGTCGCACCAGGCACTCTACGATTTGAACCTGGTGAAATCGCGCGGCTCCAATCCCGTCAACGCCGCCCGCGGCCGCATCCTCTACAATTTCTCCGGCAATGCCTGTGAGGGCTATACGTCGGACTTCCGCCAGGTCTCGGAGCTGGAGATCGGCGACGAGGGCAAGGTGATGCTGAGCGACCTGCAGTCGACCTCCTGGGAGGACGCCGACGGCAAGAGCTATCGCTTCAAGATCGACTCGCGCACCAACGAGACCGAATCCAATCCGGTCGACGGCGTCGCCGAGCGAACCGGCGACCACATCACGGTCAAGCTGACGCAACCGGTGAAGAAGACCTTCACGCTCGATGGTTCGATCGTGTTTCCGACCGAGCAGATCCGCCGCATCATCGCGGCCGCGAAGGAAGGCAAGTCGCTGCTCGAGCTCACCGTCTATGACGGCTCGGACAATGGCGAGAAGGTCTACAACACGCTGACGGTGATCGGCCAGCCGATCCCCGACGACAAGAAGGTCGAGTCGCCCGATCCGTCCACCACCGACGAGCACATGAAGTCGCTGACCCGCTGGCCGGTGACGGTGAGCTATTACGACCGCGACGCCAAGCCGAAGGAAGGCGAGCAGACGCCGGTCTATGCGATGTCGTTCGAGCTGTTCGAGAACGGCGTGTCGCGAAAGCTGGTGCTCGACTACAACGATTTCGTCATCTCCGGCGCACTCGGCAAGTTCGACGTCAAGGACATCAAGGACACGAAACCTTGCAAATGAGAGCCTTGTAGATAAGTTTTCGGAAAACTGTTTTCTCAGCTCTGTTACTTGGCGCGGCAGTTGTGCTCGCGCGTCGTTGAAACAACGTGAGCGGGCGTGCCCTGTCATCCGCTGCCGGCCCGTCTCATCTCCGTTGTGAGGCGGGCCCTGCCTGCTTCCCATCATCAACGGAGATATCAAATGGTCAGCCCAAAACTGCTGTCGGTCGCGTTGCTCGCCACGACCATCATCGCCGCGCCCGCGATGGCGCGTCCGCATCATGTGAACGCAGCACACGCTGCAGACGATACCTATGATGCCGCTTACGACGCCTACGACTACAGCCCGGCACCTGCACCGGCGGATGCCTTTGCTGCCGCACCCGATGCGGCCTACGGCTATGGATCCTACGGCTACGGATATCGTGCCTCCGGCTATGGCTGCGTGGCAGCGCCGCGTGTCGGTTCGTTCGCCGGCCAGCCCTGGGACAACGACGTTCCCTGCGAGCCCGGCACCGGTCCGGGGTACTGATCTTATGCGATACCGGTAGAGCACGCGGGTCGCGCCTCCAGCGTGATCCGCCGGCTGCCAGGTCATTCCGTCTTCTCCGGGCCGTCATAGGCGATGCCGCGGATCACGGCGGCCTGACCGAATTTCTTGCGCAGGCCGTCGATCGCGCGCTCGGCATGTGCGGCGCGGCGGTCCAGCATGTCGCTGTCGTCGGCCTCCGATCCCTTGCGCAGCGCGCTGACACCGGTGCCCATCAGGCGGAACGCGGTGCCGTCGATTTCCCTCGCCAGCATTTCGCGCGACACCGCGAAGATCTTGGCGGCGAGCTGGGTCGGCGCCGAGATCGATTGCGAGCGCGTGCGCTGGCGGAAATCGGCGGTCTTCAGCTTCAGCGTGATGGTGAGGCCGGCGAGTTCGCTGGTCTTCAGCCGCGCCGAGACTTTCTCCGACAGCCGCCACAACACCTTCTCCAGCGTCGCGAAATCCTTGATGTCGTTCTCGAACGTGGTTTCGCTGGAGATCGTCTTGGCGCCGCGGTCGGCCACCACGAGGCGATCGTCGATGCCGCGGGCGAGCCGCCACAGCCGGCGGCCGTCGCTCGGAAACTGCTTCATCATCTCGATCTCGTCGGCGCGCTGCAGGTCGGCGATGGTGCGGAAGCCGCGGTTCGCGAGCCGCTCCTGCGTCGCCGGACCGACGCCGAAGATGAAGCCGACCGGCTTGTCGGCGAGCATCGCGCGCGCCTCGTCCTGGTCGAGCGCGGCGAAGCCGCGGGGCTTGTCGAGGTCGGAGGCGATCTTGGCCAGAAACTTGTTGACGGAGAGGCCGACCGACACCGTGATGCCGATCCTGGCTTCAACGTCGCGCGCGAACTTCGCCAGCACCTTGGCCGGGATCATGCCGTGCACGCGCTCGGTGCCTGAGAGATCGAGAAATGCCTCGTCGATCGAGAGCGGCTCGACCAATGGCGTCAGCGCCTGCATCGCCTGGCGCACCTCGCGGCCGACGCGGACATATTTCGCCATGTCCGGCGGGATCACGGTGGCCTGCGGGCAAAGTTCCATCGCTTGAAACATCGGCATCGCCGAACGCACGCCATAGGTGCGTGCGATGTAGCAGGCCGCCGACACCACGCCGCGCTTGCCGCCGCCGATGATGACAGGCTTGTCGGCGATATCAGGATTGTCGCGCTTCTCGACGGTGGCATAGAACGCGTCGCAATCGATATGGGCCAGCGCGAGGCGGGGCAGGGCGTGATGGCGCACCAGCCGTGGCGAGCCGCATTGGCTGCAGCGCCGGGCCCTGGAATCGAGGTCGCCGAGACAGTCCCGGCAAAAGCAGGTAGACCCGCCCACCATTGCCGTTCCCGTGCTCACGGCACGTCGCGCTCCCAATGCGGATCGCCCAGCACTTGCCGCGCCGCGGCGATGTTGGTCGGATGCAGTTCCGATGCCTCGGCGAACGCCTTCACGGTTGCGTCATCGCGCAGCACAAAGTCGAGCACGCTCACCAGGAACCGGGGATCGGCGGCAGCGCTTCGCAGGGTCTCCGGGCCGATCCCGGTCTCGGCCAGGAACAGGCCCAGCCGCTCGGGCTCGCCCGCAATGAAATTCAGGGCCTGAATCGCAACGATTTCAGCGACTTCCCGGGGGTTTTGAACAGGCTTTTTCAACGCCGGATTTGCCTTTCCGTTAACTTATGGTCTCTAATTTGCAAACCATCATACCCCGAGTCTCCGGAACCAGTTCAAGCAAGCGGAAACCACCTCGCGGAAGTTAGAAGCCCGGCTTAACGGGTTAGAGCGAATCTGGCGCTAGTTTGAATTTAACCTGTCGGCGCGCGGATTGGCGCGCATGAAGCACCTTTAAGTTGGCCTGTAGCAAGAAAGATGGGAGGGACGGGATGGCGAAAACCGTCCTGATCGTCGAGGACAACGAGTTGAACATGAAGCTGTTTCGCGACCTGTTGGAAGCGCATGGCTATCAGACCTCCGGCACCAGCAATGGCCACGAGGCCCTCAATCTCGTGCGCAAGATGCGCCCCGACCTGATCCTGATGGACATCCAGCTGCCGCAGGTCTCCGGCCTCGAAGTGACGCGCTGGATCAAGGATGATCCGGAGCTGCGTGCGATTCCCGTGGTCGCCGTCACGGCGTTCGCGATGAAGGGCGACGAGGAACGCATCCGCGAGGGCGGCTGCGAGGCGTATCTTTCCAAACCGATTTCCGTCGGCAAATTCATCGAGACCGTTCGCCGATTTATTGGGTAGGAGTTATTGCAGTGTCCGCGCGTATCCTGGTTGTCGACGACGTTCCCGCCAATGTGAAGCTTCTGGAAGCTCGCCTGTCGGCCGAATATTTCGACGTGCTGACGGCGGCCAACGGCGCCGAGGCATTGCAGATCTGCCAGCGCGCCGAATGCGACATCATCCTGCTCGACGTGATGATGCCCGACATGGACGGCTTCGAGGTGTGCCGCCGCCTGAAGTCCAATCCCGCCACGCATTTCATTCCGGTCGTGATGGTGACCGCGCTCGATAGTCCCGCCGACCGCGTGCGCGGGCTCGAGGCCGGCGCCGACGACTTCCTGACCAAGCCGGTCTCCGATCTCGTGCTGATCGCGCGGGTGCGCTCGCTGACGCGGCTGAAGATGATGACCGACGAGCTGCGCATGCGCGCGCTCACCTCGCTCGAGATCGGCGTGCAGACACCCGAGCGCAGCGCCGTGACCGACACCGGCAAGGGCGGGCGCATCCTGCTGGTCGACGACCGACAGTCGTCCTACGAGCGGCTGGCGCCGCTCCTGGCGGCCGAGCACACCGTCGATGTCGAGACCAATCCGGCGGAAGCGCTGTTCCACGCCGCCGAAGGCAATTACGACCTCCTGATCGTCTCGCTCAACCTCGACAATTTCGACGGCCTTCGGCTGTGCAGCCAGGCGCGTTCGCTGGAGCGCACGCGCCATGTGCCGATTCTCGCGATCGCCGACCTCGAAAACAATGCGCGGCTGCTCCGCGGGCTGGAGATCGGCGTCAACGATTATCTGCTGCGGCCCGTCGACAAGAACGAGCTCTTGGCGCGCGCGCGCACGCAGGTCAGGAAGCGCCGCTATACCGACGATCTGCGCGACAACGTGCAGAACTCGATCGAGATGGCGATCACGGATGCGCTGACCGGCCTGCATAACCGCCGCTACATGGAAAGCCATCTGGCGACGCTGGCCGAGCAGGCCGCGCTGCGCGCCAAGCCGCTGGCGCTGATGATGCTCGACATCGATTATTTCAAGTCGATCAACGACGGTCACGGCCACGATGCCGGCGACGACGTGTTGCGCGAATTCGCGGTGCGCATCCGCAAGTCGATCCGCGGCATCGATCTCGCCTGCCGCTATGGCGGCGAGGAGTTCGTGATCGTGATGCCGGAGACCGACCTGCACGTCGCCGGCATGGTCGCCGAACGGCTGCGCCGCTCGATCGCCGGCGAACCGTTCTCGATCCACAAGGGCGCCAAGCGCATCGAGGTCACGATCTCGATCGGCATCTCGACCCTGGAGCGCAAGGGCGAGTCGGTCGCCGACGTGCTCAAGCGCGCCGACACCGCGCTCTACCGCGCCAAGCACGACGGCCGCAACCGCGTCGTCGCCACCGCGGCTTGAGCTGAACTCAGTCCGCAGGGTAGGCAAAGCCAACGGGGTCCGCGCGAACGCGCGGCCCGATGACAGGCTCCGCGTGCCCGACGTCTCATCCCGGACGTGATTTGATGGTGGGCACGGCGCTGTGCGCCTTTGCCCACCCTGCGATCCCGGATGCAGCTTTGTCGTCATGCCTTCTCGTTCCCGCGGCATGACATGCCCGAGTTGTGCATCTTTGTTGTCCCTCAAAACAGACGAGGGCGCAGGGAATGCCGGGTGCAGGCCGCACCCATGGCCCGCCTGCAACAAAAATAGCAGGCGGCAGTCACCACAGGTTCAGCCGGATCATCCGGCATTCCCCGCGCGATGGGTTACGGCTTATACGCGATCTCCCCGGAGTGCCGGGCTTGTTAGCCTCCGTCGCCTGCCGGTTCTCGGCGTGTCGGGCCCGAAGGGTCGACATCGCCATCCAGCGGACTTGACACCAGCGTCGGGGTGCCGGGACCACGCGATTTCGCCGTCCGCGCCGGCTTCGCTCGTCCAGCGAAAGCCGCGCGTCCACCGCATCCCGCCTCACGTTTCGTGACGATTGGCCGTAACGTCCCTCGTGTCGAGGCGGGGTGTCTGGAGGATGCGATGATTTCCGTTTTTCAGCAATGCCTGCGAGCTGCGGCAAAGTAACACGACGGGCAATTTGCGCATGGCGGTCATGTACGAATTGCCCGTCGTGCAAGGGACGAGAGCGCTAAATTGTCCTTGCGGAAGCAACAGGAGCATCGCGCAGTTAAAGCGGGCGCTCACATTGGAGAGAGGCACATGGATATCCGCGCTCCTGACCAGAGATACAACCCATACCGAGTCTTCTCGCGAGCGCAGTGGGCGACGTTGCGCGACGATACGCCCATGACGCTGGAGCCGGGCGAATTCTCAAAGCTGCGCTCATTGCACGATCGCCTCGATATCAGGGAGGTGGAAGAAATTTACCTGCCCTTGTCGCGCTTGCTGTCGCTCTACGTCGATGCGACGCAGCGGCTCTATTACGCGCAGCGCCAGTTTCTCGGTATCCGTGATCGCAAGGTACCCTACATCATCGGCATCGCCGGATCGCCTGCCGTAGGCAAATCGACCACCGCTCGAGTCCTGCAGGCCCTGCTTGCACGCTGGTCGCCGCAGCCCAGAGTCGATTTGGTGACAACAGACGGCTTTCTCTATCCCAAAGCTGTGCTGGAGCGCGAAGGCCTGATGCAGAGGAAGGGCTTTCCGGAAAGCTACGATCGCGCCCGGTTGTTGTCTTTCCTGAGTGATATCAAAGCCGGACGGCGCTCGGTACGAGCGCCAGTCTATTCGCATTCGACATACGATATCGTTCCAGACCAGTGGCAGGAGATTGATCAGCCCGATATTCTCATTGTCGAGGGCGTGAATGTCTTGCAGACAGTCCCATTGCCGCGCCATGGAAAAGCGGTTCCAGTCGTCTCCGATTTTTTCGACTTCTCCATTTACATCGACGCTGCAGAGGCGGTGATGCGAGAATGGTACGTGACGCGTTTTCTCACACTACGCGATACCGCGTTCACCGATCCAAAATCCTACTTCCGCCGCTACGCGCTCTTGTCGGATGAAGAGGCGATCGCAACCGCCATCGCGATCTGGGAGCGCACAAATCGCGCAAACCTTGAGGACAACATTCTGCCGACGCGGCCGCGGGCAACGCTGATCCTTACCAAGGGTGTCGACCATCTCGTCGAAATGGTAGCGCTGCGACGGCTTTAGCGCCGAGCTATGCTCGCCCCTGTGATTTCAAGCCGCGTCGACCTTGACGCCCGCATTCCTTAGCAGCGCTTTCGCCGCATCCTTGGCCGCGCGCGCCATGGTGGGATCGTCGCGCACGAGGTCGAGCGCGATCGAACCGTCGACGAGGAGCTGCAGCTGGGTCGACAGCGCGTCGGCGTCGGTGA
>DATJTE010000034.1:0-10329 GCA_035503715.1 Rhizobiaceae bacterium | reverse complement strand
TGAGGTTGGTCGGTTTGCGCAGCTTGGTCTGCGCATCGGTGAAGATCGCCAAAACCAGCTGGTCCTTGGTTTTGGCAGGGTTGCCCAGATCGAGAAGCAACTGGCGATAGTGTTCCAGCTGATCAAGGCCCTCGCGCCGGGCGAGGCCTGTCCAGCGATACCCTTTGGGAAGCCGTTCTTCGTGGCCGGTTTCGGCCAGCATCTTCAGGAACAGAAGAAAGGTCAGCTCGGTCACGTAGTCGCTGTACGAAATCCCATCATCACGCAGAACATGGCAAAGGCTCCAGAGCTTAGCCACAATATCGCGCGTGGTGCCATTACCGTTCGAACCATTACCACTCATCAAGCCACCTTCTTCCAGACTTCCTCGTTGATATCGGCAAGAACAGCTTCGAGCTTGCCGCCAAAGATTTTGTTCAAGCGCATGAAGCCCCCATCCTTGCTAAAAGGATCTTCATCGAGCGCAGCACGATCAACGATGATTTCGTGTGTCAGCTGCTCCTCGATGCGCTTGAGCCATTTTTTCTGAACCTCCGTCCACGGTCGCGCCGCAAGAATGCGTTGCATCGCGGTTCGCACTCGCAGATCGAAGGGCGTCAGTGCATCGCCAAGAGCGGCCTGCCGCACAAACCCGATGATCGAAGCAGCGATGTCCTCGTTCTTGGCGTCGGACCAGGCGCGGCGAAGATTGGCGACCGAGTAGCCGAGCGCGTCCAGCTCCAGCCGGAGAGATTTTAGCTCGGCGCGGGTGAGATCGCGGGGACGCTGCACGACGAGGCTCAGCGCCGCGATCTTGTTGACGTTGCCGCGCACGAAGGCGGTAAAGCCGTCGAGGAAATCCTCCGGTTTTTGGCCGCCACCATAACCGTGCGCCACGGCGACGATCTCATCCGGGTGAGTGGAGATAGGGATGAAAAGCGGTGTGTCGCTGTCTGAATCCCAGTCAAGAATACGACCGAGTGTCGGGCGCTGTTTGACCCATGCCGCGATGCTGGCCGCCGGTTCATGCGTAAGCCGCTCAAGAGTCGCCTCCGGCGTTTCGCCGGCATCAACCTGATAGCGTGCGCGTGCCTCTTCCGGCATGCGTCTCACCCGGCGCCGCATCTTCACGATGATTTGGTCGCGTATGGCCTCGCGATGCTCCTGGTCCTCGACTTCCGCCAGCTCCTTGAAGAGCTGTTCGAGACTGATCGTGGGGTCGATCACCACCGGCTTCATGGCGGTGAGATTCTGCAGATGAGAGTAGAGATCGACCGCGTCAAAGATGCGGAACGTCTCCTTGCCGATTTCCGGGCACTTCCGCGTCGCGCGCCCGAGCATCTGCTCGTAGAGGATGCGGCTGTTGACCCGGCGCAGAAACACCAGGTTCTCGATTTTCGGCACATCAATGCCCGTCGTGAGCAGATCAACGGTCACGGCGATCTTCGGCATCGTGTCGTTGCGGAAGGAACGGATCAGACTGCCCACGCGATCGACACTCCCCGTGATCTTGCGCACGGCAGCGTCCTCGATCTCGCCATAGGCTTCGCGGAACGCCTTTTTCACCTGCTCGACGACGATATCGGCATGGGCGTCGTTCACCGCGAAAATCAGCGTCTTGCCGGGAAGGTTCGGGTCGATATGGCGCGCCAGCTCGTCGGCGACGGTGCGATTAAAGGCAACGGTGACGACCTTCTTGTTGAAACTCTCAACCTCGAACTGAATATCATCCGGCAAATGAGCGAGGTCGATAGCGCCCGTCTTGGCATCGATCAGCTCGACCTCTTCGCCCTTCTTGAAAGCGATTCCAGCCTGGGAAAGTGCGGTCGTGATTTGAAGCGGCGGATCATGGTCAACCAGGAAATCGTCGATGACCGCTTCCCGATAGGAGTAAGTGAAAATGGGATCGCCGAAGATATCGACGGTGTGCAGCGCCGGTGTCGCGGTGAGGCCGACTTTCACCGCATCGAAATACTCCAGGACCCGGCGGTATTTGGAGACGTAGTCGTCTTGGCTTCGGAAGCCGAGTTCTGCATCCGACATCTCGCGATCGAGCAGGTAACCGCGGTGACATTCATCGACGACCATCAGATCGTATTGATCGACCGGTGGCGCCTCTGACGTATCCTCGGTGTAGAGCACTCGCTTCACAAGACCTTGGATGGTGCAGATGTGCACCTTTGTTTCGGGATCAGGCTTCGCGGCGTCGAGGCCTTTGAGGCCAAAGATATCGCCGAAAGTCTTCGCACTCACAATGCGTGTGGTCGCGAACTCGCCGGCGGCCTGGGTCCCGAGAGCGCTTCGATCGACGACAAAACACACCCGTCGAAAGCGCTTGGCGGCTAGCACCCGATACAGCAAAGCGATCGCGAGCTTGGTCTTGCCGGTGCCGGTTGCCATCGCGAGCAACATCGCTCGGCGCCCGGTAGCTAGCTCCTTCTCAACGGTCTCGATCGCCCGCTTCTGATATGGACGCAGCGGAAATGCGAACTCGACCGGGCGCGTCTTCAAGTCAGCTTGCGCGGCCTCGGCGTCGATCTCCAGCAAGCCCTGAAGGCCCTCCGGCGTCGGCCAATCGACGAGCGCCCGGCGATGGTTCGCGGGCTTGCGCGCATCGCGGAACCAGATGCCGCTTTGGGTTTCAACCTGCTTCAGATAAGGGCGACCGTTCGTCGAAAAGACGAAGGGCACCGAGATGGTGCTCTCGTCCGTCTCGACCCACGGCCCGCCGATAGCCTCAGCTCCGCCCTCGAACCGAAACCCACGTGAATATCGCTGGGCCTGGTCGATGCATGCCGAGACATTCTTGTTTTGGCGTTTGGCCTCGACGACAGCGATGCACCGCGTTCCGACGAACAACGCATAGTCGGCGGGACCGCTTTTGGTCGGCCACTCGCCGATCGCAAGGTTGCGTCCTCTCGCAGGCCTGACGCCTGCGCTGTAGCGCAGCGTTTGAGTATCGGCTTCCCAGCCGCGCGCTCGGAGATGGGCATCGATCAATGTGCGCGTCGCCGCTTCGTCGATGTCGATCTCGGCGGCAGCCACTTCCGCCTGGGCAATGAGGGCGGCCGTCGCCTGCGGCGGTGCGGCTGCCGCTGCGGCTTGTAACGCTTCCAATTGCGCGGAGAGCGAGAGCTTCGCTTCCTCGGCTTCTCCCGCCAACTGTTCCCACAGCTCCCGCTCCTCGCGCTCACGTTCGGCTCGCTCTTCGGCATTCAGGCGCGCGTTTGCTTCGGCTTCCGCTTTGATCTTGGCGGTCTCCGCGGCCGAGCGGAATTCCTCGGCGATCCGCCGAAGACGCGCCATCTCCTCATGGAGGGACTTAGTCGCGGCGGCCGGATCGGCGGGAGGAACGAAGGGGCCGGACTTAAACGTCTTGTCGATGAAGGTCCGAAAATACCAGATGCCAAGCTGACGCGCGATCTTGAGCGTAGTCAGGGCCTGAGCATGATCTCCGCCATGTGCATGTGTCGCCTTGTTGCCGACGATCCGCACCTGGTGAAAGAGATCGGCGACTTCGGCCGGAACTAAACGCTCGAATTTGAGGCGGCGAAGCAAATCCGACTGCTGTTCGTCCGGGCTGGTGAACAGGCCAGCTTTCGCAGCCGTTAGCTGGGCGAGCAATTCCCCGAACTGCCGAAGCTTGATGAGGGCGGTGTTGGGGTCGTCGCCGAAATACCGCTCCGCCAACGCGCCAAGGCGCGTGAGCTGCGCATCGTGCTGCGCGAGAAAACCGAAATTGACCGAGGGCACAGCGAATTCCGTCATGGACGAGGCCTCACCCTAAGTCGCTGTTGAATCTCCTCGTATACCGGGATGGCCTCACCGGCCTCGATGGTCACCGCTATACCGAAGCGCACTTCGTTGTCGACGCCGCCGGCGTCTTCTTTGCGCCACAACAGCAGGTTCAGGTGTCCGTCATCGACGAACGGAACAGCCTTTTGCCCATGGAAATGCTCATGGAAGACCGTGCCGCGCTTGACCGGGTGATCCATCGGCTGATCGGAAAGCCGGTCGACTCCAAAGGTCCCCGCGGGATCATGCGGTGCAGCCTCAATCCGCACGCAGCGGTAGCTTCGATGCCCAGATTTCACCGGGGAAAGCCAAGCCACGGTAATTGTAAGCGATCGCGGCTCTCTCACGCGCTCGAGCGACGGGGGCAGCGGCACGCGATAGGCCACCGCCTTGTCCGCTCCCAGGGTGCCGTAACCGACGAGAGTGGCTCGATGCGCGGCAAATTCCAAAGTCTCCTCGATGTTCGGAACACCGAAGCCTATAAACCGGCAGACATTCTCGGACCGTTCGGCATTGCGATTGGGCCCGTGGGGGCCACAAATCTCGCGCAGCAGTTCGGCTTTCCCGTTCCAGCGCGCGCGATGAACAAGCAGCGCCTTGACGACAACCGCGTAAAAGCCGGGATCCATCTGACGAAGTTGCGAAGGGACATCGGGGTCCATCAGCGCATCAAAAATACGGTGCGCCGCGCGAGTTCCGAGGGCGGTCGCGGAGCTCGTCCCATCACTCAGCGCGAGCTGGTTTGTGCGGGCCTGCCCGCTGGGGTCCGGGCTTGCCGCGCTCAGCCCGAAAAGTCGCTGGGGTGCGCCGAACCCTACCTCGACGCTGCCGCCGGATGCTCTCATCCGCAGGTATTCGCGCCCGCCGGGCAGGAAGAGTTCCGGCTTGATGGCACGGCGATAGCCAAGGCCCAAGGACGAACTCGCGTTGGGGAGAGTCGAATCGTCGAAAGGGTCAACGGCGTTTGCGGTGGCAGGGCGGATTGTGACCTTATCGTCGTGATGCGCGCCGATCGTAAGCGCGTTGATCGACTCCGCCGGCGAGAGAATGGAACGTTCGTGCTTGGCCGCGTTCAGGCTTGCAAGAACCGCCTTCTCACGTTCCTGCGCGGGCGCCGCCGCGAAGTCGGACCAGCTTGCAAAACCTGAAATTGATAGCGGCGCCGTGCTATTGCCGGCGCTGACGAGAAACAACAGCCCGAACCGCGCGGCGAGGTAATCGAGCACGCGTGCGAGTGGGCTGACCAGCAGCGTAAACGGCCGGCGCGGATCGCCGACGGACAAGTTGACGATGAAGACGGAGGGCGCCACTGGGTCTTCGCCCGCGCTTCCTCGCATGCGAAGGATGGCTCGATAAAGGGTATCGACGAGCAGGCGATTGGAGTCACTTTGCTCATCACCACCGGGAGAGGCAGCCAGGATCGGACGCACATAAACCGGCCGCAGCAGAGCGGGGCCACCCGCGTTCAGATCCCCGTGGACGACGAGTGATGCCATCGCGGTGCCGTGCACGCGGCGCTGCACGACCGTGCGGCCGGCTAGATCGTCCGGATCATCAAGCATGAGTCGATCACGAAGAAGATCGTGCAACACCAGCGGTACGCCATCGAGGAGCGCCGCGATCGGGGTCGCGCCATCAGCAGGCGTTCCCGGATCGCGCGGGGAGGCGTCTTCAAAGGGTTCGATATCGGCGGGACTGATAAATACGCTTTGCGGACGGAGAAACATGACATCGTCGGCTATCGCCAGGGCGACAGCCTCGCGCCTGATCAAGCTCTCGATTTCGATCGCCGGAACATCGACAAGAAAGCCATGATAGGCGATCTCACTGATCTGCGCCTCATGCACGACGGTGCCTCGCAGCTCAGCAACTAAGCGCCGGAAATGGCTGGAGACACTTTCCCGCTGCTCAGACGCGAGACGAAACCACAATTCGACTTCGATCCGGACGGCACGCTGAGGGTGTCGCTGCGTTTCCTCACGCCAGAAAGCGATGGTGTCATCGTCGACGCGGTCGAGCGGTCCCCACGGGCGCACCGCGTGCAGCTGTTGGAACAGATTCGCGAAAGCCGAAAGCCCGTGACTGACTCTGCCCGTTCTCTCCCACTGCTCCCACAAACTCAGCAACTGCTCGAAAGCGGCCGTATCGGGCATCGTTAGATAGAAGCGCCCCGGCACGCGCTTGTCGGGCCTATCCTGTCCTTCCCTACCTTTCCGTGTATCGATAACGGCGAAGTCCGCATCGGCCGCGAAATCGATGTCGGATTCGCCTAGGAATTCAAGTCCCGGGACTCTTTCGACAGCCCTGCGAAAATCGCCCAAGTCACCGGCGACCTCGAAGACGATGACACGGTCGGGTGCAAGGCTTGCCGGGTCGTCCCGCAGAGCCATGCAGCCATCCTGGCGAGCGAGTGCCTGCCGCAGACGGCGAAATTCGGGACCGTGGGTCGAGAGCTGGCGTTGCCGAGAGGGAAATCGAGGGCTCGATCCACCACGCGGGCTTGGCGGCGGCGGCGCCTCCCTCGGTTCAGGTAACGCGAGAAGAGAGCGCTTCGGCATCGTCCCCTCTTTCCGACGAGGGCGCCGTTGCACGCGCTTGTTCGGACCAAACGTTTAGCTCGTCGACGATAATTGCCTTTAGGCTCTTCTCTCCGGCTGCAAGAATCTTCGCCCGCAAGAGCGCAAGGCAGAATTCTTCGGCCTCGGCGTAGCTGATACGCCCAAGCCGCTTGGCGATTGTCGCACCGGTAAAGGGAACCTTGCCGCCGAGACGCTTGAGGAAAGCCTCGACGTATTGCGCCAGATCCTTCGCCGTTGGCCGCGGTAAGGACAGGCGCAACTGAAAGCGTCTCCACGTGGCGCGATCCAACAACTCAGGGTGATTGGTGGCTGCCGCTACGATCGTATAGCTCGGGAGTTCGTCAATCTGCACCAGCAGAGAACTCACAACCCGCTTGATTTCGCCTGTCTCGTGCACATCACCACGTTCCTTAGCGATAGCATCGAATTCGTCGAAAAACAGGACGCACGGTGTAGTCCGCGCATAGTCGAAGACGCGCTTCATGCGGGTGGCCGTCTCGCCTAGGTAACTGCCGATCATAAGCTCATAGCGGACAACAAAAAGTGAAACGGATACAGCCTCGGCGATCGCTTCCGCGAGCGTAGTCTTGCCAGTCCCAGGAGCCCCGACCAAAAGAATGCGGTTGCGTGGTTCGACGCCATGGGCGCGCAGAAGATCGGCGCGCTGCTGTTCCTCTACCAGCCGGTCGACGGCACGCCGGGTAACGGCTGGCAGAATTATGTCGTTGAGCTGACGGCGCGGGACGACTTCGATCACGAAATCGCGGCCGCGGTTTGAACTCTCCGAGGAAGGCGCGACAAGAAGGTTGCCATTCCCGTTCAGGTGCATGACCTTGCTGAGCTTGTCGGCAAGCACCGTATGTTGCTTCGCGCGCTCCTCGGCGATGATCGCCTCCGTGACCACGCGCGCCGTTTTTCTGTCCCCCGCATTGCCGGCCTGAGCCAGAGCGAGAACAAGATCACTCCGTGCCATTGGCGTCTCCCGGGGAACCTTTCCGCAGCTTTTCGATCGCCGCTTCGAGAATCCAGTTGTTACGCGATACCGGCACAGGACGTCGCTCGAGATCGAGATCGATCTCGTGAACGATCTCTTCGGGAATCCGAATGGTAACCGGAACCCGCGCGGCGGACGGCTTACGTCGGGACATGGTTTCGGAGGCTCCGCGAGTCATAGTGACATCATAGTGATGTCACGAATCGGGGCAAGTGTGCTGAGAGTGGGCTGTCCTGTGATGCCTATCGGCTCCGATTGCCAGCCTTGGCTCTGCGGCTTCCGAGCGGTTCGTCCGGCCTGCTGACCTTCGTCAGCTCGCCCCGGCGCGCCGCCTTCATCGCTTCGACGGTTTCGGAGTTCGGCACTAAAGGCGCGAACACAGGTCGCTTCGGTTTGGCCCCGACTTTGCCGGCCCTTGTTTCGGTTGTCCTTCGCGTCCCAGCCATGGGAGCCACCCTCTAGCGCCGTTCTGGCGCATCCGGTTCGACTTAAGCGTTGACAGTACCACAAGCGGCCCCTTCCAGGTCAGGATTTGATACGGAACGGATAAGGGACTGCGTTCCATCCTTCGGATCCTCGGCCGTAAGGAGAAATGTAGACCTCGGACCAAGGCCATCTCGGTGCGCTGATAGCGAAGAAGTCTCGTACTTCCGAGCGCTCACCAAGCCCGTCGGATAGACCGAATTGCGCGGCCAGCATGATGGCGCAGGCGCTCACCGCATCGAAGGCATGACCGAGGGTCGCCCGCGCAAATTCCGTTTCGCGGTTATGTTTCACAGCATTGTAGGCATCGTACCATTTCAGTTCCTGGGTCGGGGCGCCGGTACTGCCCCAACCGGCGAATGGCTTGACTGACGGCAGCCAGGGATAATTCGGAAAGGTGACGGCGTATTCGTCGAGGTGCATCGCATCCTTGAGCAGCACATAGTCGAGCGTGGTAAAGCGGTCCCCCTGCTTGCCGTTGGCAACCAGAACGCCGCGCCAGTGGCTTTCGACCTCCGTGCAGGCGAGGATGAGCAGATTCCGGACATCATGGCCGAAGGAGGAAAAGTTGGCCGGCACCGGCTGAACGGTCTGGCAAATGCGGGATAGCTGCCGCACGAGAACCGTGAGCTGTCCGCGCATGTTCGCAACGAAGTCGATTTCGTCCTGCACGCCCGGGTTCCGGTCCGGCGCTCCGTTCGAATGCTGCTCCGTGGGTCGCGCGATGCGTCGATTGTATTCTCCCGGGTTCAATCTGGTTTTGTGGAACGGACATTTTCCGTCTGGCTCGAACCAAGGTGTCATGCGCCGAATGGCGTCCCATATGGTCTCCCCAGACTCCGCTTTAAAATAAGTTCCCGGACCACCCTTCGGGTTGCTTACGTCGATGCGAACGGCCTCATCGTCGGTAATATCCCACGCCTCCGTCGACGGTTCGGTTTCCGTCTGGACAACACGAAGATAGCAGCTCATTGCCGGCCCCCAGGCGGCCGGCGCTCATCGACGATGCGCAAGAGGCGGCTCGCGACCATCATCTCTTCCATTGCCTCCAACACGTCGGCAAAGGTGCGCCGGCTATGCGCGCCCGGATTCCTGAAGCGCGCGAGGGCGCCGGCGAAGAGACCGGCAAGCGCTTCGCATTGCGCTTTGGTCTCACCTGTTCTTGCCAACGGCCCATCCACCGCGAAGGCGCG
This sequence comes from Rhizobiaceae bacterium, assembly GCA_035503715.1. Taxonomy (GTDB): domain Bacteria; phylum Pseudomonadota; class Alphaproteobacteria; order Rhizobiales; family Rhizobiaceae; genus OAS926. Next base: position 1,306 of record DATJTE010000034.1, on the reverse strand, counting down.
GAACATCAGATCCTTCCCGTGCTCGCTGTCCGGCCGCTGCGCTGCCGCACGCACCTCGATCTCGACGGTCTTGAACGCCTCCAACACCGCCGGATCGAGATGATCGGCGGTGAAATCTTCGTACGGCTTGCCGCGCAGCAGCGGATGCAGCATTTCCGCTTTCAGCAGTCCTCTTACGCGGACGCGCTCAAAATCTGTCCGTTCCGTCGTTCCCCTCCCCTTCGGCGTGAGCACCACATAACCATTGCGCCCGTTCATATCGTCCGCCGGTTCGATGAGCTCCCATCTCTCCAGCAGGGCAAAAGCATTGCGCCCCGCCCGGTTGAGCCGGTTCATCACGTCATGCTGCTGCGGATTCGGCTGGAACCCGAACGAGTGCAGGGAGCTGCCCAAATGCTCGCGATTGGCCATGCCAGCCGTCAGATCGCTCAAGCGCGCCTGCATGTCTTCGAGCAGCGCCCAAGCCAACTCGTCCGGCGTCAAGGTCAGGAGCGCGTCGGCGGACGGCACGATCTGCAGCAATCGACGTTGCGTCATCTTGGTTACTCATAAGGGCGCCGGCATCATGCGCTGCGCCGAGTATTGACTATTCTAGCACGACAAGCGGGCGCGGCCTTGTTCTTAAAAAGCACCGGCAAGTCGAGGGCATAGCGTCGGTTGTTCGCTAAACAACGCTAAGGGCGAACATTTGCGAACGGCCTGTGGCGACTCGATCGGGGTCAGCGCCTCAGAGCGTCGTAGAGCGCGGTCTTGCCCACTTTGAGCCGGAACGCGGCCTCGCGCACGGTCAACCCCTTGGCAATGTAGACGCGGGCGCGTTTGAGCTTTTCGGCGGTTACGACGCGCTTGCGCCCGCCCGTTCGGCCGCGCGCCGCTGCCGCGGCCAACCCGGCGCGGGTGCGTTCCTGGATCAGATCGCGCTCAAACTGGCTCAATGCGCCGAACAGATGGAAGACCAGGCGCCCGCCCGACGTTGTCGTATCAATCGCTTCGGTAAGGGACCGGAACCCGACGCCACGGGAGGCGAGCGAGGTCACGGTCTCAATCAGGTGCGGCAGCGAGCGTCCGAGGCGATCGAGCTTCCAGACAATCAGCACGTCACCGTCACGCACGTAGTCGAACGCGGCCCGCAATCCGGGGCGGTCGGCCCGTGCTCCCGACGCCAGGTCCTCGAAGACCTTCTTGCATTCCGCCGCCGCGAGAGCGTCGAGCTGCAGGACGGGATCCTGGTCGACCGTGCTGACGCGCGCGTAGCCGACATTCGCCACGGGGTGTCCGTTTTCCTGTCCGGCAATCATCTTGTCCG
>DATJTE010000033.1:0-3577 GCA_035503715.1 Rhizobiaceae bacterium | reverse complement strand
TGCCGTTCGCGCTGGCCACTCTCGCCCGCGAGGAGCTCACGATCCAGAACGTGATGCGGCTGTTCTGGCCGGGGCTCGCGCTGATCGGCATATTTCTGGCGGTCTTCGCCCTGACCAATCCGTATGCCGTGGCGGATTACCATTCGTTCTTCGCCGGCTTCATCGCGCAGATCAAATATTCGTCCACCGGTCACGGCCTCGTCGAATCCGCAAACCCGCTGCTCTGGCGGCGGACGATCGTGAACGAGTTCGGCGTCATCGGCATGATCTATCTGCTGGGCGGCCTGCTGCTGTCGCTCGGCTTCGTGCTTTTCGGCCTGTGGCGCGACGGCTGGCGCGCCATTTGCGGCAAGGCGGAGACGCGCAATGAGCTGATCCTGCTCGGTTACCTGCTGCTCACGTCGGCGCACCTCGCCATTTCCATTCATGAGCGGGAAGCCCGATTTCTCTACCACGTCGTTCCGTTCATGATCGTGCTGAATGCCTCGGTGCTCCTGAAGGTGATCGGGCCATCGACGGGAAGCCTGCGCTCGTGGAGGTCCGCGGCGCTCGCTTCGCTTCTCATGATCTTCTGCCTGGGACAGATCGGCGCTGATTTCACCATGCAGGGGACTGCGACCGAAAAGCCCGCGTCGGAGCACATCAGATTTGGCAATGCGATCGCGCAGCAATTCCCGCCCGATACCAAGATCCTTGCCGACTCCTACACCTACCTGCCGCCGAGGATGAACAACGTCACCTATACCAACATCGTGACCGAGGACCTGATCCAGCGCCTCGACCCCGATCTGATCATCATCAACCGCGGGGCAACCGGCGCCTATGTCTGGAAAGCCGCCGGCTCCAGGCTCGCCGACCGGAAGTTCGTCCGGGACGATCGCTTCGCGGCAACGCCGGAGGTCATGACGCTGTTCGAGAAGGTGCTGTTTGGTCCGGGCTGGTCGTTGCTGCGCGAAACCAATTTCGAAGCCGTCTTTCAGCGCAAGAAGTAGTTGGCCCGCCGGCTACTCGGACGGTCGCGTTTCGAAGTTTATTCTCTCACGCTCGAACACCACCGGCCTTTCGCGGACCTGTCCGTAGATCGCCAGGATGTATTCCCCGATGACGCCGAGGAAGAACAGCTGGATGCCCCCGAAGAAGAAGAACGCGACGATGAGGGTCATGATGCCCGGCTCGGCCACCGTCTTGAAGCGGACCAGCCCGACGATCAGATTCGCGATCGCGTAGAAGACGCTGAGGAACGCCAGTCCGAAGCCCAGATAGAGGCTGAGCCGCATCGGCGCGGTCGTGAAGGATACGAGGCCGTTCAGCCCCTGATCGATCAGGGAGGCGATGCGGTTCTTCGAGATGCCCTTCTTTCGTGAGCGCCAGCGGTACGGCACGCCGACCGAGCGGCCGCCGCATTCGAACGTCATCATGCGCAGGAACGGATAATTGTCTCTGATATCCCGCATCGCATCGACGACGCGCCGGTCCACGAGCTGGAAATCGCCGACGCCCGGAGGAATCTGGATTTCCGAAAAGCGGACCAGCAGGCGGTAATAGGCGGTACGGAAATTCCGCATCAGCCATCCTTCCTCCCGCGTCGCGCGGATGCCGAACACGATCTCATAGCCCTGCTCCCAGAGCTGGACGAATTCGGGAAGCAGTTCCGGCGGGTCCTGCATATCGGCGGGCAGGAACAGCAGCACGGCGTCGCCGGTCGCGGCCATCACGCCGTTATAGGTGTTGCGCAGCGGACCGAAATTCCGTGCATTGAAGATGACGCGAACCTGCGGATCCTCAGCCGCGAGGGCGCGAAGGATTTCCGGCGAGCTGTCGGTCGATGCGTTGTCGCAGAAGATATGCTCCTTGCGATAGCCCTTGAGTTCGCCGTCGAACAGCTTCTGGATGGCTTCGTGACAGTCGCGAATGTTGAGCTCTTCGTTGTAGCACGGCGTCACTATGCTGATCGTCTTCATCGCGGTTTCCTGCGCATCATCGTCGGTTCGGCCCGGCTGAGCGGCGTCGTCATGAGCTCGATCTCCGGGCGGCAATCGCGTCGATCGTGTCGGTCAGAACCTGGATCGTGTCGCGTGCGGGCCTGAAACCGAGATCCTCTGCGGCGCGGCATTGCGAGGCATAAAATCGCCTGCCGCCGGCCGTCGACCCGGCTGCGGTCGCGTATTCTATTCGCAGGCCGTATCGAATGGCGCATGTCTTGAGGATATCGTGCTTGCCGGCGGGGGCGGTCGTGTAGAGGTCGAGCGGGCAGTTCGGGGCACCGGCTTGCTGCCAGCTGTCGATGAGCGCCAACAATTCCAGGGCGCCGGCATAATCGCGCACCATGTCATCGGGGGACGTCGCAAACACGCCGCCGCTCCGGACGGCGCGCGCCAGTTCGGCCAGGAAGAAGCTGCCGTCAAGATCGATCGCGGGATCGGCATAGCCGAAAATCCGGAGATCGAGGATCGCGCGTTCCCTTGCCGCGCGGTGCGACAGCTCGGCCTGGAGCTTCGCCGTGGTGTAGGCGGGAACGGAGGCCATGGCATTGACCGGCAGGCACAGCGTGGAATCGGCATCGACCGGCCGGTCAAACGACGAACCGTAGACCGCGCCGCTGGACAGAAACACGTATCGCGTCCGCGCGCCCATCGTCGCCATGACGCGCTGATCCCAGAACGCGGTGATGCCGAGAATGTCCGATCCGATCGATTTGACCCGTGCCGGATCGCCCGCGCCGATCGCGTTGACGACAAGATCGAAATCGGCGGCGTCGAACGCATCGAGCTCGCGCAAGCCCACCGCCGACGGCCAGCCGTGAGCGGCAAGCTTCTGCAAGTCGCGCGCGAACAGGACGACTGGTCGGCCTTCATCGACGAGCAGCCGGGCAAGACTGCGGCCCACATAGCCGGTTGCACCGAGAACGGCGATCACGGCGAAGGGTTTCGCAGCGCTTCGGGTCTTGGATAGTCGACGTAGCGGTTGCCCGACGCGTATTCGGCTTCGTTCAGATAGGGAAATTGATCGTTGATCGGCCGGCCCATCTCGAGCTTGGGCTCGATCAGGGTGTGCTCGCTCAGGATCACGTCGATGATGATGGCGCCGCCGCGGAAAAGCTCCGGCGTGATCTGGTCGAGCCGCTCGATCCGAACATATCGCAGGCCGTAGGCCTCGGCGATCCGACCGAGGTCGGGCACGCTGTAGCCGTCGCGCGAGGCCGTGTAGCGGCTGCCGAGATAGCTGTCCTGGAACTGCTTGATGATGCCGTAGCTGGCATTGTTCATCACGACGATCGCAACATCGATGTCGTTGAACTTGATCGTCTGAAGCTCCTGGATGTTGACCTGGAATCCGCCGTCACCATTGTAGGAAACCACCTGGCGCTGCGGCGCCACCAGCTTGGCGCCGATCGCCGCCGGCACGGCGTAGCCCATCGGAGAATTTCCGCCGGCCGTGAACAAGGTGTGGTCCTTGACGCGAAACGCCTGATGTAGCCAGCAGACCGCCGCGCCGGTGTCGCCGATCACGATCGCGTCTTCCGCGACGACCTCGTTGACGCGGCGGACGACGTCATAGGGAGACAGCGTGTTCAGTC
>DATJTE010000032.1:0-7731 GCA_035503715.1 Rhizobiaceae bacterium | reverse complement strand
GCCGCTCACGGATCGGATTCAGCAGCCGCTGCACAATCTTCTGCGAACCGTCGGTTGCGATCTGGTGGTTGCGGTGGCGGATCGCGGTGTTGCGCAGGCGGTCGAGGCTTTGCTCGACGTAGGCGTGCGCGTCCATGCCCGGCACCGGCTGCAAGGTAGGCAGCGTTTCTTCGATGAGCATGCGGCGCACGAACTCGACCAGTAGCGGGTCTTTCATATCGTCTGACGTGTGCTCGTGGCCGGCAAACACGCCGAGGTAGCAAAGCGTCGTCTGTGCGCCGTTCAGAACGCGCATCTTCAGATGCTCGAACGGCTCGACATCGTCCACGTAAGTCGCGCCGACCCTGTCCCATTCCGGAAAGCCGCCAGCGAACTTCTGCTCGATGACCCATTGCCGGAACGGCTCGCCGACCACCACCGCGCTATCCCGGTAACCGTAGCGCTCCTCGACGGTCCTGTAATCAGCGTCGCTAACAGCCGGCGCGATGCGGTCGACCATCGCGCCGGGGAAGGTGACGTTGCCGTCGATCCACTTTGCAAGGGGGCCGCCGCGCCGCTCCGCCAGCGTTCGCACCACCGTGCCGAGGATGATGCCGTTCGACTGGATGTTGTCGCAGGAGAGCAAGGTCACCGGCCTGCCGTGCGATTGCTGCCGCAGTTCCAGTGCCCGCAGCAGAATACCGGGCAGGCTGCGCGGCGCTTCCGGATTGGCGATGTCGTGGACGATGTCGGGATGTTCGAGGTTCAGTACTCCGGTCGCCGGATGGTGGCAATAGCCCTTCTCGGTGACCGTCATCGTCACGACGTCGATATCGGGCGAGGCGATAACTTTTAGCGCCGGTGCCGCGCTTTCCTGGCTGTCCACCACCGAAACGAAGCTGCCGATGACACGCGCCTCGACGCGCTCGTCCTCGCGCTTCAGGCGCGTGTAGAGCCCGCTCTGCCGGCCGAGCGTGTCGGCGAGTTTCGGGTTGCGGATGTTGATGCCGACGAGACCCCAGCGATCCAGCCCGAGGTTGAGCAGATCGTCGGTGTATTCCGCCTGATGTGTGCGATGAAATGCGCCGACGCCGATATGCGCGATGCCGGGCTGCAATGCGGCGCGATCGTAGGCCGGCCGTTCCACATCCTTCGGCAGGCTGCCCAGCAGGGCAGGGGAGAGTTCAGCGCTCATCCGCGCGATCCCGCGACCCACTGTTCCTGGTCGATCACCGCGCCCGTCATCAGCCCGGAGGCGTCGGAGAGCAAGAACACGGCAAGGTTCGCGACCTCTTCCGCCGAAAGGAGCTTGCCGAACGGCTGCGCTTCGCTAGCTTTTTTGAGCCAGCCTTCGCCGAGGCCTAGCGTCTCGGCCTGCATGACGCGTTCGGCAGGTGTGTCAGCCCAGCCCACATTGATGCCGTTGACGCGGATGCGGTCGAAACGGTGCGCGTTCGCGGCATTCTTGGTCAGCGTCGCCAGTGCACCCTTGGTGGCGGAGTAGATGGCGAGTTCAGGCGCGCCGCAATGCGCGTTGATGGAGATGATGTTGACGATCGCGCCGCCCTGGCCGCGCTCGCGCATCGCGGTGATTGCCGCCTGCATCAGGAAGAATGGCGCACGGGCGTTGACGTCGAAGAGCTTTGCCCAGGTGTCGAGATCGCCGTCGAGGAATGATGCGCGGTCGGTCAGGCCGGCAGCGTTGACGAGGCAATCGATGCGGCCGAACCGGTCGACACATTCGCGAACGATGCGCTGCGGCGTGGACGGGTCCGTGAGTTCCGCCGACACGAAGTGGCTCGGCGTGCCTTGTTTTGTCAGCGTTTGCGCGACGTCCTCGCCGCGCGCCGCGTCGCGTCCAGTCAGCAGGAGGCCGGCTGCGCCGGCGCGCGCCAAGCCTTCGGCAATGGCCCGGCCAATGCCTTGCGTCGCGCCGGTGACGACCGCCACCTTGCCTTCGACCCGCGCCTCCAACGTGCTCCCCAGAACAAAGTTTCTATTTTCTGCAATATGGAACTGGAATTCCGGCCGCGTCAATCCACGTGGGAGCGATTATCCCGTGCGGCGCGCGACGACGCCGTGGACGACGGCCATGCCGACGGCCAGCGATGCGGCAAGCGAGCGGAAGCCGGCGAAGTCCGATTCCACGACCTCCACCCAGCGGTCCGCCAGTCCTGCCAGCGGGCTGAACGTGCTGTCGGTGATCGCGCCGATCTTCGCGCCGCGTTCGCGTGCGACGGAAACAAGGTCCGGCGTGATCGAATTGTACGGGCTGAAGCTCACCGCCAGCACTGCATCCTTCTTGCCGATGCAGCTCACCTGATCGAAGGCGGTCGAGCCGACATTGTCGACCAGCACGTTGCGCACGCCCTGCTGCGACAGCGTCAGCGACAGATACGCGGTAACCGGAAAGGCGCGTTTCGAGCCGATGACATAGATCAGATCGGCGGCGGCGAGTAGTTCGGTCATCGCCTCGAAGTTCTTCGTGTCGATCGCTTCGCTGGCGCGGGCCAGCGATGTCTGCGAGGCGCCGATGATGCCTTGCATGAAATGCGTCTCGGCGTGCGGAGCTTTTCCGGAGCGAGCAGCCGCGCCGCGCCGCTCGGGCAGGGAGCCCTTCAGATGATCCTTGAAGAGCTGCTGGAAGTCAGAAAAACCGCTGTAGCCGAAGATCTGCGCGAACCGCACCAGCGTCGAGGGCTGGACCCCTGCCTGCGCCGCCACTTCGCTGATCGAGCCCAGCGCCACTTCGCTCGGATGCTGCCAGAGGAAGATCGCGACCTGCCTCAGCCGTTTCGGGAAATGCACCGTGCCGGACGACAGCACCGCGCGCAGCTCCTCATAGGTGCCGGGCTTGCTGTAACCCAGCGCAGCTTTGCCCGCGACGCCCGGTGCTTTCTTCGGCTCCGCGCGCGCCTTGCCGCGAGGTCGCGTCTTCTGCATCGGTTTCGGGTCGCGCGCCAATTCTATCCCTCCGCGGCCGCGAGGCTGCGCACGGTACCCGGCACGACCGGCTTGCCTTGTCGCGCCGAAGCGATCGCCGCGAACACCAGCGCCAGCGCGTCGAGGTTGCGGCGGCCGTCATTGAGCGGCTGCGTGCCGTCTTCGATCGCGCACAGCAGCGCGGCCATGGTGCCGACGAAGCCCTCTGTGAACCACGTGCCTTCCAGCTTCGGCCGCGCGATGCCCTCAGCGGTCGTCAGCGTCACCCACTGATTGCTCAAATCCGGGCCGCGGCTGTTCAGCGTGCCCTTGCTGCCGGCGATCACGGTGCGGTCCTCGACACCGAACTTCGCCGCCGCGTCGAAGGTCAGCGACGCCTGTGCGCCGTCGAAACCGACGATGGTGTTGGCGAGGAAGGGCGGCTTGACCGTCTGCGAACTCGCGTGCGCCTTCGATGCGAAAACGCTCGTCGCGCTGCTGCCGGTTACGCTTGTCAGGAAGTCGAACCAGTGCACGGCGAAATCGTAGAGGATCAGATTGTCGATCTCTTCGAACGCCGTGCCGCCGATCCAGCTGTGATCCCAGTGGATCGAGATGTCGCAGGAATGCACGTCGCCGACCAGGCCGGCGCACACTGCTTCGCGCATCCACGAAAGGTGCGGCGCCCAGCGGCCGTTCTGGTTCACCGCCAGCCGCACATTGTTTGCGTCTGCCAGATCGCAGAGCCTCGCGCCCGCATCGAGGTCGAGCACGAACGGCTTCTGCGACAGCACATGCTTGCCGGCCTTCAGCGCCGTTTCGACCATGGCGTAACGCTCGGCCGGATGCGGGGTGATATCGACCACGTCGATGTCGTCGCGCGTCAGCGTGCGCTGGAACTCGTCGGTCGCTTCGGCCTGCGGGTAATATTCGTCACGCCGCGCCTCGGCTTTAGCGAGCGTGCGGTTGGCGATCACGGCGATATCGAAACCCGCCGTCTTGTAGGCTTTGAGATGCGCAGCCGAAATGCCGCCCGCGCCGACCAGCGCGATGCGATGCTTCTTTTTCGGCACCGGCGGCCGGTAAGGCAGCTCCGGCGCCGCGATCTCCGCGACTTCCGCTGCCTTCAGGGCGTAGGTGTCGACATTGGGCTGGCTGGGCGGCTTGCTCATATCAGGCTGCTCATGGGACCAGCGGAACAGCACGCTTTTCGCGGGATGAAAGCACCGCGCTGTCGATCATGCGCTGGCCGATGAGACACAGTTTCGGATCGAGCGGCCCGCTGATCGGCTCGCCGTCCTCGATCCGCGCCAGCATGTATTCGATGATCGCGCGGCGTCCGGCCGGCAGCGTGTCCGCCGGTATCTTCCGGTGCGACGCATCATGCCGAGTCTGCAGCGTGACGAAGTCGTCATAGTCGCCGCTGCCGATCGAGCCGTCCGTGCCGACGAGCACGAAGCCGCATTTCGGCTGCGGCTGCTGTGTCCAAGGGTCGGTCAGTGTGCCCCAGCGCGTCTCGAACTTCGACAGGCCGCGTTTGTAGCGCGCCACCGTGATCGAGTGCTGGTCGACCTCGATGCCCGGTGTCTCGTCGACCACGCTTGTCACCTCGAGCGGCGCCTCGCCATCATAGAACCAGGTGCCGAGCGTCGTGCCGTAACCCAGATAGTCGAGCAGGCTGCCGCCACCGCTGGCGCGCTTGTACCACCAGGAGCCGGGCTTCTGCCGCTCCACCTCCTCCAGCGACACCTCGACCTTGTCGGCAAGGTGGAAGAGGGGACCGCGATTCCCGTCATAAAAATGCACCTCGATCAGGTCGCCGATCGCGCCTTCCGAGACCAGCCGCTTCGCCGTGTTGTGCGACGGATACCAGGCGAGCGGCCAGTTCACGGCCAGATGCTTGCCGGTTCCCTCCATCGCCTTGATGATGCGCCGTGCATCGGCAACGCTCGCCGCGAACGGTTTTTCGATCATCACATGCAGGCCGTGCGGCGCGATTTTTTCCACGCTGTTGGCATGCTCGGCCGTGGCCGAGCAGACGATGGCGAGGTCCGCCTTCGTTTTGGTGAGGCAGGCGTCGAGATCGGTGAAGACGCGATCGTCCGGAATGCCGAACGTCCTGATCGCCGCTTCCATGCGCGAGCGGTCGGGATCGTAGATGCCGGCGATCTCCGCATCGGGATGATCGTGCACCTGCCGCAGCAGGTCGCCCATGTGCATGTGATCGAAGCTGATGCCCAGCACACCGTGCTTTGCCACGAAGACTCCTCCCTGACCGTCGTTGACGCCTAGGCTAGCGTGGCACCATAATTTCACAATCGAAAATTTGGAAAAAAGCTTCGAAAATGGAAAACGCGACGCTATGGTCGTGCAATCATCGAGAGCATTCAGGAGGACGGTTTGGTTTACGCAACGTCGGATGGCGCCGCCGCAAGGAGACTGAAGGTCGGCATGGTGGGCGGCGGGCGCAATGCCTTCATCGGCGCCGTGCACCGCTTCGCGATCCGGCTGGACGATCAGATCGAGCTTGTCGCCGGTGCGCTGTCGTCCGACCCCGACAACGCCAAGGCGTCCGCCGCCGATCTCGGCATCGCGGCCGACCGCGCCTATTCTGACTACCGCGAGATGGCCAAGGCCGAAGCTGCGCGGCCGGACGGCATCGATGCCGTCGTCATCGTCACGCCGAACCATCTGCACGCGCCGATTTCCACGGCCTTCCTCGAAGCCGGCATCGACGTGATCTGCGACAAGCCGCTGTCGGTGACGCTCGGCGAGGCGGAGGCGCTGGTCGCGCTGACCAAAGCGAAGAAGCGCAAGTTCCTCGTGACGCTGAACAACACCGGCTATGCCATGGTCCGGCAGGCGCGCGAGATGGTGGCTTCCGGTGCGCTCGGCAAACTGGTCGCCGTGCATGGCGCCTACATCCAGGACTGGCTGACGAAGCCGATCGACGCCGATGGCCAGAAGCAGGCGGAGTGGCGCACCGATCCGGCGCGCGCCGGCCAGTCGGCCGTGCTGGCCGATATCGGCGTGCACGCCTTCAACCTCGCCTGCTTCGTCTCCGGCCTGCAGGCCGAGCAGATCGCAGCGGACCTCTTCACCGCCGTGCCCGGCCGCCGGCTCGACGACAATGCCCACATCATGGTGCGCTGGTCGGGCGGCGCGCGCGGCACGATCCTCGCCAGCCAGACCTCGCCCGGTCACTACAACGACCTTTCCGTCCGCGTGTACGGCGACAGGGCCGGGCTCGAATGGCACGGGGTGCGGCCCGAGGAGCTCAGGTTCACGCCGTATGGCGAGGAGACGCGCACCATCATCCGTGGCGGCGCTGGTACGCTTGCCTCGGCGCAGGCGGTGTCGCGCATGCCGGCCGCGCATCCCGAGGGTTACATCGAGGCGTTCGGCAATTATTATCGCGACGCTGCCGACATCATCCGCGCGCATCGCAAGGGGCAGGCGGCAGATCCGGCGAAGGAGCAGGCCGTGCCGAATGTCATCGATGGAGCGCGCGGCGTTAAGTTCGTTGCGGCCGCGGTGGAGTCCAATGCCGCGAGCGGCGCGTGGACCAGGGTGAATTTCGGCTGATGGATACCATCGCTGCCAAGGGCATCTCCGTCCGGTTCGATCCGGATTGCGGCAATCTCGCCGATTTCGCGATCACACTCGATGGTAAGACCGTCCATCCGCTGCATCGCGCGCCTTGGGTCGACAATGGCGAAAAGCTCCCCGACACGCTGTTCAAATCCGAGCGGAAGCTCTCCGGCGATTTCTTCTGCGCGCCCTTCGGCCGGCCCGATCCCAGGCTGCCGATCCACGGTTGGGCCGCGAACGGCACATGGGAAAAAACCGGCACGGATGAAGCCGGCGATGCCACGACGCACAGCTATGCGCTGCGCGAGGAAATCTCTGGCGCGAAGCTGACGAAGCATCTGACGGTCGCGCCGGGCCACCCGGTGCTCTACCAGCGCCATGTCTTCCACGGCGGCGCAGGCGCGCTGCCGGTCGCGCATCACGCGATGATCCGCGCGCCCGGCACGGCGAAGCTCAGCTTCTCGCCAAAGTCGTTCGGCCGCACCATGCCGACGCCGTTGGAAACCGATCCGGCGCGCGGCCGTTCAGTGCTCGCCTATCCGCAGGAATTTGCGTCGATGACGAGCGTCCGCCGTGCGGATGGCGGCTCCGTCGACGCGACGGTTTATCCGTTCGACACGGGCCATGAAGACCTCATCGTGCTGTCGGAAAAACCTGACGCCACGATCGGCTGGTCGGCCGCAGTCGCCAGGGAAGAGGGGTTCGTGTTCTTCGCCGTGAAGGATGCAAAGACGCTGCCCCAGACCGTGCTCTGGATGAGCAATGGCGGCCGCTCCTATGCGCCGTGGAACAGCCGGCACACGGCTGTGCTTGGCATCGAGGAGGGCGCCGTCGCCGTTCACCTCAACGACAATGAGCGGAAACAACCGTTGCGCGATGGACAGCCCATAGCACTAGCGTTGAAGCCGCAGGGTGAGGTGGCCGTTCGCCACGCGCTCGGCGGGATCCCCGTGCCGCAAGGCTGGAGCGAAGTTACCGACATCCGGCTCGGCGACGGGACGATCACGCTCGCCGATCGCAGCGGTGACCAACGCGAGCTGCCGTTTCTGACAGGCCATTTCAGCTAGATCGGCCGTGAAGGCAAGAAGGCAGTAGGGCGCGCGCCAAAACCTCCACGGCCTTGCGGCCGGGAGTGCGCGGCGGGATGGCGATGCCATTCCGCGCGTCCGATTCCGAGACTCGGAATTGCCGCGTCGCTCATGACGTATCAGGCTGCTCCAGCACTTCGCGGGCGAAATA
>DATJTE010000031.1:0-32908 GCA_035503715.1 Rhizobiaceae bacterium | reverse complement strand
GGGAGAGGAGCGCTGGCCGCAAGCTTGGTGCATTCGCCGAAGCGCTACTCCTCGCCCCCACGAATGTGGGGGAGAGGTGGCCCGAAGGGCCGGTGAGGGGGCGTGCTTCGCCATCACCAGCCACGGCTTGTGCCGCGTGGTCGTGTCGAACCGCCTGTGACGGGTGCGGCTCACGACGTGTCGGGCTGTTCCAGCACTTCGCGGGCGAAATATTGGAGGTCTTTGAGCACCTCGTCGACCTCGTGTTTCGGCCGGCGCTGCCAGCCGGGCGGACGGCCGGGACGCAGCGGCCAGACATGCAGGGCGCGCGGCCGGGGATGCGGGGCCGGTGCGCCAGTGGCCTCGCGCTCTTTCTGCCGGGCACGGGCGGCAAGCCGCAAGGCCCTCAGCCGCGCGAAACGTTTTGCCTGACCCGGCAGATCGTCGAGCGCGGCGGCGAGGGTCGCGAGGCGCTGGTGGATGCGCGCCGCACTGACGCGACCGTCGGGCAAGGGTGGCTGCCGAACGGGGATGGGGAAGCGCGCGCCGGCGACGGGGTCGCTGATGCGCGGCACGCCGCGATTTCGCATGGGGCGGACGTAGAAAAATCGTTTTCGCGGATCGAACAGGGGGAGGGGCGGGAAGCGTTGATGCGCGGCCCGATCATTCGCTCCGGGTGTGCGTGCAGGAGACGGCATGATGACGCCACGCTTCATGACAAATCCATGCGGCAGGATGATGCCGGTACCACCTTTGCGGGCCAGCGACGTCTTCTTCGGCGTGCGCGGACGAAACGGCGGCAGCGTCACGACAATGCCGCGCGCCATGACGACGATCAACCGCCGCGCAGCGGATTCGGCCGGACGCAGCACTCTCAGGATCGCGGTGTGGAGATGGCGGGGCAGGGTCGGCGCGGGTTCCACCCCCTTGAGAGGAGGTCGGCGGTCGTCAGACCGCCGGGTGGGGGTATCTACCGCGTCGCCACCCCCACCCGACGCTTCGCGTCGACCTCCCCTCAAGGGGGAGGTGAAGATCGCCGCGTCGGTCAATCCGGCCATGGCGACGAGCTCGGCAAGGATGCGCTTCAGCACCCCATGATTTCCCTCGATCACCGCATTCCAGTCCACAGGCATCGCCGCCCTCCTTTCCACGCGGGGCATTATCGCGCGGATGCGGAGGGGCGTGGATGAAGACTGCTGACAGCTCCTGACAAAGTGGGGCGCTGCCCCCTCTCCGTCGCGCTTCGCGCGCCACCTCTCCCCTGCCCGGGGGAGAGGAGTGCCGGCCGCGAGCTTGGCGACGAACGGCGAAGCCGCCGTGGGCGAGGCGGAGAGGGGGCGTCGGCGTCGGTGCGAAATCGTCGGCGTTGGTGCGGTGATGATGATGATGGAGAGTTCGCGGCGGCGGTGGAGCGCTTTCCCTTCTCCCCTTGTGGGAGAAGGTGGCCGAGCCCGAAACGGCGGCAAAGCCGCCGGGGGCGAGGTCGGATGAGGGGTGCTGGACGGAGCACAATCCTCAACCCCCTTATTTCTTCCAACACCCCTCATCCGCCGCCTTGTCTCGTGCTGGCTTTCAGCCAGCCCGAGGGCGACACCTTCTCCCACAAGGGGAGAAGGAAGAGGCGCCGGCGCACTGCCGCACGTACCCCACCCGGCCAGGCTTTGCCCGGCCACCCTTGCCGCAAGGGGAGGGAGCGCGTCGGCGCTACTTCAAAAACGCCTTCAGGTCGGCGGAAATATCCGCCGCGACGTCCTTCGGCACATACGTGCCCGCGCCGATGATGCGGCGTGCGGCCATGTGCTCGCCGGCGCTGTTGAGGCTTTCGACCGAGGCGAGCACGTCGCCGCGGTAGAGGAAAATGGAAAACTTGTCGCCGTCGAGGTCGCCACGCACGACCGCATCGTCATGGCCGTTGGAGAGGCCGGCGATCTGCAGCCTGGCGCTGCCCTGATGCGACCAGAACCAGGGCACGGCCGTGTAAGGTGTGGTCTCGCCGGTCAGCCGCGCGGCGATCGCCTTGCCCTGGTCGACGGCGTTCTGCACCGATTCCAGCCGCGCCATGCCGCCGGCGAACATGTTGGGGTAGGCGGCGGCGTCACCGAGTGCGGATATGTTCGGATCGCTGGTGAGAAGGGTCTCGTCGACGACGACGCCGTTGGAGATTTCGAGGCCGGCGTCAGCGGCGAGTTCGGCGTTCGGCACGACGCCGGCCGCGACGAGGATCGCGTCGGTCTCGATCGAAAGACCGTCCGAAAGCGCGACCGAAACGCTGCCGTCCTCGCCCTCGATTCCGGTGACCTGCTTGCCGAAATGCAGCCGCGTGCCGAGTTCGGTGTGGAAGCGCTTGAACCAGCCGGACGCCGGCGTTGAAAGCACGCGACCCATCAGCCGGTCCATGGCTTCGACGACGTCGACCTCGATTCCGCGCGTGCGCAGAAGTGCTGCGACCTCCAGCCCGATGAAGCCGCCGCCGATCACGGTCACGTGGCCGAGCCCGTTGAGCCGCGCATTGAGCCGGCGGGCGTCGCTCAGCGTGCGCAGTTCCAGTTTCGGCGCGGCGTCGAGTCCCGGAATGGGTAAAGTCCGGTTGCGGGCGCCGGTGGCGAGAGCGAGATGATCATAGGGAAGGCGCTCGCCATCGGAGAGCACGAGTTCCTGTGTTGCGCGGTCGATGCGCTCGGCGCGCGCGCCGAGCCTCAGCGCGATATCCTTCTGCGGATAAAAACTCTCGCCCTTGAGCGGCAGGCCGGAATCGTCCGGTGATTTCAGGAATTCCTTCGACAGCGGCGGACGCTGATAGGGCAGGTCGGGCTCGTCGCCGACAATGGTGATCGCGCCGTCGAAATTGCGGTGGCGCAAAGCCGCGGCAAGCTCGACGCCACCATGGCCGCTGCCGACGACGACGATTTTCTTCAGGCTGGATTTGGTCATGGCGCGGAGAGGCAGGAAAAGCAGGACAGCGTCAAGCTGACATAGGTGTTCTGGGTCGCATGTTTTAGCCCGCGGCGGATTGTCTTTTCGCGGCCTCGGGCGTCGCAGTTGCTTTGCAATTGATTGTCAACTGGCGCATAATTTTGCCATGCCGAAGCGCGCCAGCAACAAGCCGGACTATGCGAGGGAACTGCGCAGGGCGGGGGTGCGCGTGACGCGTCCGCGCCGCGTCATCATCGACATTTTGACCAGCACGGACGACCACCCCGACGCGATGGAAATCTTCCGCCGCGCCGTGCAGGTCGACAATTCGATCTCGCTTTCGACCGTTTACCGCACGATGAAGCTGCTCGAAGGGTTTGGCGCCATCCACCGGCATGCCTTTGGCGGCGGGCCGGCCCGGTTCGAGAACGCTGCCGGCGAACATCACGACCACCTGATCGATCTCGACACGGGCGACGTGATCGAGTTCAAATCGGACCGTATCGAGGCTTTGCAGGACGAAATCGCCAAGGCTCTGGGCTACGAAATCATTCATCACCGGCTGGAGCTGTACGGGCGAAAGAAGCGCGGAACCTGAGCCAGCAGGGCTTGCGCCTCCTTAGACGAAAGTCATCATACAACTTTGCCGAACTTGTATTGACACTACGGCAGGCATCCCAATAAGAGTCTCCCCCGCCAGACAAGACCCGATAACAGGGTCGACCCGGGGAGGATTGGGGCTTGGCGCGACTGCTCGACGACAATCGCCTGTTTCCGCTCGACCCTTCGGCTCGGGCGCTGGCGAAGTCGCTGTACGAGACCACGAAAGACCTGCCGATCGTCAGCCCGCACGGCCATACCGATCCGCGCTGGTATGCCGAGGACAAGCCGTTCCCCGATCCCGCGCAGCTTCTGGTCGTTCCCGACCACTACATTTTCCGCATGCTGGTGAGCCAGGGCGTGCCGCTGGAGAAGCTTGGCATCGCCCGCACCGCTGGTGCACGAGCTGAGACCGACGGCCGCAAGATCTGGCGGCTTTTTGCCGAGAACTATTACCTGTTTCGCGCCACACCGACGCGGCTGTGGCTCGACCACACCTTCGAGACCCTGTTCGACATTTTCGCGCCGCTCTCGGCGAAGACCGCGGACATCTACTACGACCGCATCGCCGAGAAGCTCGCGACCGACGCTTACCGGCCGCGCGCACTGTTCGAGCGCTTCAACATCGAGGTGATCGCCACCACAGAAGGCGCACTCGACGATCTGAAGTGGCACAGGAAGATCCAGAAATCCGGATGGAAGGGCCGTGTCGTCACCACCTACCGCCCGGACTCGGTTGTCGATCCCGAGTTCGAAGGGTTTCGCGACAACCTCGTCACATTCGGCGAGATCACCGGCTGCGATACCGGCACGTGGAAAGGCTATCTCGACGCGCATCGCAAGCGCCGCGCCTTTTTCAGGAAACACGGCGCGACGGCGAGCGACCATGGCCACGCGACCGCTGACACGGCGAACCTGTCGGCGAAGGAAGCCGAGGCGCTGTTCAAGCGTGTGCTGAAGAAAAAAGTACTGGCCGAGGACGCAAAACTCTTCCGCGCACAGATGCTGACCGAGATGGCGAAGATGAGCCTCGACGACGGGCTCGTGCTGCAGATCCATCCGGGCTCGTGGCGCAACCATTCGCCGTCGGTTCACGCGACCTATGGGCGCGACAAGGGCTTCGATATCCCGACCCAAACGAATTATGTCGCGGCGCTGAAACCACTGCTCGATGCGGTCGGCATGGAGCCCGATCTGACGGTCATCGTCTTCACGCTGGACGAGACGGCCTATGCGCGCGAACTCGCGCCGCTGGCCGGCGTCTATCCGGCGCTGAAGCTCGGGCCTGCCTGGTGGTTCTTCGACAGTGCCGCCGGCATGCGCCGCTATCGCGACCTGACCACGGAGACGGCGGGCTTCTACAACACCGTCGGCTTCAACGACGACACGCGCGCCTTTCCATCGATCCCGGCGCGCCATGACGTCGCGCGGCGGGTGGATGCGGCATACCTCGCCGAACTGGTGCGGGGAGGGCAGCTTCGGGAGGACGAGGCTTTCGAACTTGCGAGCGAGCTTGCCTATACGCTGGCCAAGAAGGCGTATCGGCTTTGACGGGTTCTTGAACCCAAAAACTCAGGGAGGAGTATGTAATGTTAAATGTCTCGAAACTGACGGCCGCGGCGGTACTCGCCACGGCATTGATGACCGGCGTTGCCGCCGCGCAGACCGTATTGCGCTCGTCCGACACACATCCGGACGGCTATCCGACCGTCGAGGCCGTGAAATATTTCGGCGAACTCGTGAAGGAGCGGACCCAGGGTCGCTACTCGGTCGAGGTCTATCACTCCGCTCAGCTCGGCCAGGAAGCCGATACGATCGAGCAGGTGCGCTCGGGCGTCATCGACCTGAACCGCGTCTCGATGGCGCCGTGGAACGGCCTCGTGCCGCTGACCAAGATCCCATCGCTGCCTTACCTCTTCACCTCGCCGGATCATGCCCGCAAGGTCATGGCGGGCGAGATCGGCGACGAGGTTGCCGCCGGCTTCCCGGAGCATGGCGTGGTGGTGATCGCCTTCTATGACGGCGGCGCGCGCTCCTTCTACAATTCGAAGAAGCCGGTCAATTCAGTGGCGGACCTGGCCGGCCAGAAGTATCGCGTCATCCAGTCGGACGTGTTCGTCGACATGGTGGCGGCATTGGGTGCGACCGCGACGCCGATGCCTTACGGCGAAGTCTATTCGGCGATCGAAACGGGCGTCATCGACGGCGCCGAGAACAACTTCCCGAGCTATGAGTCGGCCAAGCATTTCGAGGTCGCGAAGAACTACTCGCTCGACGAGCACACCATCGTGCCGGAAGTGTTCGTCATGTCGAAGACGGCCTGGGACAAGCTGACGCCCGAGGATCAGGCGATCTTCAAGGCAGCCGGCAAGGAGTCCATGGAAAAGCAGTGGGAACTCTGGGATGCCCGCGTCGCGCAGTCGCGCAAGATCGTCGAGGACGCCGGTTCGCAGATCACCACGCCGGACAAGCAGCCCTTCATCGACGCGATGAAGCCTGTCTACGAGAAGTATGTGAACACGCCTGAGCTCAAGGACTTCGTGGCTCGTATCCAGGCAGTGAAGTAACATCAGGGCGGGGCTGCGATCTTTCGCGGCCCCGTTTCTCTCGACGGTCCCACGAGTAAAAGCATGGGCAAGGTAGAAGAATGTCCGAACCGATCAGCATAGGCGAAGCGGCTCCGCCCAAGGCGCAGTCGGCGATCCATCCGGGGATCGCGGCGGTGGCGAAGGTGCTGTCGCGCGTGTCCGACGCCGCGCTCTACCTCGCGGGCTTCGGCCTCGTGGTGATGTCGGTCATCGTCCTCTGGCAGGTGTTCCTGCGCTACGTGCTGAACGTCGGCAACAGTTGGACCGAGCTCACCGCGATCCTGATCATGAGCTGGTTCATCTTTCTCGGCGCCGCCGTCGGCGTGCGCGAGAACTACCATCTCGGCTTCGACGTGCTGCTCTATGTGCTGCCGAGCGGCAGCAAGAAGATCCTGCGCACCATTTCCGACGTGCTGGTGCTGGCTTTCGCCATCGGCATGGTGATCTACGGCATCCAGCTCATCCATCTGCAGTGGAGGGAGCAATTGCCCTCGCTCGGCATCTCGGGCGCTTTCCGCTATCTGCCGCTCGCGGCCGGCGGTGTGCTGATCGCGCTTTTCTCGCTCGAGCGCATGCTGCTGCGCTGGTCGGGCGTCGACGTCGACAAGGACATTCACGACGAGGACGAGATCCCGTCGATCGCCGAAGTGAAGGAAGTCTGAGATGGCGTCACTCATTCTCTTCGGCGTCTTCACGCTGCTGATGCTGATCGGCACGCCGATCGCGTTCTGCCTCGGCATCGCGAGCTTCGCGGCGGTCGTCTATATGGGACTGCCGCCGCTGGTGATTTTCCAGCAGATGAATTCCGGCATGAGCGTCTTCACGCTGCTTGCCATTCCGTTCTTCATCTATTCGGGAGATCTGATGGTGCGCGGCGGCATTGCGCAGCGCATCGTCAATTTCGCCGGAGCGTTGATCGGCCATTTGCGCGGCGGTCTCGGCCAGGTGAACATCGCCGCCTCGACACTCTTCGGCGGCATTTCCGGCTCGGCGGTCGCGGAAGCGGCTGCCGTCGGCGGGTTGATGATCCCGCAGATGAAGGCGCGCGGCTACGGCGCCGACTATGCGGTGAACGTCACCTCGATGGCGGCGCTGATCGCGCTGCTTTTGCCGCCCTCGCACAACATGATTATCTATTCGATCTCGGCCGGCGGAAAGATCTCGATCGCCGATCTGTTCACGGCGGGCATCATTCCGGGGCTGCTCTTCGCGGCGTCTCTCATGGTCACGGCCTATTTCGTCGCGCGCAGCCGCGGCTATCCGACCGAGCCGTTTCCGGGTTTCGCGCGCGTCGGCTGGTTCTTCCTCTATTCGCTGCCCGGCCTGCTGCTGATCGCGATCATCTTCGGCGGCGTGCGCTCCGGCGTCTTCACCGCGACGGAGAGCTCCTGCATCGCGGTTTTCTACGCCCTGCTGGTGACGCTTGTCGTCTACCGCTCGATGGGCTGGCAGAACTTCGTGCATGCCACGCTGGGCGCCGTGCGCACCACCGCGATGGTCCTGCTCATCATCGGCACGGCCGCATCCTTCGCCTGGCTGATGGCGTTCCTCAGGATCCCGGCGCAATTGACCGAATGGATGGGCACGATCTCCGAGAATCCGCTCGTCGTGCTGCTCCTGATCAACCTGATCCTGCTGCTGCTCGGCACCTTCATGGACATGGGACCGACGATCATCATCTGCACGCCGATCTTCCTTCCCGTCGCCACGCATTACGGCGTCGACCCGGTGCATTTCGGCGTCATCCTGATCCTCAACCTCGGCATCGGCCTGAATACGCCGCCGGTCGGCGCCGTGCAGTTCGTCGCCTGCGCCGTCGCCAAGATCAGCGTCTGGGAAGCGATGCGTTCGATCTGGCCGTTTTACGCCGCAAGCCTGGTGGTTCTGGGGCTGGTGACCTACATCCCCGCACTGTCGCTCTGGCTGCCCAGCGTGTTCAGATAGGCCGCGACAATGTCCGACACGTTCGACGTCCAGAGAAACGAACGCAAGCCCAAGCTGGCCAACCGCGTGGTCGCGGCCTTGCGCGGCCAGGTGCTCGGCGGCGAGTTCGCGCCCGGGCAGAAGCTGCCGACCGAGCATCAGCTCACCGAGACCTTCGGCGTGTCGCGCACGGTGATCCGCGAGGCGATTGCGACGCTCGCCGCAGACGGGCTGGTCGAGCCCAGGCAGGGTGCGGGCGTGTTCGTCATCGAGCAGCCGACACAAGCGTTCATCCAGCTCAGCGCCGAGAACGGCCGCTCGATCTCCAATGCGCTCAATGTGCTCGAAGTGCGCTTGGGCATCGAGATCGAGAGCGCCGGCCTGGCGGCGTTGCGCCGCAACAGCGCGCAGGAAGCGAATATCCAGGAAGCATTCTTCGAGTTCGAGCGTCTGGTCGAGGTCGGGCATCCGACCGGCAAGACCGACTTCGCGTTCCACCGGGCGATCGCTGCCGCGACGAACAATCCGTTTTATGTCGAGGTGTTGGACGCACTGGGCAGCCGCACGATCCCGTGCGACGTGACCTCGCCCTGGGGGACGGACAGCGTGCTCACCATCGAGTATCAGAAAGGCCTGCAGCGCGAGCATCTCGCGATCCTGAAGGCGATTTCGCTGGGAGATTCGGATGCGGCGCGCGCGGGCATGCGCGCGCATCTCGGCGCCAGCCAGCAACGCTATCGCGAACGGCTCAACGGACGGTATGAGGAATATCTCTCCGTCATGAGCAAGACACGCCCGCTTTAAGCCTCTCAATTTGCGGAAGAGACCGGTATGGCCGAACACATCGACTACAGCTCGCGTTTTGCGATCGACCCTCTCGCGGCCGCCGCGATGGGCACGGACGAGCTGCGATCTCACTTCCACATCGGTGATCTTTTCCAGTCCGGCCGCATCAGCCTGACCTATACGCATTACGACCGCATGATCGTCGGTGGCGCGATGCCAACGGACAAACCGCTTGTGCTCGAGGCGATCAAGCCGACCGGCACAGCGAACTTCCTCGACCGCCGCGAAGTGATCGCGGTGAATGTCGGCGGTGGGGGCAAGATCGTTGCCGGTAGCGAGACCTTTGCCGTCGGCCCGCGCGACATGCTCTATGTCGGGCTCGGCACCAAACCGGTATCGTTTGCCTCGGACGACGCATCGAAGCCGGCAAAATTCTATCTGCTGAGCGCCCCTGCGCACGCGGCGCATCCGACAAAGCTGATCAGGATCGCCGACGCCAAGCGGATGGACCTCGGTTCGCAGGCGACCTCGAACGAGCGCTCCATCTTCCAGTTCATCCATCCTGAGGGTGCGAAAACCTGCCAGCTCGTCGTCGGCATGACGCAGCTCGCGCCAGGCTCAGTGTGGAACACCATGCCGTGCCACGTGCATGACCGTCGCATGGAGGCATATCTCTATTTCGATCTTGCCGACGATCAGCGTGTCTTCCACTTCATGGGCGAGCCCGACGAGACGCGCCACGTCGTGATGAAGAGCGACGAGGCGGTGCTGTCGCCGGGATGGTCGATCCACTCGGGTGCCGGCACCTCGAACTACGCCTTCATCTGGGCCATGGCGGGCGACAATGTCGACTACGCCGACGTCGACAAGGTCGCGATCGGAGAGTTGCGATGAGCGATCCGTTCAGCCTGAAGGGTAAGCGCGCCTTCGTTACCGGCGCCAACACCGGCATCGGGCAGGGGATCGCGGTCGCGCTCGCGCGCGCCGGCGCGGAAGTTCTGGCTGCGGGCCGTTCGTCCATGGCTGAAACGATCAAGGCGATCGAAGCGGCGAGCGGACAGGCGCGCGAGATCAAGATCGATCTCGAGAAACCTGCAGCCGCTGCGAAGGTGCTGGAGAAGGTCTGGGACGAACACGGCCCAATCGACATTCTTGTCAACAATGCCGGCATCACGCGGCGCGGCGACGCCGTGGATTTGACCGAAGCCGACTGGGACGTCGTGCTCGACGTGAATTTGAAGGCGATCTTCCTGCTCAGCCAGGCGTTTGCGCGGAAGGTGTTTGCCGCGGAGCGCAAAGCGCGCGTCATCATGACGGCGTCGATGATGTCGTTCCAGGGCGGCATCCGCATCGCGCCCTACACGGCGTCGAAAGCCGGGCTGGCCGGACTGACCCGCATCCTCGCCAATGAGTGGGCGCCGCGCGGCATCAATGTCAACGCGATCGCGCCGGGCTATATCGAGACGAACAACACCAAGCCGCTGCTGGAAGATCCCGCTCGCTATCAGGAAATCCTGAAGCGCATTCCCGCCGGCCATTGGGGCAAGCCCGAAGACATTGGCGGCATGGCCGTCTTCCTGGCAAGCGACGCGGCTAATTATATCCATGGCGCTATCCTGCCCGTCGATGGCGGCTGGCTGGCGCGATAGGAGGCGACTATGGCGACAAGCGAAGCCTTTGTCCGCCGTGGCGACAATGACTGGACGCCGACCGACCCCGGCGTGCGTCGCCGCATCCAGACCTACAATGACGATCTCATGGTCGTGGAGTTCGAGTTCCAGAAAGATGCCGTCGGCAAGCTGCACCAGCACCCGCACGTGCAGTCGAGCTATGTCGCCGAAGGCAGTTTCGAGGTGACGATCGACGGCAAGACGGAGGTCCTGTCCAAGGGCCAGAGCTTCATCGTCGCATCCAACCTCGTTCACGGCGTGAAGGCGCTGGAGCCGGGTCTTCTGCTCGACACCTTCGTGCCGGCGCGGGAAGAATTCCTGTAGAGCTAGCCGCCCCCTCCACCGCCTTCGGCGGTCCCCCTCCCCCGTAAACGGGGGAGGATCAACCGGCGATGAAGTCCGCGACCTTTGATCCTCCCCTGCGAAGCGGGGGAGGGGGACCACGCGAAGCGTGGTGGAGGGGGCGTAATTATCTCGAACTGCGGTTGACGCGATGCCACGCGCCCGCCAATCATCCCGCCTGAAAAGCAGTTTGGGATGGAAACGACCATGGCGAATGACGGCGGCGCGGATATCGGCCTGATCGGCCTCGGCGTGATGGGTTCGAACCTCGCGCTGAACATCGCCGAAAAAGGAAACCGCGTCGCCGTCTTCAACCGCACGGTCGCGCGCACGGACACCTTTTTCTACAACGCCGGCGACCTGCAATCGAACATCGTGCCGTGCCACACGGTGCAGGAATTCGTCGCAGCGATCCGCCCGCCGCGGCCGGTGATCCTGATGGTGCAGGCGGGCCGCGCGGTCGACGAACAGATCGCGCTGCTGCGCGGTGTGCTCTCCGCCAACGACATCATCATCGACGCCGGCAACGCCAACTTTCGCGACACCGTCCGCCGCTTCGATGAGCTGAAGCAGACCGGCCTGACCTTCATCGGCATGGGCGTGTCGGGCGGCGAGGAAGGCGCGCGCCACGGCCCGTCGATCATGGTCGGCGGCAAGGAATCTTCCTGGAAGCGCGTCGAGGATGTGCTCGTCGCGATTTCGGCAAAGTTCGAGGGTGAGCCCTGCGCAGCCTGGCTCGGCGAAGGCGGCGCCGGCCATTTCGTCAAGACAATCCACAACGGCATCGAATATGCCGACATGCAGATGATCGCCGAGATCTATGGCATATTGCGCGACGGGCTCGGCATGAAGGCCAAGGACATCGGCAAGGTTTTCGAAGAATGGAACAAGGGCCGGCTGAATTCCTACCTGATCGAAATCACAGGATCGGTGCTGGCGGTCGACGATCCGGAAACCGGACAGCCGATCGTCGACATCATTCTCGACAAGGCCGGCCAGAAGGGCACAGGCCGCTGGTCGGTGATCGAGGCGCAGACGCTGGGCGTGCCCGCGACCGCGATCGAGGCGGCGGTGGCCGCGCGCGTCATCTCCGGCATGAAGGACGAGCGTCTCGCGGCGGAGAAGGTCTACGGCAAGGCGATGGGCCGCGTCGGCACCGCCGGCAAGGCGATGCTGAAAGATCTGGAAATGGCGCTGCTCGCCGGCAAGATCGCGGCCTATGCGCAGGGCTTTGCCGTCATGGATGCGGCGTCGAACGAATTCGGCTGGGGACTGCCGCTGCCGACGGTGGCGCGCATCTGGCGCGCCGGCTGCATCATCCGTTCGGCCTTCCTCGATGAGATCGCGGCCGCCTTTGCCGCAGGCGGATCGATCGACAATCTGCTGATGGCGCCAAGCTTCGTGACGATGATGCAGGAGGCGCATCCGTCGCTGCGCACCATCGTCGCGCGCGCCTCCGAGGCCGGGCTGCCGGTGCCGGCGCTGTCGTCCGCGCTTGCTTATTTCGACGCCTATCGCCAGGGCCGCGGCACGACGAATCTCGTCCAGGCGCAGCGCGATTTCTTCGGCGCGCACGGCTTCGAGCGCGTCGACGCCGAGGGCGCGCATCACGGGCCGTGGGGTGGCTCCGCCTGATTACTCCGCCGCTTGCGGCGTGGGCGTGCCGAAGCTCACCGGCTCTTCATAGGCTTCGACGCCGCTCGGCCGGCTAAGGCTTTGCAGCGCCGGTCCGGTTTGCCCCGCGATCGAGCCGAGCACACAGCGCGCAAGCTCGCGGCCGGCGAGGCGGAAATCCTCGTTCACCACCTGGATCGCCGGGCGGAAGAGATGCAGCAGTTTCGACGATTGCTTCGAGACGATGTCGACATCCTTGCCGACTGCCAGGCCCGCATCCTCGATGCCGGCAACCAGCGCCAGCGTCGCCGCGCCTGCACTGGAGACAAATCCGTCGGGGCGATTGGCGCGCCGCATCACCTGCGTGGTGCGGGCCCGGATGTGCTCGATCGAATCGTCGATGCTGATCGTGTTGTGGGGGAACTCCGTGACGCTTGCCTCGCTCAAGCCGTCCGCGAAACCGTTCACGGTGTGATGGTGGTAGGAGAGCGTCGAAGGCGGCGCCAGCAGCGCCAGCCTGCTGCGCCCGAGCGAAACCAGCCGGCGCACCGCTTCGATGCCGAAGACGTAATTGTCGAAATCGTGGAAGGGATGGTCGAGGCCCATATGCGTGCGGCCATGCGTGGCGAAGGGAAAGCCGCGCTCGGTCATGTAGCGCACGCGCGGATCGTCCGGCTGGGTGCGCGAGATGATGATGCCGTCGGCGGAGCCGGTCTCCACGACATAACGCACCGGCTCCATCGGATCCTTCTTGCTCGAATAGGGCGTGACGATCAGATGGTAGGGCGTCTCCGCGAGCGTCTCCGAAATTCCGTAGATGATGTCCGACACGAAGCCCATGATCTGGTCTTCGGTGTTGAGCACGAGGCTGATCACATTGGTCTTGCCGGTCCTGAGACGCACCCCGGCGCGGTTCGGCCGGTAGCCCACCTGGCGCGCGACGAGCTGCACGCGCTTCTTCGTCTCCTCGCCGATCTCGGGCGCATCCTTCAGCGCGCGCGACACAGTGGTCACGCCCAACCCTGTCATGAAAGCGATCGTCTTCAGCGTCGGGCGTCCCGCCTCCGGCGCCGCGACAGCCCCCTGATCGCGCTCTGTGGTGCTCTTGCCCATTCTCAACCTGCGTGCCGCCCGCCCTCTACCACACGTGGCAGCGGCCGCACACTGAACCTTTTGCAGCCGCTTCGCAAGCATCTGTAACGTTACAGATTTCTGCCCGAATGTCGGGCAGCGTGACCGTACTGCCCAAAGAGATGCACCCAGCGGCCGGGTCGAGGAAACAGGGAGTCTGCCGATGACGCAGTGCAACAACCCGCAGAATCAGCGGCTTGGCGCGCAAATATGATTCACGATGCGGCATTGCAGCAAGGATTTTTGCGCGGCTCCTGCGACGGTACCGCTACCATGGTTTAATTCGAGGCACGAAAAAATTCACCATCTGACGGCGAAAGGCCATTGCGGATTCAAAACCCATGGACTAGCGTCCGATCTGTAACGTTTCAGATTCAGGGAGGAAACTGCGATGCGTTATACTTTGAGGACCGCTGCCTTTGCGGCGTCGGTCGCATTCTTTTCCGGCCCGGCGATGTCGACCGATCTCGAAGTCACCCACTGGTGGACCTCGGGTGGTGAAGCTGCCGCCGTCGCCGAACTTGCCAAGGCTTTCGACGCTTCCGGCGACAAGTGGATCGACGGCGCCATCGCCGGTTCGGGCGGCACCGCGCGTCCGATCATGATCAGCCGCATCACCGGCGGCGATCCGATGGGTGCGACCCAGTTCAACCACGGCCGCCAGGCCGAGGAACTCGTTCAGGCCGGCCTGATGCAGGACCTGACCGAGATCGCCACGAAAGAGAAATGGGCGGAACTCGTCCATCCGAAATCGCTGCTCGACAGCTGCACCTTTGAAGGCAAAATCTATTGCGTGCCGGTCAACATCCATTCGTGGCAGTGGATCTGGCTGAGCCACAAGGCGTTTGCCGATGCCGGCGTGCCCGTTCCGACGAACTGGGATGAGTTCGTTGCCGCCGCTCCGGCGCTCGAGAAGGCGGGCAAGATCCCGCTCGCGATGGGCAACCAGCCCTGGCAGTCGTCGGGTGCGTTCGGCGTGATCGCCATCGCCATCGGCGGCATCGACGCGTGGAAGGCCGTCAACATCGACAAGAACGCCGAAGTCGCCGGTGGACCGGAATACGCGAAGGTGTTCAAGGCCGCGGCCGACGCCCGTGCGTTCCGCAAGAACTCCAACGTGCAGGACTGGAACCAGGCAACCAACCTCGTGATCACCGGCGCTGCCGGCGGACAGATCATGGGCGACTGGGCGCAGGGTGAATTCCAGGTCGCCGGACAGGTTGCCGGCAAGGACTATAGCTGCCTGCCCGGGCTGGGTGTGAACAAGCTCATCTCGACGGGTGGTGACGCGTTCTACTTCCCGAAGCTCAACGATCCTGAGAAGACGGCTGCGCAGATGCGGCTAGCCTCGCTGATGCTGTCGAAGGAAGTCCAGGTCAACTTCAACCTGAAGAAGGGCTCGCTGCCGGTCCGCGGCGACGTCGATCTGGCCGCCGCCAACGACTGCATGAAGCAGGGTCTGGAAATCCTCGCTTCCGGCAACATCCTGCCGGACGGCAACCAGACGCTTTCGCCGGACACGCAGGGTCAGATCGAAGATCTGATGACCGAGTTCTGGTCCTCCGACGCGATCAGCGCCGAAGACGCCCAGAAGAAGTACGCCGAGATCATCGCGGCGGCCGACTAAAGGTCTATACTCCGCTCGATCCTTGCCGGCCCTGCGTCGGGCTGGCAAGGATCGTTATAGTCATTGGGTCCAGCGGAGAGGGACATGGCCACGGAAGCTAGTCCGCATGCCGTCCGAGGGTTTGCAATAGAAGCAGCCAGCCGCGATGCTGTCGCGCGGCGTCCAAATCAGCTCCTTCGGAATTTGAACGCCAAGATCGCGGCGATTCCGATGATCCTGACCGCCGTGTTCGTCTTCTTCGGCGGTACGATCTGGACGATTGTCTACTCCTTCACCGACTCCAAGCTGCTGCCCAGGCTGAAATGGGTTGGCTTCGATCAGTATGAGCGTCTGTGGGAACAGAACCGCTGGATCATCTCGATCGAGAACATCCTGATCTACGGCGCCCTGTCGCTGGTTTTTTCGCTGGTCATCGGTTTCGTGCTCGCAGCGCTGATGGACCAGAAAATCCGCTTCGAGAACACGTTCCGCACCATCTTCCTCTACCCCTTCGCGCTGTCGTTCATCGTCACCGGCCTTGTCTGGCAGTGGATCCTGAATCCCGAATACGGCATCCAGAGCGTGGTGCGCTCGCTCGGCTGGACGAGCTTCGCCTTCGACCCCCTCTACGATCAGGACATCGTCATCTACGGCATCCTGATCGCCGGTCTCTGGCAGGGGACGGGACTGGTCATGTGCCTCATGCTGGCGGGCTTGCGCGGCATTGACGAAGACATCTGGAAGGCCGCGCGCGTCGACGGCATCCCGATGTGGAAGACGTATCTTCTCATCATCATTCCGATGATGCGGCCGGTGTTCATCACCACGCTGGTTCTGATCGCCTCGGGCATCGTGCGCCTTTACGACCTCGTCGTGGCGCAGACGAGCGGCGGCCCCGGCATCGCCTCTGAGGTTCCGGCCAAATACGTCTATGACAAGATGTTCCTCGGCCAGAATCTCGCGCAGGGTTTCGCCGCCTCGACCATGATGCTGCTCTCGGTTCTGGTCGTGCTGATCCCGTGGGCCTATCTCGAGTTCGGCGGGAGGCGCAGAAATGTCTAGCGTGTCCCACGTCGCCGCCGGCCACGTCGAACCGGCCATCGCTTTCGCCGCGGGTCCGCACGGGCCGAAGCCGCGCCCGGCGTTTTCGCCGCGCAACATCATGATCTACGGCACGCTGCTGCTCGTCTCGATCTATTATCTGCTGCCGCTCTACGTGATGATCGTCACATCGCTGAAGGGCATGCCGGAGATACGCCTCGGCAACGTCTTTTCGCCGCCGCTGGAAATCACGTTCCAGCCATGGGTGAAGGCGTGGGCGGAGGCTTGCACTGGGCTGAACTGCGAAGGTCTTTCGCGTGGCTTCTGGAACTCGGTCCGGATCACCGTGCCGTCGGTGATCCTGTCGATCGCCATCGCCTCGCTGAACGGCTACGCGCTCGCCAACTGGAAGTTCAAGGGCGCCGACATCTTCTTCACCATCCTGATCTTCGGCGCCTTCATCCCATATCAGGTGATGCTCTACCCGATCGTCATCATCCTGCGCGAAATCGGGCTCTACGGCTCGCTGTCCGGCCTGGTCATCGTGCACTCGATCTTCGGCATGCCGATCCTGACGCTGCTTTTCCGCAACTACTTCACGTCGCTGCCGGAGGAGCTGTTCAAGGCGGCGCGCGTCGACGGCGCCGGCTTCTGGGGCATCTATTTCCGCATCATGCTGCCGATGTCGCTGCCGATCTTCGTCGTCGCGATCATCCTGCAGGTGACCGGCATCTGGAACGACTTCCTGTTCGGCGTCGTCTACACCAAGCCGGACGTCTATCCGATGACGGTGCAGCTCAACAACATCGTCAACTCGGTGCAGGGCGTGAAAGAGTACAACGTCAACATGGCGGCGACGCTGCTCACCGGCCTCGTTCCGCTGATCGTCTATTTCGTCTCAGGCAAACTGTTCGTGCGTGGCATTGCCGCGGGCGCGGTGAAGGGTTGATGCCATGGCAAGCGTATCGGTTCGCGACGTCTCGCTGAATTTCGGCTCGGTCGAGGTTCTGAAGAAGCTGAACCTCGATGTGGAGCAGGGCGAATTCCTTGTTCTGCTCGGGCCCTCGGGCTGTGGCAAGTCGACCTTGCTCAACTGCATCGCCGGCCTGCTCGACGTCACCGCCGGCCAGATTTTCATCAACGGGAAGAATGTCACCTGGGAAGAGCCGAAGGACCGCGGCATCGGCATGGTGTTCCAGTCCTACGCGCTCTACCCGCAGATGACGGTGGAAGGAAATCTCTCCTTCGGCCTGAAGAATGCCGGCATGCCGCGCGACGAGATCGCCAAGCGTATCGCCCGCGCCGCGGGCATCCTGCAGATCGAGCCGCTGCTGAAGCGCAAGCCGTCGGCGCTCTCGGGCGGTCAGCGCCAGCGCGTCGCGATCGGCCGCGCCCTGGTACGCGATGTCGACGTCTTCCTGTTCGACGAACCACTGTCGAACCTCGACGCGAAACTGCGTTCGGAACTCCGCGTCGAGATCAAGCGGCTGCATCAGCGGCTGAACAACACGATGATCTACGTCACGCACGACCAGATCGAAGCGATGACACTTGCCGACCGCATCGCGGTGATGCGCGGCGGCTTGATCCAGCAGCTCGATTCACCGCATGTGATCTACTCCAAGCCGGTCAATCGGTATGTCGCGGGCTTCATCGGCTCGCCCGGCATGAACTTCATCGATGGCGCGATCGAGTCGGGTGCATTCAAAGCCGGAGACGCGAAGATCCCCGTGGAACGCTATCAGGCCCAGAACGGCGGTCACGCCGGGCCGGCCACGTTCGGCATTCGGCCGGAGCACGTCGCCCATGACGAGCAGGCGCGGTCGATGCCCTTCTCCAGGGAGGTCGACGTCGAGATCGTCGAGCCGATGGGCTCGGACACGCTGGTGTGGTCGAAGCTCGGCAACCAGAGCCTTTCCTTCCGCACCGACTCCGAGCGCTATCTCAAGGTTGGCGACAAGGTCCTGATCGGCTTCGATCCCGCCCGCGCCTCGATCTTCGACGCTTCGTCGGAAAACCGGCTCTAGACACAATTTCGAAAAGCACTCCCAAGACCTAAAGAAACGGACAAGGACATGGACTGGTCATTTCAGCTCTATAGCGCACGGAATTTTCAACCCTGGGACAAGGTGATCCAGACGCTGGCGAAGGTCGGCTACAAGGAGGTCGAGGGCTTTGGCGGCCTCTACGGCGCGGCCGACAGCTTGAAGGCGGAGCTCGACAAGAGCGGCCTGACGATGCCCTCCGGCCACTTCTCGCTGGACATGCTGGAGAGCGATTCCGCGAGCGCCCTGCGTGTCGCCAAGCTGTTCGGCATGAAAGTTGTCGCCTGCCCGCACATCGCGGCGGAGCAGCGCCCGGCGGACGCCGCCGGCTGGAAGGAGTTCGGCAAGCGTCTGGCGAAGGTCGGCAAGACCTATCAGGATGCCGGTTTCGCTTTCGCCTGGCATAATCACGATTTCGAATTCAAGACGCTGGCTGACGGCTCGACGCCGATGGCGCACATCCTTGACGCGGCGCCGTCGCTCGACTTCGAGATGGATGTCGCCTGGGTGATCCGCGGCGGCGCAGATCCGCTGAAATGGATCGACGACTATGCAAGCCGCATCGTCGCTGTGCATGTGAAAGACATAGCGCCGGCCGGCGAGGCCAAGGATGAGGACGGCTGGGCCGATGTCGGTCACGGCACCGTCGACTGGCCAGGCCTCATCAAGGCGTTCCGCGCCAAGACCAAGGCGAAGATTTTTGTCATGGAACACGACAACCCGAGCGACTATGAGCGTTTCGCGCGCCGCTCGATCGAGTCGGCTAAGAAATACTAGGAGCAATCACCAATGGCTAAGAATTTGGGGGTCGGTGTTATCGGCTGCGGTAACATCTCGGCTGCATATTTCCGTCTCGCGCCGCTGTTTCGCGGTATCGAAATGCGCGCCTGCGCTGACATCGACGCAAAGGCCGCACAGGCGCGCGCGAAGGAGTTCAACATCCGCGCCGAAACCGTCGACGGGCTGCTCGCGGCGAAGGATATCGACATCATCGTCAATTTGACGATTCCGGCCGCGCACTACGAAGTGTCGAAGCGCGTGCTCGACGCCGGCAAGCACGTCTACTCGGAAAAGCCGTTCGTGCTGTCGGTGAAGGAAGGCCTCGACCTGAAGAAACGCGCGGCGAAGAAGAAGCTTCGCATCGGCTCGGCGCCCGACACATTCCTTGGCGGCGCACACCAGTTCGCCCGCGAGCTGATCGACAGCGGCAAGGTCGGTAAGATCACCAGCGGCACGGCCTACGTTATGAGCCACGGCATGGAGCATTGGCATCCCAATCCCGACTTCTTCTTCCTGCCGGGCGCGGGTCCTGTGCTCGACATCGGACCTTACTACGTGACGAACCTCGTCCAGCTCATCGGGCCGGTGAAGCGGGTTTCGGCTTTCGCCAGCACGCCGGCGAAGGAACGCACGATCACGTCGAAGCCGCGCTACGGCGAAAAAATCCCGGTGAAGACGCCGACCACGATCCATGCGCTGCTGGAATTCGAGAGCGGCGCCGTGGTCACGATGAATACGAGCTGGGACGTCTGGAACCACGGCCACAAGCCGATGGAGCTGTACGGCGAGGACGGCACGCTGCATGTGCCGGACCCGAACTTCTTCGGCGGCGACGTGCGCTACACGAAGAAGAGCGACGACGTGAAGAAGATGCCGAAATGGGCGCATCCCTTCTCGGTCCCGAACCAGCAGCACTCGGTCGGCATGATGGCGAACTACCGCACGATCGGCCTCGCCGACATGGCGGTCGCGATCCAGGAGAGCCGCCCGCACCGCTGCTCGATGGAGCTCGCGCTGCATGCCGTCGACGTGATGACGAGCATCCTCAAGGCGGCCGAGACCGGCAAGGTCCTCGCGCTTCAGACCACCTGCGAGCGGCCGGCAGCACTTGGCATCGCGGAAGCGAAATCGCTGATGGCGAAGAAGCCGGCGACCGTGCGCAAGGTCGCGAAGAAGGTCGCAAAGAAAGTGCCCTCAGGGGCTGGCAGCAAGCGCAAAGCGGCTTAAGCTGATCAGGCAGGGCCGGCGCTTTGCCGGCCCTTTTCATTTTCGGAGAGACGAGATGAGCTGGCAACCGGCTGAAAACCGCTATGGGTCGATGATCTACAACCGGGTCGGCCGCTCCGGCCTTCTACTCCCGGCGATCTCGCTCGGGCTCTGGCACAATTTCGGCGGCGACACGCCGCACGAGACGAAGCGCGCGATTTCCCGCAAGGCGTTCGACCTCGGCATCACCCATTTCGATCTTGCCAACAATTACGGCCCGCCGCCGGGCTCTGCCGAGACAGCGTTCGGCGAAATTCTTCGCACCGACTTCCACGGCTATCGCGACGAGCTGATCATCTCGACCAAGGCCGGCTATGGCATGTGGCCGGGGCCGTATGGCGAGTGGGGCAGCCGCAAATATCTGATCGCCAGCCTCGACCAGAGCCTGAAGCGGATGGGGCTCGACTATGTCGATATTTTCTATTCGCACCGCTTCGATCCGAACACGCCACTCGAGGAGACGATGACGGCGCTCGACTATGCGGTGCGCTCAGGTCGCGCCCTTTATGCCGGCATCTCGTCCTACAATTCGCAGCGAACACGCGAGGCGGCCGCGATCCTGGCGGACCTCGGCACGCCGTGCCTGATCCATCAGCCGAGCTATTCGATGATCAATCGCTGGGTGGAAGAGGACGGGCTGCTCGACACGCTCGAAGACCTCGGCATTGGCTCGATCGTCTTCTCGCCGCTGGCGCAGGGCATGCTGACCGACAAATATCTGAAGGGCATTCCGACCACGAGCCGCGCGGCGCAAGGCAAGTCGCTGCGCCAGGATTTCTTGAACGAGAACACGATCAAGAATATCCGGGGCCTCAACGGCATCGCCAAGAAGCGCGGCCAGACGCTGGCGCAGATGGCGCTCGCCTGGGTGCTGCGGAAGGGCCGCGTGACGACGGCGCTGATCGGCGCCAGCCGGCCGGAGCAGGTCGAGGATTGCGTCGGCGCGCTGAAGAACCTCGACTTCACCGACAAGGAGCTCGCCGAGATCGACAAGTTCGCTCGCGAGGCGGACATCAATCTCTGGGCGGCGTCGGCGGAGCGCAAGGGTCCGAAGCGTAAATGATCCGCAACCCGATCCTGCCAGGCTTCAACCCGGATCCATCCATCGTTCGTGTCGGCCGCGACTATTACATCGCGACCTCGACCTTCGAATGGTATCCGGGCGTGCAGATTCATCATTCGACGGATCTGGTAAACTGGCGGCTGGTCAAGCGGCCGCTGGAGCGCGCCGCGCAGCTCGATATGCGCGGCAATCCCGATTCGGGTGGCATCTGGGCGCCGTGCCTGTCGCATGCCGACGGGCTGTTCTGGCTGGTCTACACCGACGTCAAACGCATCGACGGCAACTTCAAGGACACGCACAATTACATCGTCACCGCGCCGGCGATCGAAGGTCCGTGGTCCGACCCGATCTACGTCAATTCGAGCGGCTTCGATCCGTCGCTGTTCCATGACGACGACGGGAAAAAATGGTTCCTGAACATGGTGTGGAACCATATCTCCCACGGCGTCGGCGGCCAGCCGAAACATCCGTCCTTCGCCGGCATCCTGCTGCAGGAGTATGATGCAAAGGCGAAGAAGCTCGTCGGGCCGATCAAGAACATTTTTGCCGGCAGTGCGCACGGACTGGTCGAGGGGCCGCATCTCTTCAAGCGCGACGGCTGGTATTATCTGACCACCGCCGAGGGCGGCACCGGATACGATCACGCCGTGACCATGGCGCGGTCGCGCAGCATCGACGGGCCGTACGAGATGCACCCGGACGTGCACGTGATCACCTCGAAGGATTCGCCCGACGCGCCGTTGCAGCGCGCCGGTCACGGTCAAATCGTCGAGACGCCGGACGGCGAGTTCTATCACACGCATCTGACCGGCCGCCCGCTGCCGAACATCCGCCGCTCGCCGCTCGGGCGTGAGACGGCGATCCAGAAATGCGTCTGGGGTCCGGATGGCTGGCTGGGGCTGGCGAAGAATTCGCTCGTACCGTCGGTCGAGGTCGAGGAGCCGGGCCGCGCGACAACGGAATGCGCGCCGCGTAAAACGGTGCGCAGCGAATTCGATTCGAGCGAACTGCCGCTCGATTTCCAATGGCTGCGCACGCCCTTTCCCGAGCGCCTGTTTTCGCTGACGGAGAAACCGGGATCGCTACGGTTGTTCGCCCGCGAGTCGGTTGGAAGCTGGTACGAGCAGGCGCTGGTCGCACGCCGGCAGGAGGATTTTTCCTTCCGCGCCGAGACGGAAGTGAGTTTTGCGCCGGACAATTTCCAGCAGATGGCCGGGCTCACCCATTACTATAACCGCCACAAATTCCATTTCGCTGGCGTGACGCACGATGCCAGGCGCGGCCGCGTGCTGACGATCCTGTCCTGTCCCGGCAGTTGGCCGGACGGAAAGCTCGAATTCCCGCTCGGCAGCGAGCCGATCGTGTTGCCGGGCGACAGTCCGGTGGGACTGGCCGCCGATATCGACGGCGAGACGCTGCAATTCTTCTATCGGCTCGGCGGCGGAGACTGGAAACCGGTTGGTCCCAAGCTCGACGCCAGCGTCATCTCGGATGAGGGCGGGCGCGGCGAGCACGGCTCCTTCACCGGCGCCTTCATCGGCATGCTTGCCTTCGACACAAGCGGCGCGGCGAAGGCCGCCGACTTCGACTATTTCGAATACGCGCCGCGCTAGGACCGGCTATGGCACTCTTGATTGCATCTTTCGTGATCGTGTTGGGGGTCTTCGTCTTCCTTCTGGCATCCGAAATCAAAGAACTCGCATTTTACCGTGCGCGCGGATGGGACTTCACCGAAGACAGCAAGATTTTCGGGTCCAAGATGTATTTTGGCGATTCGTTCGACGAGCAGGCGCGTGTACCGAACCGGAAGAGGGTGCTCTATGACAAGCCAATCACGATCGTCATCACCTTAGGTTTCGTAATCGTGTTGTTATGGCTCCTGTGGCCCGAAACGATAAAAATGGTGTCGTAGACACAAAGATTTCCTAGGTGGCATGGACGAGCGCTGTCCACCAAAACAAAAGCGGCGGGAAAATCCCGCCGCTTCGCATTTCAGGTTGGAGATGATCAGTTCTTCGAGGCTGTGCCGACGCCGCTGCCGCCATCGGCCGGCGCTTCCGAGGCCATCTTCTCCTGGAGCCAGCCGACATAGTTGCCGAGGCGGGTGTAGACGCCGTAGGCATTCTCATGGCCGCATGCCGCGTTCGCGTCGATCGGGCCTTCGCCCCAGCTCACGATGCCGACCTGCGTAAGCGTCGTGCCGTTCTTGGAGAAAAGCGGACCACCCGAATCGCCGTTGCAGGCGTCGCGTGCACCCGACTGTGTGCCGGCGCAGATCATGTTGCCGGTGAGCGCATCGCCCATCGTCGCTGCGAGCGTCTTCGTCGCCGCGTCGATCGATTCGTCCGAGTACTTCATGCGCACGCCGATGTCGCGCAGGATAAGGCCGAGGTCGCGCGCATAGATCTGGCGGATGCCGTCATTGCACGCCTGGTTCGTCGTCAGGTCGAGCTCGGCTTCCATCAGATCGTTCGGGAACGTCCCGTCCTCCATCATGCCCCAGCCGATGACGGTGACCTTGCCGGCATCGTCCGACGGGCCTTCCGGCAGGTTGATCGTCGGCGCGGTGGCTTCGTCCGCGAGGCGGATCAGCGCGATGTCATTGTCGAGCGTCGAGGTGTTGTAGCCCTCATGCGCGATGATCTGCGAGACCTTGTAGCGCTTGCCTTCGGCGAGGTGGGTCGCTTCGGAGAGGATGGTAACCGCGCCGGCCGGAATGGTGTCGACGCCGTCCGACACGCAATGGGCGGCCGTAAGCACCCAGGTCGGAGCGATCAGGCTGCCGCCGCAGAACTGCGAGTCGGGCTGCGAGTCCGGGCTCTGGTCGAGCATCTCCGAGGTCAACAGCGCGACCTGGAAGGGCCATTCGCCCTTGTCCGCCATCTGGCCGCCGAACACGCGATCGCTGCTGTCTTCCGCTTTGGCACGCAGTGCCGGCACGCGCTCGATAGGGTTAAGTTCCGGTTTAGACGATGCCGCTTCCTGCGCTGACGCATTAAGCATGAATGGTGCGGCCGCGGCCGTGGCGATGAGAGCCATCGCGGCGCTCGAAACGAGCCGGTGGATGATCTTCAAAAGAGCCTCCTGAGACAGAGATGATGCCAATCGGGCGAACCACCCCGGCCCGGCCCTTGGTCGTCGCCATGTAAGGCCATTGCAGCCTCTGGCGGAAGGGATTTCTCATTGCCAATGTTGGATTAATTTGGGCAGAATGGACGCGGAGGTATTGCCTGGCGGCGTTTGCTTCGACACGGAGAGGGGGTTCACACGACTGTCGAAAACAAGCTGCTATGCAACCGCTCGGATTCCTTTTTGCAACCACGATCCGGCCAAGATTTTTGTGTTCTGTCCGGCTCCTTGCTGATTTTGGGAGACTCCCTATGAAACTTCTTGCAACCACACTTCTGGTGTCCACGGCCCTGTGGGCCATGCCTGCCATGGCTGAAGACCATTCGGCCGGCAGCGAGGGCACCGGCGAGGCGCCGCGCGCGCTGATGGACGATTATACGCCCAAGGCCGGCGCCCGTGCCGCGATGCCGAAGCTCGAGGCCGGCGAGGAAAGCCGCGCCGCGCCGCTCACCGATGAAAACGTCGTCGTGAAATCGTTCACGGCTGTAGGAAAATCGCGTGACGGCAAGGAATTGCGCATCGACGCGTCCGAGGCTGTTCGCAGTGCGATCAAGGCGGACCTGTCGGGCGGCAGCGCCGGCGGCGGCGACACCAAGGCCCAGTCCTCGCCGAAGGGCGGCGAGGACCCGGCATTCGCACAGGATGGCGGCGACCGTGCCGTGTTCGGCGACGACACCCGCGTCCAGATCAAGAACACGAAAGCCTATCCGTTCCGCACCATCGGCTACATCGAGTCGGTGAACGCCAAGGGCGAGGCCTTCATGTGCTCCGGCACGCTGATCGGCCCGCGCACCGTGCTTACCGCCGCGCACTGCCTCTACAATCACGACCAGGAAGGCGGCTGGCACCAGACCTATTACTTCGTGCCGGGCATGGCGGACGAGAAGACCTTCCCGTTCGGCGCCTATGAGTATCAGGAAGCCTACATCGTCGAGGGCTACATCACGAACTATCAGGGCTTCTACGGCTCGGTCGTTCCGTGGGATCTCGGCATCCTGATCCTGCCTGAGCCGATCGGCGATGCGCTTGGCTGGATGGCCTATGGCCACTACGAACAGCTCGGCGGCTTCTCGGCCAACATCGTCGGCTACCCGGGCGACAAGCCGTTCGGCACGATGTGGCGCGCCACCTGCGACGTGCTTGGCGAGAACGTGCTGTCCGACGGCTTCTTCTATGATTGCGACACCTTCCCGGGGTCGAGCGGCAGCTCGGTCTACGCGCTCGACGGCGACAACCAGCGTGTCGTGCTGGGCGTCAACGTCGCCGAGAGCCCGGACTTCAACACCGCCGTTCGCTTGAATGGCCCCTATTTCGAATGGGTCAACAGCCTGAACCAGTAAGGTTCGCGCGGCCGCTTTCGGGTGGTTTCCAGATCAAACCGGCGGCAGGCAACTGCCGCCGGTTTTGTTTTTGCCAAAGTCCGGCGCAATCGTGAGCGTGAAGGCGGTTGCGCGGTGTTTCGCGCGCTGGTTTATTGGCGGGTGAGAGGTCTGCAAGGACCGTCAGGGCTTGGGTGAAAAAGATGAAGCCGAAAATCGTTGCGCTCCTCGCCGGAGCGTCGTTGCTCGTCGTAGCAATGGCATATGCGGCGCCGAATGCATCCACGGACAAGGGCGCCTGGGCCGAACGGGTGCAGGTGATCTACGTCGCCGAGACGCGCTCTGTCGTGCGCAAGACGGTGCGTGTTTGGGATGCGCATCCTGAAAAGAATCTGGATTTCGTCTGGGAGCCTGCCGTCGGCCACGGCGCGGGGGTTGCCGAAGACGGCACGATCAGCGGCAAGGGCAAGCTGGTGTGGCGCGTGCGGGGCTCGGCCAGCTACGACCCGCGGACGATCTACAGCGAGTATGAAGGTGATCTTGTTAACGGCCGGCCGCATGGCAAGGGCCGGCTCGAAATCCGCTCCGGTGAAACCTATGACGGCGACTGGGCTGCCGGCGTCCTTGACGGCCGGGGCGTCAGCGTCGATGCCGAGGGCAATCGTTACGAAGGCGATTTCGCGAACGGCTTGCCGAACGGCAAGGGCCGTTATCTTGCCAGGACCGGCGAGATTTTCGACGGGAATTTTGTCACCGGCAAACGCGACGGCAAGGGCACGACCCGACTCGCCGGCGGCACGGTTTACGAGAGCGAATGGCGGCGCGGCGTGGAAATCGGCGGCAACCGTCCTGACGTGCTTGCCGATGCGCAGGTCGGCGGACTGCTGAAGGTGCAATCAGGCGGCGACGCCGGCAAGGTGGAAATCTCAACCATCGTCGACGATCGCATGAACCAGCAGGCGGCGATGCAGTACCAGCATCTGGTGCGTGACGAGGACATCGCGATCTATCCGCTCGCCGACGAGATGAACAATGCCTGGAACGGCACGGCGCCGATCGACTACTCCACATTCGCCTTCGACGGCATCGACTGGGCCGATGCACCGGCCTTCGTCGAGGTCGAGGTCAAGACGACCGACGGCACGCGCGTCGAGCTCAAGACGCTGGAGTTGCAGGTCAAGAACAGCGAGGCCTATCGCAAGCCGATGCTGACGCTGGAACGGCACTTCGGCTGCGTCGGCTTCCGGCCGTCCTTCTCGCTGAAGAACCATGGCTGGGGTCAGGTCAAAGGCGCGAAGGTCAATTTCACCTTCGGTCCGCAGGAAGAGGGCGGCGCGCAGTCACGGCCGTTCAGCGCCAATGTCGGCGATTTCGACCAGGGCGCCGACGTCTGGATCAAGGATGCGCTCGATCAGGCGGGCGTCAGCACCGCGAAGCTCGAAACCGAGCGCTTCAAATGCGATTCGGTCGATGCGCTGAATGTCTGCCGCAGCCAGGTCTTCAACACGGTCGGCTTCGGCGAGATCGCCGACTTCATCTGGGGCGAAGAGAACCTCAACACAACCATGCGCGGCACGGTCGATTATTCCTGGGCCGACGACAACGGCAATTCTTATCAGGCGAGCGAGCCGTTCCAGGTGGATGTCGCGCTGGCCGTGATCGAGCTGCCGGAAGTGCTCGCCGAATGCGGTGACGGTTTTGGCGGCTCCCCGGAAGCGCTGCGTTATCAGCGCGTCGACCTGCCGCTTGGCCAGCGCGACTATGTCGTCGACATGCCGGTGCGCGGCAACAACAAGATCAGCCAGTACGAAGCGCGGCTGAAGATGTATGCGGAGATGTCGTCCTTCCACCAGTTCGAGCCGGTGGCGAAATTCGCCGACGGCAGCGAGCGGCGCGGCAAGCCGGTCAGCCTGTTCTACTACCTGCCACATCCGTCCGAATTCTTGTCTACCGCCAAGCCAGCGGCCTGCTACCTGCCGCCGGAACTTGAGGGCTGCTGACGATTTACGGCGTTCGAATGGACGCGGGCAGGCTAGCGTTTCGCCATGTCGAAGAAGTTGGGCAGCGGCAACAGCCTTCCGAACACCGTGCCCTGTTCGAAGACACGCAACTCCAGCATCGCGCCGGATGATTTCTCCGCGCTCTGGTCAAACAGGAAATTTCCGAGCGTATAGACCTGCAGCACGTCGCCGCCGGCGAGCGCGTCGAGCTTTTCGCTCGCCACATGCGGGTGCGCGCCGATGATCGCCGCGACCGAGCGCAGCCGCATGTCGTCGGCCAATGTCGCTTCACGCTCGGACGGGCTGTTCACATATTCGCGGCCCCAATGGACGAAGGCGGCGACCGGGTTTGACGAACCTTCGCGGATGAGCCGGTCAAGAAGGTCCGGCGTCAAGAGGTCCGTCTGGCGTGAGCCGTTGCTGTCGATGTCGGCCAGCCCGACGACGTCGAGGCCGGGCAGTTGCAGCGCTTCACCCTGTCCGAACCATCTTAGCCCCGCCGCGTCGAGCGCGCGGGTCGTCTCCGCATAGCCGGACGGCCCGAGATCCATCGCGTGGTTGTTGGCGAGACCGACACCGGCGACGTTGAGGCGCTTCAGCCAGGAGATCGCGAGGTCCTCAGGCATTGCGAGCGTCATGTTGTCGATCGTTTCGGGCACATTGGGCAGGATCACACCTTCCAGATTGACGATCAACGGCCGGCCCTTCGTGCGCATCAGGATGTCGTCGGCGATGCGGTCGGCGGCGTCGGCATCGAGAAGCGCGGTCTTCATTGCCCGGCCGAAATTGGTGTCGCCGGCGAAGTAGTAGGTCTTCACGGTGTCGAGCGCGGGATTGTTGAATGCCGGCGTCAGCGTGCCGAACAGGATGACCTGATAGCTCGTCGTCTCATGGGTGAGCGTCGCCGAATATTGCTGCGAGTTCTCATTGGCGATGACGAGCGGAGACGTGCCGAAACGCTCCCGCTGCAGCTTCATCTGCACATAGAGCGCCCCGACCGAATCGGCATGGCGCGGCTGATGCAGGTTGGCGATCGCATCGAGCGAGCCGGACGCGATGATGTTCAGCGTCTGCTGGTCGAATTTTCGCGCCTCGTGCTGCGGCAGGTAATGCGAGAAGTCGGTGGATTCGACGATCAGCGTTTCGTCATCGACCAGCGGCGCGAGAGCCTCGGCAAACCTGTCCCAGTCCGCGCGCTTCGAGCGGATCGACATCGCCACCGGCACGATCTTCGCTTCCGGAAAATGCCGCGCGATGAAGGGGAGCAGCGCCAGCACGCCATGCTCGCGCTGGAACAGGCACGACTCTTCGATATCCGCGCCGCTTGCGAGCAACGCGGCGGTCGCCTCCGTGTCGTTCGCAACTGTCCCGAGTACGGTGTCGAAGCTGCGGCTCGTTGTCGCGAACAGCTTTTCCGTCTGCCGGAAATGATCCGGCGCGAGAATGATGATGCGCTTGTAGGAAAAGCCGGACGCCGCCTGGAAACCGAGCGCGATCAGATGATCGGCGAGCAGATGATGCGGCACGGTGATACCGGTGAGCTTTTCGTTCGACGGCTCGTAGCTTGCTGCCTCCGCGATAGCGCTCTCGAACGGCGCCGCGTCGAGATAGAATTTCGGGTAGTTGCCCGGCGGGCATGCGGGTGCGGGGAATGCATTACCCGCAAAAGCGAGAGCAGCGGCAAGCACGGCCGCGCTCAGCCACGCAACCGTGCGGTCACGGCTGGGCAAGCAGGATGTTCTCCATATTGGAGATGTAATAGAACGGCTTCTGCCGGTCTCCGGTCAGCCGCACGACCTCGCGGTAGATGTAGTCGGCGAGGCCGAGCAGGCGCACGCCGTCGCCGCCGGTGTTGGCCTTGCCCTTCAGACCTTCGAGGATCGAATAGGTGAAGACGCCATGGCCGAGCTCCGGCAGCTCGGCGGCAGTGTTGTTCGCGGCGGTCGCGGAAAACACGATGACGCGCGCATCCGCCGCGTCCTTTTCGAGCCGCGGGTTGAAAGCGTTCGCCGCATGGCAGGTATCGAGCAGCATGAGCCGGATGCCCTTGGCGCGGTCGACGGCATCCTGGATGTCGCCCCAGTCGACCAGCGACGAGCGCCGCCACTTGTCCTCGCCGTCCTGCTTTCGTCCGTCGGTCGGGATGAAATAGTAGTCTTCGTCCACATTGATGCCATGGCCGGCGACGAACAGGATCGTCGTGTCGTCCGGGCCGGGCTTGTCAAGGAAATCCTCGATCTGGTCAGCGATATTGTCCGAGTCCGGCTCAAGGATTTCGCCGTCGCCGAGGAGGCTCGCCACGGCCTCCGCCTGATCCGGCATCTCGTCCAGCGCGTCCTGGTTGAGCAGGATCAGCGTCTCCATTTCCGTGAACAGCGGCGCGGTGCGCTGCTTGATGATGGAGAGCATCTGCGCGGCGTCGTCGACCGGGTAGGTGAGATCGCAGGAGCGGCCGCCGCAATCGTCCTCGAGGTGCGGATACTTCTCCACCCCGATCGCGATCACGTAGAGCTTGCCCTTCTTCACCTCCTGTTTGTCGCGCTTGACCAGCGCGACGACGCTGCGCTCGGTCAGATAGCCGAACTCGTTGACGCCGGTGATGGAGATGCTGTTCTCGCCGTCCTGGATAGGCACTTCGATCGTGGCTTTGCTGCCGTCGCCTGAGATCGAGCGCGAGGCGAAGGCGCCGACATTGCGGCTGTTGGAGAGGATGGAGAAATCCTGCACATCCGTGCCGGCTTCCTCGGCGCCGGTGATCTCGATCGCGACGAAGCCGTCCTTTACGCCGGTCTGGTCATCTGCGACCTTGACCTCGAACTCGGGCGGCTTGCGTTGCAACAGCCGCTGCAGCTCGTTC
Source organism: Rhizobiaceae bacterium (assembly GCA_035503715.1). Lineage (GTDB taxonomy): Bacteria > Pseudomonadota > Alphaproteobacteria > Rhizobiales > Rhizobiaceae > OAS926. The sequence goes on along the minus strand of DATJTE010000031.1, from coordinate 2,256 downwards.
CCGACATCCGGCCGCATCTCCTTCACGGCATCCTCGGCGCTGCCGAGAATGATCGCGCGGCGCACCATTTCGGGGCTGAGCAGGAAACGCTTCAACTGTCCGGCACGCACGAAACGCGCTTCCTTGCCGCGCCCCTGGTTCACGTGCCAGCCGATCAGCTTGTCGCCCTCGTCGGAGGAATAATAGTAGCCCTGCGGCAGCCAGATCACCCACCCGCCGTCGGCGAACAGCATCGAGGCGATCAGCTTGCGCGTCTCGAGATTCCACAGCCGCAGTGTCTGGTCGGCGCTGCCGGTGAGCAGCAGCTTGCGATCCGCCGCGACTGCCATCGCATTGATCTCGCCGGTGTGCCCGCCGAGGAATTCGCCGGCGAGCTCGCCCGTCGCGCTGTCATACTCCAGCAGCGTGCCGTCATTACCGCCGGTGATGAAATGCGCACCGTCGCCGAGCAGCGTAAAGGCGGCGTGCAGATAGCCGTTGGTCGCGTCGTTCTCGATCGCCTGCACTTGAGCGCCGGCCTTGATCACCTGCAGCACGGCGTTCTCGAGGTCCTCCTTGCCGCCCTCGGCAGCCAGAAGTGCCCATTCCGCGAATTTGTGGTCGGCGCGGCGATAGTCGACCCCGGTCTGGTCAGCGGGAAGAGCGTTGTCGAAGAAGCGGTCCGGCGTCGGCAGCAGCAGAGCCGTCTCCAGCGTCCCCATCACTTCGGGACACGCGACCTGGTCGGGGCAGGGGTTCGCCGTGCCCCACGACACAGCGTTGCCAGCGGCGTCGATGCCGACCGCCGTGACGGGATAGCCGATGCCATGCATCACATGCTTCTGCGCGCCGGTCAGCGGATCCCAGACGTGGATTTCGTGGCGCAAGCCACCGGCCGTCGCGACCAGCATGCCATCAGGTGTCGAAGCGCTGGCGAAGACGGTGCCGTCATGTTCGCGATACTCGGCGACCGGCGCATCCTCGCCGATCTTCCACACGATGGTGCGGTTCTTGTCGGCGCAACGATAGCCGCAGGACGCAACGAGGTGCGTGCCGCCGGCAGCGAAGGTCAGCGCGCCGATGTAGAAATCTTGGCTCGACATTTCGCGCTCGAGCGCACCGGTCTCGGCGGACCAGATGTGGATCTGGCCGTCCCTGTTGCCGGTGGCGAAACTCTTGCCGTCACCTGAAACCGCGAGCGCCATGATGCTGGAATCGCGCAGCGCATCCGCAGCCGGCATCGCGATTTCCTGCTCGGTCGTCATGTCGAACAGGCGCACACCATTGTCGGTGGTGGCGGCGATCAGCCGGTTGCCGCCGAGCGCGAACTCCACCTTCTGGATGTGCCAGGAATCGGCGTCGAGCTTTATATGCGGCGTCCAGCCGCTCTCGGCGGCCGCATCGGCGCGCCAGACATAGGCGAATCCGTCTTGCCCGCCGGCAGCGAGATATTTCCCGTCCGAAGAAAACGCCACGTCGTAATTCGCGAACTCCGCACCCGGCAGCGGGGATTTCATCTTGCCGGTCGCAAAATCGAAAAGCCGGACGTCGCCGTAGGGCGGTTTGTCGCCGAGACCCGGACCGAAATAGCCGCCGGCCGCGATCGTCTTGCCGTCGGGTGAGACAGCGACGCCAAAGATCTTGCCGTCATGCTTCTCGCCGATCTGGCTGCGCAGCGTGCGGATGGTCACGCCGCTGCGCCAATCCCAGATGCGGATCGTCTTGTCGTCGGACGCCGAGACCAGATATTCGCCGTCGGCCGTAAACGCGATGTCCTTGATGAAGGCGCGATGCCCGCCGGTGTCGAAGTCGAGGAAGAATTCGGGGATGTCTTCCGTCTGCGGCGTCGCCGGTGAAGCGAAGCCGAGCACGCCAATGGTGGCGGCCGCCAGGCATGCGAGGCTGATGCGATGAGGACGCATGGCGCTTTAGCGAGTGCCCTCTTCGGCCTGGCCGCGCTGCACGAACTCCTCGATCGGCTTGGCGAAATTCGCCGAGCCGCCCTTGCGCTGGTTCTCGATGTAACCGGAGAAATAATTCCAGAACGACGCCGCATATTCGTGGAAATAGTCGTCGGCGATTTCAGCATCGCAGATATTGCCTGAGACGCAATGCGACAGCCGGTTGAGGAAATAGATGACGCGGTCGAAATGCTCCTCGAACTGCGTCAGCGGCATGGAGCCGCCGGCCGCGGTCATCGCGGCAATGCCGATCTGCTTGTAATAATAATCCAGCTCCTGCTTGCTCGGATCCTTGCCGAGCAGCGCGGCGTTCTTC
>DATJTE010000030.1:0-19036 GCA_035503715.1 Rhizobiaceae bacterium | reverse complement strand
GGGTTCGTCTCCGTTGATTTGAGCTTTCGCGCATCGATTTTGCTCAAGAGGGAGATATCATACCATGAAAAACGTCTGGCTCTCGACCGTCGCGCTCATCGTGTCTGGTCTCTTGATGGCGTCGTGCGCCAATACGATCCGCGGCGCTGGCGAAGACATCAAGGACTCGGCCCAGGCCGTCGAGGACGTCGCCGAGTAACCGGCCGTTCGACCGAACTTCGTCAAAGCCCCCCGGTACCTGGGGCTTTCATTCAGCTCGCAGCGCGCACATTGTGCTTGCGCTTCATGAAGTCCTTGGCGGTCTCGACCGCCACCGCCGCGTCGCGGCAGTAAGCGTCGGCGCCGACGGCCTTGCCGAATTCCTCGTTGAGCGGCGCGCCGCCGACCAGCACGACATAGTCGTCGCGGATGCCCTTTTCCTTCATCGTGTCAATGACGACCTTCATGTAGGGCATGGTGGTGGTGAGCAGCGCCGACATGCCGAGGATGTCCGGCTGGTGCTCCTCGATCGCCGCCAGATATTTTTCGACCGGATTGTTGATGCCGAGGTCGATCACGTCGAAGCCGGCGCCTTCCATCATCATGCCGACGAGGTTCTTGCCGATGTCGTGGATGTCGCCCTTGACCGTGCCGATGACCAGCTTGCCCTGCTTCGGCGCGCCGGTGGCGGCGAGCAGCGGGCGCAGGATCGCCATGCCGGCCTTCATCGCATTGGCTGAAAGCAGCACTTCCGGCACGAACAGGATGCCGTCGCGAAAATCCTCGCCGACGATGCGCATGCCCTCGACCAGCGCTTCGGTCAGCACCTTGTAGGGCATCCAGCCGCGCTCGAGCAGGATGTTAGTGCCTTCCTCGATCTCTTCCTTCAGCCCGTCATAGAGGTCGTCATGCATCTGCTGCACGAGCTCGTCGTCGGACAGTTCGGACAGGATGATCTCGTCGTCGGACATTGAGCAACCTCGGGTCGGCAGGAAAGGCTCGCGCCGCGCGGACCTTTGCGGTAATTCCTAGCTTGCGGCCGGGGCAAAGCCATAGCCGATTTGCGACGCACTGCAAGAGGAAAGCGACCGCAAAGCGCTTGGTTTTCCTGTCGATTTTACGACAGGTCTTGGCGCTGGAAGGCCGTTTCGGGAGGGGCGCGGGACTACGATCCGGCCAATCTCGAAGAATTGCGGCACTTGGGAATTCAGGACGTAACCATATGAGCGAAATGAGCGAAAACCTGGCAGTCGAGCAGGAAGCACAGGCTGGCGGACGGCGGGGCAGGGCGGATCGTGGCGGTGGCGCGGCGGCGCGGCGCGCGGCCCGCAGCGGCGGCGGACCCGGCACGCAGCTCACCTACATCACGCGCAAGATCCCGCTTTACGAGGTGCTGAACGAAGAGGGTATCGCCCTTATCGAGAAGAACGCCGACACGGTGCTGGAAGAAATTGGCATCGATTTCCGCGACGACGCCGAGGCGCTGGAGCTGTTCAGGCAGGCTGGTGCGGACGTCAAGGGCGAGCGCGTGCATTTCCCGCGCGGCCTGCCGCGCTCGCTGCTCAAGACCGCGCCGAAGACCTACACCCAGCATGCGCGAAATCCCGAACGTAGCGTGCAGATCGGCGGCGACGCCACGGTGTTTGCGCCGGTCTACGGCCCGCCCTTCGTGCGCGATCTCGAGGGCAATCGCCGCTATGCCACGATCGAGGATTTCCGCAATTTCGTGAAGCTCGCCTACATGGCGCCCGCCATTCACCATTCGGGCGGCACGGTGTGCGAGCCGGTCGACGTGCCGGTGAACAAGCGCCACCTCGACATGGTGTATTCGCACATCAAGTATTCCGACAAACCCTTCATGGGTTCGGTCACCGCGCCTGAGCGCGCGGAAGACACGGTGGCGATGGCCAAGATCGTGTTCGGCGACGATTTCGTCGAGAACAACACGGTGCTGACCTCGCTGATCAACGCCAACTCGCCGATGGTCTTCGACGAGACCATGCTCGGCGCGCTGAAGGTGTATGCCCGGCACAACCAGGCCTGCATCGTCACGCCCTTCATCCTCGCGGGCGCCATGAGCCCGGTGACCGTCGCCGGCACGCTGACGCAGGTTCTGGCCGAGGTGCTCGCAGGTGCGTCGCTGACGCAGTTGATCCGGCCCGGCGCACCAGTGCTGTTCGGCACCTTCGCCTCGTCGATTTCGATGCAGTCGGGCGCGCCGACCTTCGGCACGCCGGAACCGTCGCTGGTGTCTTATGGTGCCGCGCAGCTCGCGCGCCGGCTCGGCCTACCGTTCCGCACCGGCGGTTCGCTCGCGGCCTCGAAGATCGCCGATGCGCAGGCCGCCTATGAGAGCGCCAACACGCTCAACTCGACGCTGCTCGCCGGCACGAACTTCGTGCTCCATTCCGCCGGCTGGCTCGAAGGCGGCCTCGTCTCGGGCTACGAAAAATTCATGATGGACATCGACCAGCTCGGCATGGCGCAGAAGATGGCCGACGGCGTCGATCTCTCCGAGAACGGCCAGGCGATGGAGGCAATCCGCCAGGTCGGGCCGGGCAGCCACTATCTCGGCTGCGATCACACGCAGGCCAACTTCCAGACGGCCTTCTATCGCTCGACCATCGCCGACAACAATTCCTACGAGCAGTGGCTGGCCGAAGGCGAGAAAGATGCGCGCGCCCGCGCCAACGACCTTGCGCGTCGTTGGCTGGATACTTACGAAGGCCCGTCGCTGGACCAGGGCATCGATGACGGGCTGAACGACTTCATCGCCAAGAAGAAGGAGTCGATGCCCGACGCCTTCACGTGAAGGGAGCCCGATTCAGGCCGGGCTAAAGTGGCCGACATCATTCACAAGGAAGTCTGGCGCAGCGCGTTCGATGAGCCGGACAAGGGGTGATGTGCGCTTGAAAGCGCAAATGATACGTGATACGTATCATGGACGATGATCAGAGAGTTCGCCGATGATCAGACGAGACGCCTCTTCGAGACAGGCGTCCGGAAAGGTTGGGGACCCTCACTGTGTCGTTCAGCGGTTCGCAAGCTCCTGCAACTCAATCAGGCCCGCAAGCCTGAAGACATGCGTGCTCCGCCGGGAAACAAGCTGCATCCGCTTCTCGGAAACCGAAAAGGGCAGTGGGCGGTTTGGGTGAACGATCAATACCGGCTCTGTTTTCGCTTCGATGGCGAGGACGCCGTTGATGTTGAAGATCATCGACTATCATGACGATCGGAGATGAAAAATGGCGCACAAATCCAAAGTCCTCATGCATCCTGGCGAGTTTCTCCGCGAGGAATTCATGACTCCGCTTGGTCTGTCGGCGCGCAAGGTTGCCGAGATGATCGACGTTCCGGCGAATCGGATCAGCGAGCTCGCCGCCGAGCGCCGGGCCATGTCGGCGGATACGGCCTTCCGGCTGGAGCGGCTGTTCGGCATGCCGGCCTATATGTGGATGGGGTTTCAGCAGGAGTACGATGCTGCGCGCACGCTGGCTGAAAATGACTATTCCAGCATCAAGCCATACGAGACGCGCCTCGCCTCGTAATCGGCCAGTCTGCAGTTGGCGTGAGCTGACTTCTCACGGCTTTGCACATGCTGGTGAAGTTAACCCGTTGATCTTGTGAGGGACCTGCGCAACCATCGCGTGTCGCCGGGGGGCGAACCGGAGGAACGCGCATGGCCGACATTTCCGCCACTCCCCAAACGACGCCCGTCGAACCCAGTCTCCATCGCGTGATGGGGCCGTGGCTCCTGCTCCTCTTCATCGTCGGCGACATTTTTGGGCACCGGCATCTATGCGCTCACCGGCCAGGTCGCGAAACAGGTCGGAGGCGTGGTCTGGCTGCCGTTTCTGGTGGCCTTCGTCGTCGCGCTCATCACCGCCTTCAGCTATCTCGAGCTGGTGACGAAATATCCGCGTGCGGGTGCCGCGCTCTACACCCACAAGGCGTTCGGCATCCACTTCATCACCTTCATCGTCGCTTTCGCGGTGATGAGTTCGGGCATCACCTCCGCCTCGACCGCCTCGCGCGCCTTCGCCGCGAACCTCAACAGCGCCTTCGGCTTCGGCCTTGACGGCGGCTGGGGCATCACGCTGATCGGGCTTTGCTTCATGGCGGTCGTCGCGGCGGTCAATTTCCGCGGCGTCGGCGAGAGCGTGAAGGCGAATGTGGTGCTGACCTGCGCGAGCTGTCAGGCCTGCTGATCATCATTCTGATCGGGCTCTGGGCGATCGGCGCGGGGCAGGGCGATGTCTCGCGCGTCACCCAGTTCAACCCGGCCGTCGACACCGGCATGTTCTGGTCGGTGATCGCGGCCACCACGCTCGCTTTCTTCGCGATGGTCGGCTTCGAGGATTCCGTCAACATGGCCGAGGAGTGCAAGAACCCGAGCGGCATCTTCCCGCGCGTTCTGCTGGCCGGCCTTTTGATCACCGGCGCGATATATGTGCTGGTCTCGATTTCCTCCATCACGCTGGTTTCGCCTGAGGAGCTTGGCGAAGGAGAGACGCCGCTGCTCAAGGTCGTGCAGGCGGGTGCGCCGGGTTTCCCGATCGGCATTTTCGCCTTCATCACCATGTTCGCAGTGGCCAACAGCGCGCTGATCAACATGCTGATGGCGAGCCGGCTCGTCTACGGCATGAGCCGCGAGCAGGTGCTGCCGGGCGTGCTTGGCAAGGTGCATCCATCACGGCGCACACCCTACATCGCGATCGTCTTCACCACGCTGCTCGCCTTCGGGCTGATCAGCTTCGTCGGCGCGGTGCCGGCGCTCGGCGGGACGACCGCGCTGCTGCTTCTGTGCGTTTTCACCATCGTCAACATCACCGTTCTGGTGCTTAGGCGCGATCCGGTCGAGCATCAGCATTTCCGCGCGCCGACGTTTCTGCCGATCGTCGGCGCGGTGTGCTGCGCCTTCCTCGCCGGGCCTTGGACGGGCCGCGATCCGGTCCAGTACAAGATCGCCGGCGTGCTTCTCGCCATTGGCGTCGTGTTGTGGGGCATCACGGTCTTGATTAACCGCCAGACAGGACAAAAGCCGCCGGACGATGGCATGGAGCAGCTCGGCAGTTCGGGCACGGTGAACTAGCGACTGTTCCAGACAGGCGAAGCGCTTTGATGCGCTTCGCCATCGGGCTATTGATGCGGCTCCGATCGGGCAGGAGCACACATATGGCGGCGCGCAAACTTTCCATCAAAACCAACGACGGCGCCTGCGCCGCTCACGTGTTCGGCTCGGGCACGTCAGGTGTCATCCTCTACATGGACGCCTTTGGCCTCCGACCGGCAATGGACGAGATGGCCGAGCGCATGGCCGGACTGGGCTACACGGTTCTCGTACCCGACCTGTTGTACCGTAGCGCACCGTATGGTCCGTTCGACGCCAACAACACCTTCAATGACGAGAAGAAGGTCGTGGAGATTCGCGCTGTCATGAGTGCGACAACCCACGTGATGTCAATTGCCGACGGCGCGTTTTTCCTGCAGGCGCTTTCCGATGCCGGCGCGACGGGACCGGTCGGCGTCGTCGGTTATTGCCTCGGCGGTGCGCGGGCCATCAACGCCGCCGCGAACTATCCGGACCGCATCAAGGCGGCCGCCAGTTTCCACGGCGGTAATCTCGCGTCGGACGCGGCTGACAGCCCGCACCGGAGCGCAGCCTCGATCAAGGGCCGCGTTTATGTCGGCGCCGCCGGCGTCGACCGCAGTTTCCCGCCGGAACAATCCGCAAAACTTGCCGAAGCTCTGCGCACCGCCGAAGTCGATCACATCATCGAAAATTACGTCGGCAAGGAGCATGGCTGGTGCGTGCCGGATCATGACGTCTATGATCAGGAGGGCGCCGAGCGCCACTGGACGCGGCTCGAGACGCTGTTCCGCGAGACGCTCGGCTGAGGGATCCACGTGGTCGACTTTGCCGCGATTTCGGATGCGCTCGCACAATCGGGCCTCATCCTTCGCGGCGGGTTCAATTTTGCGCCGCATGATGCCGCGCCGCCCGGGCTTGGCAGCGCGCCGGCAAAATCCGGCCTTCTCGTCGGCAATGCCGGCGCTGCCTACTGGCGTCATGTCGAGGCCTGGCGCACGACCCAGCCGCCGGACCTGGCAAATCCCCTCGACACATGGTGTCGTGAGATCATCGCAGCGGTTGCACTAAAATTCGGCGGGCGCGTGGTCTCGCCGTCCGACAAACCCTATCTGCCGTTCCAGCAATGGGCGATGCGGGCGGAGGGGCTGAAACCGTCGCCGTTGGGCATCCTGATTCATCCCGAGTACGGGCTCTGGCACGCCTACCGCGCCGCGCTGCTTTTCGACCAACCGCTCGTGCTGCCTGAACCTCACGCATCGATTCACCTTTGCGATCTATGCGTCGGAAAACCTTGCCTGAAATCCTGCCCGGTCGAGGCTTATTCCGCGACCGGTTTCGCCTATCAGGACTGCCTGACACATGTTCGCGGCGCCACCGGCGAACCTTGCCGCGAGACGGGTTGCCTCAACCGCAATGCCTGCCCGTATGGCGTTGAATACCGCTATCCCGCAGAGGTTCAGGCCTTCCACATGGCGGCTTTCACGCGGGCCGGGCGATAATTTTCAGAAAAAGTTCGGCCGGCCTGTCGAAAAAGGCGTTTCCCGTTCGTCGTGTTGGCAAGAGCGAGGCAATGGGTGCCTGCACGAGAATAGAGAGGAAACGATCATGAAGTTTTTTGTCGCCATCAAGTCGAACGCCGACACCGAAGCCGGCAAGATGCCGAGCGAGCAGTTGTTGCGCGAAATGACCGAGTTCAACGAGAAGCTCGTCAAGGCGGGCGTCATGCTCGCCGGCGAAGGCTTGCATCCGTCGTCGCGGGGCGCCCGCGTCGAGTTCTCCGGCAAATCAGGGCGTCGTGTCATCGACGGTCCCTTCGCCGAGTCGAAGGAACTCGTTGCAGGCTACTGGATATTCAACTGCGCCTCGCTTCAGGAAGCGATCGACTGGGTGAAGCAGGTGCCAAACCCGGATGGCGACGATGGCGTCGTCGAGATCCGCCAGATCTTCGATGCCGCGGATTTCGGCGAGGAGTTCACGCCCGACCTGCGCGAGCGCAACGACCGCATGGCCGACGAGATCGCGAAGAAAGCCAAGTAGAACCTTGCACAAGGTTCGGCCACCCGGGCGCGCCGCCCGGGTGGCACTGTCATGACAGCCAGCAGAGGAGACCACCATGCGATTCATGATGATCATGATCCCGAAGGGATATGAGAACGCCGCGCCCGGCACGATGCCGGAAGACAAGGCGCGTGTTGAAGCGATGATGAAATACAATGAGGCGCTGCAGAAGGCGGGCGTCTTGCTGGCGCTTGACGGCCTGCATCCGCCGTCCATGGGCGCGCGCGTCTCGTTTCCCGGCGGCAAGCCGAAGGTCACGGACGGCCCGTTCCCGGAAGCCAAGGAGGTCGTCGGCGGCTATTGGGTGATCGATGTCGCCTCGCGCGCGGAAGCGATTGAATGGGCCAAGCGCTGCCCCGGCAGCGAGGATGAGACTGTCGAGGTCCGCCAGGTCCAGGAAATCGAGGACTGGTCCGAGGAAATCCAGCCGGTGCTCAAAGAAAGCTCGATCGAGCGATGGGCCAGCAAGAACTGACAGCAGGCAGAGTCTGCCGGGTTGCGATTCAGCCGCGAAGGTGCTTGATCGGCGGCCGTGACCGCCGCCGTTCAAGACGTCAACCGCGCCATCGACGCGATCTGGAGAATAGAAGCGCCGAAGCTGATTGCCGGCCTGGCGCGCCGCGTGCGCGATGTCGGCCTGGCCGAGGAGCTTGCGCAGGACGCGCTCGTCGCGGCGCTGCAGTCCTGGCCGAAATCAGGCGTGCCCGACCGGCCGGGCGCCTGGCTCATGCAGACCGCCAAGCGTCGCGCCATCGACCTGTTCCGCCGTCAGAAGAAATTCGAGACGATCGGGCAGGGCATCGCGCACGAGCTCGAGGAAGAGCAGATGCGGCCGCCTGATCTCGACACGGCTCTCGACGACAAGATCGGCGACGATCTGCTCTCTCTGATCTTCACGTCGTGCCACCCGATTCTGTCGCCGGAAGCCCGCACCGCGCTGACGCTGCGTCTGCTCTGCGGCCTCACCACCGACGAGATCGCGCGCGCCTTCCTGTCGCCGGAGCCGACCGTGGCGCAGCGCATCGTGCGCGCCAAGAAAACGCTCGCTGAGGCCAACATCCCGTTCGAAGTGCCGCGTGGCGCTGAGCTTGCCGAGCGGTTGGAGTCGGTGCTCGAGGTCATCTACCTCGTTTTCAATGAGGGTTATTCGGCAACCAGCGGCGAAGACCTGATCCGCCCGCAGCTCTCCAACGAGGCGATGCGGCTCGGCCGTTTCCTTGCGGGCCTTGCCACGAACGAGCCGGAAGTGCTCGGACTTCAGGCGCTGATGGAGATCCAGGCGTCGCGCTTCAATGCGCGAGTCGGACCGGACGGCGAGCCCATTCTTCTGCCCGACCAGAACCGCGCGCGCTGGGACCAGCTTCTGATCCGCCGCGGGTTGAACGCGCTGTCGCGCGCGGAGACGCTGCTGCGCCAGAACGGGTTCGGCCCCGGTCCCTATGTCATCCAGGCGGGCATCGCCGCCTGCCATGCCCGCGCCAAGACTTCGGACGAAACGGATTGGGAGCGCATCGTCGCGCTTTATGAAGCTCTCGGCGCGCTGCAGCCGTCGCCGGTGATCGAGCTGAACAAAGCCGTCGCCGTTTCGATGGCGCGCGGGCCGGCTGCCGGTCTGGAGATCATTGACGCGCTGCTGAGCGAGCCGGCGTTGAAGAACTACCACCTTCTGCCCGGCGTCCGCGCCGACCTCCTGTTCAAGCTCGGGCGCATGACGGAGGCGAAAGCCGACTTCGAGAAAGCGGCGTCGATGTCCCGCAACGAGCGCGAGCGCAAGCTGCTGCTGAAACGCGCCGCGGAAGCGGCGGCTTAGCAGGCTGAATCGCCCGCTGCGGCTCCCCGCCTCTTCACAAAAAATCTTCCCATCCACCCAAGGAAAGGCCAAAAGCCCGCGTCAAAAGGACAAATGACGGCGATGACGCTGGAGAAAAGCGCCGTTTTCGATCAGCCATCCGACGGGACGTTGATCGAAAAAGCGCGCGAGGGAGATCGGGGTGCGTTCGGCAGGCTTGTCGAGCGGCACTACGATTTTGTCTTCCGCGTTGCCTATCGCTGGGCCGGCAACAAGGCCGATGCCGAGGACGTTGCGCAGGAAGTCTGCACCAGGCTTGGCAAGTCGATCCGCAGCTATCGCGGTGGCTCGGCGTTCACGACCTGGCTCTACGCGCTGACCATCAACGCGGCGCGCGACATGAAGCGCAAGGCGGCGCGCGAAAGCGCCAAGACCGAAGCGTTCGGCGTGCATGCGCTGATCTCCGGCGAGGCCGGCGAGGATGAAACTGATGATCAGGCGCAAACACTCTGGGCCGCCGTCAGGGAATTGCCTGACAAGCAGCGCGACGCGGTGCTGCTGGTTTACGGCGAGGGCCTGTCGCACGCCGACGCCGCCGATGTGATGGGCTGCGCGGAAGCAACGGTGTCCTGGCACATCCATGAAGCGAAGAAGCGGCTGAAGGCGCTGATGCGCCGGGCCGGGGAAGTTTGACCATGGAAAACAAAGACGAATTCGACCTGCTGCGGACGATCTCCGTCCCGTCGCCAAGCGCGGAAGCGCGGGCACGCGGCCTCGATGCTGCGTTCGGAGCGTACGATCTGCAAAATAGTTCCGCCGCCGCCCAAGGATCGGCAGCGGCACCCCGTCTGACAGAGCGTATCAACAACCTCTGGAACGGGATCATGAACAAGAAACTGGTTGCTACGCCGGCGATCGCCGGACTCATCGCCCTGCCGATCGCCGGCTACACCGCGCTCTATCTGCTCGACCAATCGCCCTTCGCTTTCCAATCGCCGGATACGGTTACCGAAACCGATCTGCGCAAGCCTGAAGGCGAGGTCGTCAAGCAAGCGCCGGCTGACGAGCGCACACGGCAGCTCGGCGACAAATCGAAAAAGGAAAAGGCCGACGCGGATACCGAAAGCCGCGACGTGACTGTCGATGCCACCGCGCCGGAACCGAAGCCGGCAGAGACGCTCGCCGCAGAGGTGAGTCCGGAAGTAAATGATGCGCTAGGGCGCGTAACTGCGGTGCCTCCGGCGACTGCTCCTGCGATGCGTTCTGCTGGCGGCGCGCCGGACGTCGCTACACAGAAGTGGGCGCGGTTCCAGCCGAATGTGGACGCGCGAGACGCTGCTTCGGCGCCGGCGCCGATCGATCCGACCATTGTGCCGGAAGAGAACACGGAGCGCCTACAAGAGTTCGAGACCAATCCGGTGAAGTCGGCGCTGGAAAGCCCGGTCTCGACCTTCTCGATCGATGTCGATACGGCGTCCTATTCCTTTGTGCGCCGTTCGCTGAAGGAAGGTTTCCTGCCGCAGGCCGATACGGTCCGCGTCGAGGAGATGATCAACTACTTCCCGTATGAGTGGCCGGGATCGGACTCCGCGACCGTGCCGTTCAACTCGACCATCAGCGTCATGCCGACGCCGTGGAACGAGCACACCAAGCTGATGCATATCGCCATCCAAGGGTATGACGTCGTGCCGGCGGAGCAGCCCGCTGCGAACCTCGTCTTCCTGCTCGACGTGTCGGGCTCGATGAACGAGCCGGACAAGCTGCCGCTGCTCAAGTCTGCCTTCCGCATGCTGGTCAACAGACTGAACCCGACCGACACGGTGTCTATCGTCACCTATGCGGGCGAGGCCGGCACGGTGCTGATGCCGACCAAGGTCTCGGACAAGACGAAGATCCTGCAGGCGATCGATACGCTGACGCCTGGCGGCTCGACGGCGGGCGCGGCCGGCATCGAGGAAGCGTATCGCCTCGCCGAGCAGTCCTTCGTCAAGGACGGCGTCAATCGCGTCATGCTCGCCACCGACGGTGATTTCAACGTTGGCCAGTCGAGCGACGACGATCTGAAGCGCATCATCGAGGAGAAGCGCAAGTCGGGCGTCTTCCTGTCGGTCTTCGGCTTCGGCCGCGGCAATTTGAACGACCAGATGATGCAGACCATCGCCCAGAACGGCAACGGCACGGCCGCCTATATCGACACGCTCGCCGAGGCCGAGAAGGTTCTGGTCGAGGACTCGTCCTCGACGCTCTTCCCGATCGCCAAGGACGTGAAGATCCAGGTCGAGTTCAACCCGGCTGCGGTCTCCGAGTATCGCCTGATCGGCTACGAGACCCGCGCGCTGAAGCGCGAGGATTTCAATAACGACAAGATCGATGCGGGCGAGATCGGTTCGGGCCATTCAGTGACGGCGATCTACGAGATCACGCCGAAGGGCAGCCCGGCTCAGGTCATCGACGATCTGCGCTACGGCGACGCCTCGACCAACAATGGCGGCGTGCAGAACGCGGACGAATACGCCTTCGTGAAGATCCGCTACAAGCTGCCGACAGAGGACGTTTCGAAGCTCATCACCACGCCGGTGACCAAAGCGAACGACGTCTCGTCCTTCGACAGCGCAAGCGCCGACCAGCGCTTCTCGGTTGCGGTCGCCGCCTTCGGCCAGAAGCTGCGCGGCACCACGCAGCTTGGCGACATGGGCTGGGAGCGCATCAACGAGATCGCCACCGCTGCGCGCGGCACCGACCCGTTCGGTTATCGCGCGGAGTTCCTGTCGCTCGTGCGGCTGGCCTCGGCGCTCGATAAGTAGCTCACGCGTTCGTGTTCGACGGCGGCCAAGGAAGACCCGGCCGCCGGCGTCTCATCTCAGACTGAATTGCCATTTTGGCCGGAGCCGCGCCTTTTGGGTACGGGCACTGCTCCTCGCGTGCGCTCTATGCCTCGGCGTGGCGCTTGAAAACCAAAGTGGCGATATGCCGGTTCTCGCAGATGGGATCGTCTGTGCCGGAGAACCGGCCCTTGGGCGGGTGAGGCAAAGCCGGCGGTGAGCAATCACTGCCGGCTTTTTTTATCCACGGGGTTGGGAGCGCCCTTAGACTTGGCTCATGCGAACCAAGTGCAGTCCCAACGAGATGTCTCTTCCGAACTCAGCCGCGGCCGCGGCGCCGCTCGCGGCGCGAATTGTCGTTCTCGCCGCCGCCAACCTGCGCCGTCTTGTTGCGGAACGGACCGATGCGCTCGACGATCGATTCCAGCGTCGGGCGCTCGGCTTTCTTGTGCGTGTCGAGCGCCTTGCGCATTGCGGCCAGATGCTCGAACGAGGTACCGCAGCAGCCGCCGATGATCTTTGCTCCGCCATCAACCGCAAGGCGGACGTAGTCCGACATCAGCTCCGGCGTGCCGGAATAATGAATCTCCGTGCCGCGGAATTCCGGGATGCCGCAATTGCCCTTGATGATGATCGTCGCGTCGGGTCTTGCCTCGCTCATGTCGAGCAAAGTGGATAGGATGTCCGAGGCGCCGACGCCGCAATTCGCGCCAACCGCTACGGCCGGCTGGCCGATGTCGCCCGTCACGTCGAAAATGTCCTTGGGCAGCACGCCCATCATGGTGCGGCCGGCCGTGTCGAACGAACCGGTATAGGTGTAGGGCAGGCCGACGCGGATCGCAGCCTCTGCTGCCGCCTTGATCTCGTCCAGCGCCGACATGGTCTCGATCCACGCGACTTCCGCGCCGCCCGCCTTCAGGCCTTCGATCTGTTCGGCAAAAGCATCGACCGCATCCTCATAGGTCATCGCGCCGAGCGGAACGAGCAGCTCGCCGGTCGGGCCAACGGAACCCGCCACGATCACCTTGCGGCCAGCCTTGTCGGCGACCGAGCGCGCGATCTCGGCGGCCTTCTTGTTCAGCTCATGCACGCGGTCCTGCGCGTGATGCAGCTTCAGCCGGTGACGCGTACCGCCGAACGAATTGGTGAGGATGATGTCGGCTCCCGCATCGACAAAGCCCTGGTGAAGCTTGGCGATCTTCTCGGGCGCGGCCTCGTTCCACAGCTCCGGCGCTTCACCGGACTCCAGTCCCATGGCGAAAAGGTTGGTGCCGGTCGCGCCATCGGCGAGCAATACGCCCTTTTCTGCAAGGAGCGCGTCGATCGGATTGGTCATGGGAACGCCTTTAAATGAACTCAGATAAGGATATAAAGAAGTCTTTATATCTCGTCAAATGATTTGCTGCACGTTACGCCTTGGCGAGCTGCGTCGCGTGCGCCGCGGCCTCATGCGGATTGACCACCGCGGAGCGAATCAGATTGTCGAAATGGCCGGTCAGCGTGCGGATCGGCATCGTCCCATTCAGCACGAGATACATGTCGCCGACATAGATCGCCGCGCGGCTCGTGCCGAAGATCGTATACGGCACCGAGTAGCGCGCGCGGCCATCATAGAGAAACAGCCGGAACGCCGGATAGAGCTCGTCGAGCAGCCTTGCCATGTGGAGCAGTTGCGCGCGGCGCTCGCTCTCCGGAAAGCCGGTCCAGATGCCGAGCCCGCGTGCGAAGACCTCAAGCGTATGGAGCGGCATGCAGGCTTCCATGTCCGTCTCCGGCCGGCGGTTGTAGTCAATGCGGTCGCGCGTCTCGCTCGCCTGGATGGTCGGGTCGCGGTGGGTGATGCCGGCCTCGTAGTCGACCAGCGCGCCGGTGCGCAGCAGGTCGGGAATGCCGGCCGGCACATAGCGCACCTTCGAGCCTGCCGCTTCGGCGTACCATCTGGCCATGAAGGACTCGCCATAGCTCGATGCGCCTTGCTCGATCTCCAGCATATCGCGGATCTCGCCGGTCAGCGTTTCGTCCTGACTCAAGCCCAGCAGCCAGTCGAGCGAGACTTTGTGCTCGGCGGCGATGTTCAGAAGCGTCTCGGCCCGGGGCAGGCGGGTCGAGGCGCCCGAGAGGAGTTGCGACAGCGCGGAACGATCAATGCCGACCGCAGCCGCGAACGCCGACTGGTTCAAGTCCGAGCGGTCGAGCAGCAGTTTCAGGCGTTCACGGAAAATCGCCGAGAGGTCGCGCTTGTCCATTCGAAGCCTCTAACAAATGAGAACGAAAAGAGTCCGCATTGTTTACAATACATAACACTTGCGGTTAAAGCAGCGCAATATCAACACTTAGTGCGCGTTGTCGCATTGTCTACTGCCAAGTCTCCTGACAGGATGTTGTCAGGAATCGGGGGATTCCGGACTTGGAAATCGCATGACCGCTTTAGGCAAACGGCGAGTTGGCGCGCCGAAGATAGAATGGCCAACCGTGGCGTTGATCGCCGCATGCTATGCCTCCTGGGCGGGGGCAGGCTTCTTTCTCTGGCCGAACTATCCGCTGGTTGCGCTCGCCGTCCTCGTGCTGACCGTGGCGCTCCAGTCCTCGATTATGCACGAGGTGCTGCACGGCCACCCGACGCGCAACGCGCTGGTCAACGAGGCGTTCGTTGCCCTGCCGATCGGGCTGGTCTGGCCGTATCGCCGTTTCAAATGGGTGCATCTCAGGCACCATGCCGACGAGCGGCTGACCGATCCGTTCGACGATCCCGAGAGCTACTATCAGGCGCTCTGGCAGCACGAAGAATTGCCGGACGCGATGAAGTTCCTGCTGCGCGTCAACAACACCATGGTCGGCCGGTTCTTCCTCGGCCCGTGGATGTCGTGCATCGGCTTTTTCATTTCGGACGCGAAGCTCATCGCCGCCGGCGACCGCGCGGTGCGCAAGGCCTGGCTGCTGCACGTGGCCGGGCTGGCGGTTGTCCTGCCGGTCGTGACATTTGGCTTCGGCATGCCGCTCTGGCTCTACATTCTGGTGCCGGTCTGGTTCGGGCAGGCTTTCATCTCGATCCGCACCTATGCCGAACATCAGTGGTCGGAGAATCCGGAAGGCCGCACCGTCATCGTCGAGCGCTCACCGCTCTCCTTCCTCTTCCTCAACAACAACCTCCACTTCGTGCATCACAAGCAGCCGACGGTTGCCTGGTACAGACTGCCAAAGCTTTTCCGCGACCGGCGCGCCGAGTGGGTCGCCGCGAACGGCAATTATGTCTTCCCGAACTATTTCTCGCTGTTCAAATCCTTCGCCTTCAAGGCCAAGGAGCCGGTGGTGCATCCGGTGCTGCGGCGTGCGCCGGAGGCGGGGCGTGCCTTCCAGCCGCGGGTGCGCGCGCGCAACGTTTCGGGGCTGGGTGCTGCACCCGTACCGGCCGAGCCGCCGAAGGAATGAGCCTCGCCGGCTCCGTCTTGCGCTTTCAGCCTGATCGACTGACTTTGTGAGCATGAGCGATTTCATCGCCGCACTTCAGATGTACGACTGGCCGGAAATCCGTTCCGACACCGACGCCGCATGGGCGTCGATGCGCGACCGGCTGCGCGTCGTCGGCGTCGATGCGCCTGATGCGCTGACCCGCGACATCGATATGCACGATGTCTGGCTGGGGCCGAACCTTTTGATTGCGCAGACGTGCTGGGGGCCGATGGAACTCGGGCTGCGGGATAAGGTGCAGCTCGTCGGTCAGCCGAGCTATGAAGGCATCGAAGGCGGGGAGGGGCCGCTCTATTCGAGCGCCGTGATCATGCGGCGCTCAGCCTCTGCGCCGGAGGTCCGGACAAAGACCGCGCACGGTGCGGAGGGCAGCTTTTCTCTTCCGCTCAATCAGTTTCGCGGCCAGCGATTTGCCTTCAACACCAAGGATTCCATGTCGGGCATGCTTGCCATCACGCGCGATCTCGCCGCGATGGGCGAAAGCCTCGCTATATTTTCCGAGCGCATCGAAACAGGCGCGCACCGCGCCTCGATCGCCGCGGTGGCCGAGGGCAGGGCGGATGTCGCGACGATCGACTGCCGCTCTTGGGATCTGGCGAAGCGCTTGGAGCCAGCGGCGGCCGATGTGAAGGTCGTCGGCTGGACAGCATTGCGCAAAGGGCTGCCATTCATCACTGCGAAGGCAACGCCCAACGAAACGGTCGTAAAGATGCGGAAGGCGCTCGAGCTTCTTTAGCTACACGTTCAGCGCGACGGGATAGGTTGAGAGCTGCCGGTTGCCTGTCGCGGTGATCAGAATTTGCTCCTCGATCTTTACGCCTTCGTGGCCGCCGAGCCTGCCGATATAGCTTTCGACGCAGAGCACCATGCCGGGCTCCAGCACGCCGTCCGGCGTATCGGCGGTCCAGTCGGAGGCGTGTGGCAAGGTCGGGTATTCATCGGCCAGACCGACGCCGTGATAGAGCACGCCGTAGCGCGCCGGGAAGCAGTCCGGCGGTGGTACGGTGGAGCGCTCGACCAGTTCGCGGAAGGTCGTGCCGGGCTTCATCAATTCGGTGTTCGCCGCGATCTGATTTGTCGCGATGGCGAAAAGATCGCGCTGCTCGTTGCTCGGTTCGCCATCGCCGCAGAGCCAGGTGCGCGACAGGTCGGCGCAGAAGCCGTACGGGCCGATCAGGTCCGTATCGAACGCAACCAGATCGCCGCCCTCGATGACGCGCGACGAGCATTCCTGGAACCACGGATTGGTGCGCGGCCCGGACGACAACAGCCGCGTTTCGATCCACTCGCCGCCGCGCGCAATGTTGCCGCGATGCAGCTCGGCCCAGAGCTCGTTTTCCGAGATGCCCGGCTTCAGCGCCGCCTGCATCTCGCCCATCGCCGCCTCGCAGGCGACGATCGAGCGGCGCATCGCCAGAATTTCGTCGGGCGATTTGATCAGGCGGGCGTTTTCCATCACCGCCTCGCCATTGCCGACCGAAACGCCAAGCCGGGCAAGTTCCGCCACGCCTTCATGGTCGAGATGGTCGACGGCGATGCGCTTGTTGCCGCCGCCACGCGCGGTGACGAGATCGGCGATGCCGGCAGCCCAGCGGCGCACGCGCGCCTCGCTCAGCTCGCCGCCGTAGAGATACATCCACGACACTGCGGGGCGAACCTCATCGACCACGCCCGAATGGTCGGACAGATGCTCGCAGGAGAAATAGTCGAAGAGCACGACCGGGCCTTCGGTGGCGACGAAGCAGTGCCGGGTCGGATTGTGCGCGACCCAGAGCTGCATGTTGGTACTGTCTGTCGCGTAGCGGATGTTGACCGGGTCGTAGAGCAAGGCGCCGGCATAGTCGCGGCGTTTCAGTTCGGCACGGATGCGCTGCAGCCGATACTTCCGCATCGCAGGAAGATCAGGCGCGGCGATGCCCGCCGCCGCCCATTCGCGCTCCGCCGTCTCGCCGTATCCCAGAACGTGCTGGTTGAGCGACGCAGCCTTGTCGCGCGCCTCGCCGCGCAGCGCGTCCACGCTGCCTGGCTCGAACGGCATGATCTTGCGGTGCCGGCCGAAATTGGCTCCGGTGCCGGTCATGCGCGTTGTCCGCTAACCGCGCATCTTCTCGCCGCTCGGGTCGAATGGCGGTTCGATGTTGATGCGGGCCGGGCGGCGATGG
Source organism: Rhizobiaceae bacterium (assembly GCA_035503715.1). Classification (GTDB taxonomy): domain Bacteria; phylum Pseudomonadota; class Alphaproteobacteria; order Rhizobiales; family Rhizobiaceae; genus OAS926. The sequence continues at coordinate 1,666 of DATJTE010000030.1, read as the reverse complement.
CCGAGGATCTCGACCTCGAACATGCCGGCGCCTTCATTGTCGGCGAGTTCCGCCGGCACATAACCCTGCGCCATCGACTTGCCGACATAGTGGGCGTAGCCGCCCGACGTCACCCAGCCGACGACCGACCACTCGCCGTCCTTGGTGCCGCGTACGGCGGACGCGCCCTGAGCGGCGGTGGAGCCACGCACTTCCTTGCCCGATCCATCGAAGCGCGGCGCTCCGAAATCGTGCGTCTTCTCGACGGTGCCGAAATCCTTGCCGTTAACCTTCGCCCAGATCGGCTCGTCGCCCATCACGTCGGCGTCGAGCGCATCCACGATCATCGAGACGCGCTTGAGCTTCGGTCCGGCGGCCTGTTCCTTGGCCGCAGCGTCGCGGCCGACAAAATCGTTCTTCTCCAGCTTTATGAAGCGGTCCATCGCGCCTTCGAACGGACCGTAGATCGGACGGAGCTCGCGGAACCAGGTGGGGAAGTTTTTCTCCAGACGCATGGAAAGCAGCGCGCGCATGCCGAAGTCGACAATGCCGAACTCCTGGCCCGCGTCCTTGATCGCCTTGTAGACGAGCCGCTGGTAGGCCGGCTGCATCCAGATCTCGTAGCCGAGATCGCCGGTGTAGGTGATGCGGTTCACCATGCAGGGCGCGCCGCCGACCGCCATCTCGCGGAAGTCCATGAACTTGAAGGCTTTCGACGACACGTCGACGTCGACCAGCTTCTGCAGCAGCGCCTGAGACTTCGGACCGGCGATGGAGAGGCCGACCAGCGTCTGGTCGAAGCGGTGGATGCGGACCGAGCCGTCCTTCGGCTGATGCTTCTCGAACCAGCGCATGTGATATTTCTGCGCGGCCGAAGAACCCCAGATCATGAACTTCTCTTCGCCCGTCTTGGCGATGGTGAAGTCGCCGATCAGCCTGCCGAATTCGTTCAGCATCGGGGTGAGCACGATGCGCCCCTTCTTCGGCATCTTGTTGGTCATCAGCCGGTTGAGGAAATCCTCGGCACCCGTGCCGGACACCTCATACTTGGCGAAGTTGGCGATCTCGGTGATGCCGACCTTGTCGCGCGTTGCCTTCACCTCGTTGCCGATGTGCTCGAAGTCATTGGAGCGGTGGAAGGAGACGATGTCCTTCGGCTCGCTGCCCTTCGGCGCGAACCAGAGTGGCGTCTCAAGGCCCCACGAGTCGCCCATGACGGCGTTCTGTCCGACCATCGTGTCGTAGAGCGGTGTCGTCTGCGCCGGCCGCGCTGCCGGCAGTTCCTCGTTCGGGAAGCGGATGGAGAAGCGGCGCGAATAGTTCTCGCGCACCTTGGCGTTGGTGTAGCGCAAAGATGCCCATTCGCCCCAGCGCGCGACGTCCATGCCCCAGACGTCAAAGCCCGGATCGCCGTTGACCATCCAGTTGGAGAGAGCGAGGCCAACGCCGCCGCCCTGGCTGAAGCCAGCCATCACGCCGCAGGCCACCCAGAAGTTGGTCAGGCCCTGCACCGGGCCGACGAGCGGATTGCCGTCCGGCGCAAAGGTAAAGGGGCCGTTGATCACCTGCTTGATGCCGGCATTGGCGATGCCGGGGAAGTGGCGGAAGCCGACCTCCAGCGAGGGCGCGATGCGGTCGAGGTCGGGCGCCAGCAATTCGTGGCCGAAATCCCAAGGTGTGTTGACGG
>DATJTE010000029.1:0-3311 GCA_035503715.1 Rhizobiaceae bacterium | reverse complement strand
TGCTGCACGTGTTCCTGACGCGGCGCTACCGGCATGTCGATGTCGTATTCATCCGCCATACCTCGACCGCCGAGGAGGTCGACGAGGAGACATTTTTCTATAGCCGCGAGACCGGCGGCACGGTCGTCTCGACGGCGCTCGAAAAGATGCTCGAGATCGCCCGCGCCCGCTATTCGACCGACCGCTGGAACATCTTCGGCGCACAGGCCTCGGACGGCGACAACTACGGCGCCGATTCGAGCCGTTGCGTCTCCCTGCTGGGCGGCGAGGTATTGCCGCTGTGCCAGTATTTCGCCTATGTCGAAGTCGGCGACGGCATGGGCGGCTCGTTGACCGGTCTGTCGCGCGACAGCGACCTGTGGCGCGCCTACAGCGAGGTGGCGCCCGCCCACCCGCATTTCGCGATGCGGCGGGTCGGTGACCCGGCGCAGATCTTCTCGGTGTTTCACGAACTGTTCGCGAAGGGGGGCGTGCGTGCCTGACACACGGATCGACGCCGCGCAGCTGCGGGCGGACATGCCGCTGTTCACCGGCCCCAACTGGGATTACGGGTCGCTGCGGCGGGTCTACGAGGCAATCGAGAAGATCGCATTCGACGATCTCGGCCTCGATTGCTACCCCGTGCAGATCGAGGTCATCACCTCGGAGCAGATGCTCGACGCCTATGCCTCGGTCGGCCTGCCGCTGATGTACCGGCACTGGAGCTTCGGCAAACGCTTCGCCTATCACGAGACGCTCTACCGCAAGGGCCTCGCCGGCCTCGCCTACGAGATCGTCATCAATTCCAACCCGGTCATCTGCTACATCATGGAGGAAAACTCCATGACGATGCAGACCCTGGTCATGGCGCATGCGGCCTTCGGCCACAATCATTTCTTCAAGAACAATTACCTGTTCCGGCAGTGGACGGATGCCGGCGGAATTCTCGATTACCTGATCTTTGCGCGCGACTATGTCGCCAAGTGCGAGGAAAAATATGGCTTCGAGGCGGTCGAGCGCGTGCTCGACGCGGCGCACGCGCTGAAGAGCCATGGCGTCAACCGCTACGCCCACCGCTCGAAGCCGAACCTGGCCGAGGAGCGGCAGCGCGCGGAAGACCGCCGCGCCTTCGAAGAGGCGACCTACAACGACCTGTGGCGCACCGTCCCGAACCTCGGCAAGGAAAAGGACGAGGAGGCGCAGGAAGGCGAACGCCAGATTGAGGAAGTGCGGCGCAAGCTCGGCCTCCCTGAAGAGAACCTGCTCTATTTCATCGAAAAGCGGGCGCCGCGGCTCGATGACTGGCAGCGCGAACTGATCCGCATTGTCCGCAACGTCGAACAGTATTTTTATCCGCAAAAGCAGCTGCAAATGATGAACGAAGGCTGCGCGACGTTCTGCCATTACGAGATCATGAACCGGCTGCACGACAAGGGGCTGATCACCGAAGGGTCGATGCTGGAGTTCCTCCACTCGCATTCCAGCGTCGTGTTCCAGCCGGGGTTCGACGATCCGCGCTTCAGCGGCATCAATCCCTACGCGCTGGGCTTTGCAATGATGAGCGACATCAAGCGCATCTGCGAAGAGCCGAAGGACGAGGACCGCGAGTTCTTTCCTGAGATCGCCGGCTGCGGCGAACCGTACCGCGTGTTGCGCGATGCCTGGGCCAACTACCGCGACGAAAGCTTCGTCCTGCAATATCTGAGCCCGAAGGTGATGCGCGATTTCCGGCTGTTCCAGGTCGGTGACGATGCCGGCAAGCCGGTGTTGCGGGTCGAGGCGATTCACGACGAGGTCGGCTATCGCAAACTGCGCAGCGCGCTGTCAAAGCAATACGACCTGTCGCGGCGCGAACCGGACGTTCAGGTGCTCGACGTCGATCTGAAGGGCGATCGCTGCCTCGTGCTCGGCCATTTCGTGCATGACGGCGTGTTGCTCGACGAAAAGACCTGCCGCTCGGTGCTGCGCTACGCCGCCTGGCTGTGGGGCTACGGCGTCAAGCTGCTGGAGATCGAGGCTGCCACCGACAAGGTGCTGAAAACCTACGAAGCCGCCGCCGACACAAAATAGGCGCCGCATCAGCCGCCACTAGGAATAAAAAGAAGCCGGCGTTAAGATCGCCCGTCGCGCGAGCCTCAGAACGCGAGTCGGGAAATGGGCAGGCGGCGCTTTGTCGTCGAGTTGATCAAACCGTCGCATTACGACGACGACGGCTATGTCATCCAGTGGTGGCGCTCGTGGATCCCGTCGAATTCGCTCGCCTGCCTCTATGCGCTGGCAGCGGATGCGGCGGCGCGGCAGGCGCTCGGTCCGGATGTCGAGATCGAGCTGCACGCCTGTGACGAATGCCACACGGTCGTTCCGGTCGGCCGCATCATCCACCGCATCCGTTCCGCCGATGGCGGTCTTGTTTGTCTCGTCGGCGTGCAGTCAAACCAGTTCCCGCGGGCGGTGGAGTTGGCGCGTCGGTTTCGCGCCCGCGGCATGCAGGTCGCAATCGGCGGGTTTCATGTCTCCGGCTGCCTCGCGATGCTGCCCGATCTGCCGCCCGATCTCGTCGCCGCGCGCGAACTCGGCGTCTCGCTGTTCGCCGGCGAGGCCGAGGGGCGGTTCGACACGGTGCTTGCCGACGCGCTCGCCGGCCGGCTGCGGCCGATCTATAATTTCATGGATGACCTGCCGGCGTTACAGCGGCAGGTCACGCCGTTCCTGCCGATCGAGATCGTGCGCCGCTACAGCGAAAGCCTCGGCGCCTTCGATGCCGGCCGCGGCTGCCCGTTCCAGTGCAGCTTCTGTACGATCATCAACGTGCAGGGCCGGAAATCGCGCTGGCGCGACGCCGACGATGTCGAACGCTTGGTGCGCGCCAACCTGGCGCAGGGCGTCCACCGCTTCTTCATCACCGACGACAATTTCGCGCGCAACCGCAATTGGGAAGCGATCTTCGACCGGCTCATCGCGATGCGCGAAGAAGAGGGGTTGCGGCTGCATTTTATCATCCAGGTCGATACGCTGTGCCACCGCATCCCGCGCTTTGTCGAAAAGGCGGCGCGCGCCGGCTGCGCTCGCGTCTTTGTCGGCCTCGAAAACATCAACCCCGACAACCTCGTTGCCGCCAAAAAAAAGCAGAACCGGGTGCATGAATACCGTGAGATGTTTCTCGCCTGGCGCCGCCACCGCGTCATCACGTATGCCGGCTACATCCTCGGCTTCCCGAACGACACGCCGGAGCGGATCGCTCGCGACATCGCGACCGTGCAGCGCGAATTGCCGGTCGATCTGCTGGAATTCTTCATCCTGACGCCGCTGCCGGGCTCCGCCGATCACAAACA
>DATJTE010000028.1:0-35025 GCA_035503715.1 Rhizobiaceae bacterium | reverse complement strand
TGATGACGTCGCGCGTCGCGGCCGTCTTGCCCGTATGAGTGGGCGCCGTGAAAATGAAATCGTCCGCGCCCGTTCCACCCGTCAGTTTGTCTCTGCCCGCGCCGCCGGCCAGCCTGTCATTGCCACCCAGACCCGACAGCGTGTCGTTTTTGACGCCGCCGACGATGATGTTTGCGGCCGCGTTTCCGGTGACGATTTCGGGATCGACATTGGTGAGGTTGATCGTGAAGTTCTTGACCTGCGTCAGGCCGTCGGTGTCGGTCACTTTCACCTGCACGACATGATTTTTCGCCTGCTCGTAGTCGAGCAGCAGACCGTTCGCGACGACGATCTTGCCGCCGCTCAGCGCGAACCGCCCGCCGGCATTGTTGACAAGCTCGAAGGTGAGAGGCGTGTCGGCGTCCTCCGCGTCCATCGCCGACAGCGTGCCCACGATGGTCCCGTTGGCGCGGAACTCCTTCACCGACGTGCCTGCCAGCGTCAGATTCGACGGCGCGTCATTCGCACCCTCGATGGTGAACTCGACCTCCGCGTTCAGCGTGTTGCCGGCCTCGTCGATCACCGGCACGATGAGCGTTTCCGTCACCGTGTCGCCTGTTTTCAGCGTGTCCGCGGCGCTCTCATTGAGCACGAACGTCACCGTGCCCTCCGTAATCGACAGCGTCGCCGTGCCGTAAGGCAACGTCTTCACGAAGCCGGAGGTAACATCACCCGTCCAACCATGCGCCGCCAGGCTGGTAATGTCGATCTCGGCATCGGCATCGAGCGTCAGCGTCGCCACCGACTGGCCGGTGGTGTCTTCGACCACAGGAGCGGGCGTGTCGAACGAGGCCTGCACCTGCGTGTCCACCGTCCAGGTGAAGCTCGCGGGCGTGACGTCGGTATTGGCGACATCGTCGATCGCGCGCACCTCGAAAGTGTGCTCGCCGTCGCTCAGGCCGCTGAACATCGCCCAGGTGTCCCCGGAGGGCGAACTCCACGCGCCGCCGTCGAGTCGATGCTGGTAGCTGGTGATGGGGCGCGGATTGTCGCCGAAGTCGGTGCCGCTGAAGGTGAACGACGCATTGCCGCTGTTGCTCAGCGTGGCCGGGGTCGAGCCGATCGTCGTATCGGGCGCGGTGCTGTCGACGATCCAGGTGTATTGCGCCGGCGTGGTGTCGGTATTGCCCGCGGCGTCCACGGCACGAATCTTCAGCGTATGGCTGCCTTCGGCCAGACCGGACAGGTGCAGCGGTCCGGACGACACCGTCTCGAAAGGCTCTCCGTCCAGCGAAGCCTCATAGCGGGCGATGGTGCTGCCCGTACCATTCCCGGTAAAATGGAAGGTCGCCGTCCACAGACCCTTCATCGGGCTCGGCGGCGCCATCGTGATGGACGTGTCCGGCTCCGCCATATCGACGGTGAACGTGTTGGTGTTGGAGTCGGCGCTCGTGTTCCCGGCGGCGTCGGTCGCCCTGGCCGTTACCGTGTGCGAGCCGCCCGTGAGCGGGACGGCCGGTGTGAAGAACCAGTTGCCGCTTCCGTCAGCGGTGGTGGACCCGCAGTCGACGCCGTCAAAATAGATGGTGATCGTAGCGCCTGGCTCGCCGGTCCCGATAATGGGTGGCATCGGGTTGTTGGTGATCGCGCCGTTTGCGGCTGTCACCACGACCGGTGCGGTCGGCGGTGTCGTGTCGATGGTCCAGGTGAAGGTCGCCGGGGTCGGGTCGACCTCGCCGAGATTATCGACCGCACGCACCGCGAAGGTATGCGTGCCCTCCGAAAGCCCACCGATGTGAGACGTAAACTCATAAGAGCCAACGTGTGTCCAGTAGGCAGCGTCGTCGAGCCGGTATTCGAGCCTCTGGACGTAACCGTCGTCAAAGCTCGTGACATCGAACATGACGCTTGTGCTGTTGGTGATTGCGGGCGTGTTGGTCGTGATCACTGTATCTGGTGCGGCCATGTCGTCCTAACCCAATGTGCTCACTGCGCTTCGGGCGCGGTAAGGCCCTCGGACTTCCGAGCGGTGTTCAAGATTTTGCGGGGTTCGATACGCGACCGACCGGCGCCGGTCGGCCCACTGCGCGCCTGAGTGCCCCGCGGCAACTCAGGCGGTCAATACGCGCGACGCTAAGGCGCGCACTGACTCTCCGTCAATCTGGAAGCGCGTGCCGGAGCTGACTATTTTTGGGGTGGATTTGAGCGGACGTGCCTTACGATCCGCACAGCCCTCGGGCATTCAGCAGCCCCCAGCCGAACACGGGGTCCTTGCCGGGCTCGCCCAGATCTTCCGCCGCGTTTGTGAGATGGACGGCAACATCGGGCACGGCATTCTGCCTGGCAAGTGCTGCGGCGGAGGCGACGAAGGGCGCGGCGAAGGACGTGCCCGTTTTCGGCCGCGCGCCGCTGACGGATGCCGCCGTCCAGACATCAACGCCGGGTGCGGCGATGTCGATATGGTCGCCCTGCCCGGCGCGCCGGTAGGACCGCTTGCGCCGGTCGACCGCCGTCACCGCGATCACCTCGTCATAGGCGGCGGGATAGCTCGGCGCCGCGCGCGGTCCATTGTTGCCTGCCGCCGCGACCAGCACGATACCCTTCTCGGACAACTGCCTCACCATGTCCTTGAGCAATGCGTTCTCGGGGCCGGCGAGGCTGAGATTGATGACGTCGACGTCGCGGCTCGCGAGATGATCCAGGGCGCGGATCAGGTCGAAGGCTTCGGCGCGGTCGTCGCGGCGCTCGCCGCGGTGAAAGGCGTCGACGGCGATCAGTCGCGCGTTCGGCAGCAGGCCCGGCGTCTTGCTGTCGGCTGCGCCGACCAGCAGCGCGGCGACAGCGGTGCCGTGCTGGCGGTTGGATTCCGGCAGCGCGTCGTCGGAAAGACGCACGACCTCGAGACGTCCGTGTGAGAAGGTGGCATGATCCGGGTTGATCGCCGTATCGATCAAGCCGAGTGTCAGTCCTTCGCCGGAACAGGATGCGGCGTCGGGCGCGGCATTCGGCCAGCCGACGAGCTGCGGCGCCACGCAATGATTGCCGCTGCATTCGACCGCGTCCTGGTTCGGGCGGTAGTAATGATTGAAGTCGGCGTTTGCGCCGGGCGCGGCAGTTCGAAATGCAACGATCGCCTCGTCGAGATTGCTGCCATCCGGGGTGCGAATGAGGGCAATCGATCCGCCGATCGAGAGCGCTTGCCTATCTTCGACCGTGAAGCCGGCGGCCTCCAGCGCGCGTGTGTTTTCGTCGGTCAGCCCGATGGCAACGATCTCGTTGGCGACGCGCGTTGGCAATGGAGCCGCGGCGACCGCACGGCGTCCCGATCCACGCGGCCGGAAGCGATCTCGGAGCGTGCGAAGAAAACCGGGGCCGAGGGAACGGCCGCTGCGCCGGACGTCGTCACCGGAGCGGTCGGAGAAACCGCCACGTCCTCCGCCTCCGCCGTCGTCGCCATCATCGTCCCCGCCGTCATCGTCGCCCGCTTGGGCGACATGCAAGGCGAGGTCGAGCCCTCCAAGCCGGTCAGCGACGGGCGCGACCGAAACGATAAGTGCAGCCACCACGAGGCGCCGTGCGAAAAAACCGAGCGAGGCAATCACGACTTCGTACATACGGCCCTCGAGCAGGCCGCTCCTTGAGCTTGGAGCGGCACATCTTTGACGCTACATAGAGGTGGAACGGATGACCACCAGCTTTATTCCGCCGGAGATTTTTTCATCGCATGAGCGGCACGCCTGTCGAGGACCAGCTTGTCGCTTTCCTGCCGAACTTGCGCCGGTTCGCCATCGCGCTGTGCCGCTCGCGCGATCTTGCCGACGATCTGGTGCAGACGGCCTGCGAGCGGGCGCTGGCAAGCGCCAATCGGTTCGAGCCAGGCACGCGTTTTGATGCCTGGATGTTCCGCATCCTGCGCAATCTCTGGATCGATCATGTCCGCAAGATGAAGACGGCCGGCCCACAGGACGACATTGCCGAGCAGCATGAGCTTGCCGGCAGCGACGGCGAGCGTGATGTGGAGGCAAAGCTCACGCTGAAGTCCGTGGCGGCGGCTATAGACGGTCTGTCGGACGAACAGCGCGAAGTGCTGCTGCTGACCTGCGTGGAAGATCTCTCCTACCGGGAAACCGCCGCATTGCTCGACATCCCGATCGGCACGGTGATGAGCCGGCTGGCGCGTGCACGGACCGCGCTCGCGCAGGCTGCCGGAATAACCGGGCCACCCGCCCGTTCTGTTGAGAAAAGGGAAAAGAAGGATGGCTGAGACCTTTTCCGACGAGATATTGATGCGCTTCGCCGACGGCGAGCTGGACGAGGCGACGGCCGCGCGGCTGGAGCAGGCGCTCGCCGCCGACGATGCGCTGATGGCACGCTTCGCGCTGTTCACCGAAACCCGCGCGGCGTCGAAGGCCGCGCTGCAGCCGCTGCTCGACGAGCCGGTGCCGGAAAAACTGCGCGCGGCCGTCGAAGACATGGTGGCGCGCAAGAAGGCGGCGGATGCAGCCGCAAACGTCGTTGCGTTTCCGGCCGGCGGCGCGTCGCGCCACGTTACGTGGCGACTGCCGCTCGCTGCCTCGCTGGTTGCTGCACTCGTCGGCGCCGCCGCGGGCTTCTGGATCGCCGGCCCATCCGGTACGCCGTCGGGTGCAGGCGTTCAGATCGCGGGCCTCAACGATTCGGCCATCTCCGGCGCGCTCGCCAGCGTGGCCTCCGGCGACGAGACGAGCATCGGCGCCGATCGCTTCCGCGCCATCGCCACCTTCCGCGACAGCGATCAGTCGATTTGTCGCGAGTTCGAGATCGACACGAAGGATCGCGACACCGTCATCGCCGTCGCCTGCCATGTCGATCGGGCGTGGAAGGTCAATTTCGCGGTGGTGGCGCCAAGCGCTGATGGCGGCTACGCGCCGGCGTCTTCGACCGAAGCGCTCGAAGCCTATCTCGCCGCGATCGACGCCGCCGAACCGATGGCGCCTGACGCTGAAACCGAGGCGCTTCGCGCGCTGCCGAAATAGAACGGAATAGGCGCTCGCATCGCCCGTTACTCCCTCGGACCGGATGAGCCCGGTCCAACACAAAGGAGTAACAGACATGAACCCTATCCGCCCATTCAAGACAACGCTTACCGCGGGCGTCGCTGCACTTGCGGTGACCGCTGTCGCTTCCGCCGCGCCGATGAACCTGCCGGCGCCCGATCATGAGAAACGGTCGCTGGCGACGAGCGACGGCACGTCGGTGATCCTCACCGGCAATAGCTCGTCCAACTCATCGTCGAACTCGAGCTCGAATTCTTCGTCGAACTCATCCTCGAATAGCTCGTCGAACTCTTCATCCAATTCGAGCTCGAACTCGTCCTCCAACTCCAGCTCCAATTCGTCGAGCAACTCCTCGTCGAACGGAGGTGGCTGGTCCGGCGGCCGGTCTGGCCGCGGCAAGTCGGGGCGGACGCTGATGGATTTGTTCTGACAGCTGTGCAGCACGAGCAAATGGAAACGGGGGCGTTGCGCCCCCGTTTTCGTAAAGCTTCCAGCCGGAGCGATTACTTGATCGGCTTGCGCAGCGTCTTCATCAACGCTTTGTGGATCGCCTCGTTGCCGGTCACGATCGAGCCGCTTTCGAAGAAATCCTGCTTGCCCTTTTCGTCGGTCGCGAAGCCGCCCGCCTCCCGCACGAGGAGGATGCCTGCGGCCATATCCCACGGCGACAGGTCGTGTTCCCAGAACCCGTCCATGCGGCCAGCCGCGACATAGGCAAGATCGAGCGCCGCCGAGCCCATGCGGCGAATGCCGGAGACTTCACCCATGATGTTGCGCAGCTCGACGAGATAGTTGCCGTGATGGCCGCGGCCGAGATGCGGCACGCCGGTGCCGATGACGGCGTCCGAAAGTTTCGTCCGCGCCGCAACGCGCAGACGGCGGTCGTTCATGAACGCGCCGCCGCCACGTTCGGCGGTGTAGAGTTCGTCCATCGCCGGATTGTAGACGACGCCTGCGACGAGCTGCCCGGCGCGCTCCAGCGCGATCGAGATCGAGAAGACCGGAATGCCGTGCAGGAAGTTGGTGGTGCCGTCGAGCGGATCGACGATCCAGCGGTGCTCGGCGTCGTCACCGTCGACCGCGCCGCGCTCTTCCATTAGGAAGGCATAACCCGGCCGCGCCTTCGACAGTTCGGCATAGATGATCTGCTCGGCCTTCTTGTCGGCGGCGCTGACGTAGTCGCCCGGCCCTTTCATCGAGACCTGGAGATTCTGGACTTCGCCGAAGTCGCGCGACAGCGAACGGCCGGCCTTCACCGCCGCCTGCACCATCACGTTGAGAAGGGCTGAACGCGCCATCTAGTCCGCGCGGCGGATGTAGGTGAGCTCGTTCGTGTCGACGAGAACGCGTTCGCCGGCCGCGATGAATGGCGGCACGAGGATGCGGACGCCATTTTCCAGCACGGCTGGCTTGTAGGAGGACGCCGCCGTCTGACCCTTCACCACCGGATCGGCTTCCGTGATCTGCAGCACCACCTGGTCGGGCAGCGAAATGCCGATCGGCTTTTCTTCATAAAGCTCGACGGTAACCATCATGCCGTCCTGCAGGAACGCTGCGCGGTCACCGACGAAATCCTTCTGCAGTTCGAGCTGCTCGTAAGTCTCTGTATCCATGAAGACCAGCGCGTCGCCCTGCTCGTACAGATAAGAAAAGTCCTTCTGCTCGAGCCGCACGCGCTCGACCGTTTCGGCTGAGCGGAAGCGCTCGTTGAGCTTTGTGCCGTTGATGAGGTTCTTCAGTTCCACCTGGTTGTAGGCGCCGCCCTTGCCGGGCTTCACGGCCATCGTCTTGACCGCCACCCAAAGCCCGCCATCGTGCTCGATGACATTGCCTGGACGAATTTCGTTGCCGTTGATCTTGGCCATAAGATTTGCTTTCGGAGGGGTTTGGCGAGCTAAACCGCCGTTTTCGGGCGCCTCAAGACCATAAATCGTTTCCAGAGGCAAGAGAGCCGCGGGCGACCAGCCCTGCGGCTCTCCTGTGTCCGTCGCCTAATACGCGGGGCCTGGATCGCTTTCCCAGTAGCCCGGCTTCGGTGCGATCTGCTCGACGACGTCGACCAGCATGCCGGACGGATCGCGCACCATGAAGCGCTTCTGGCCCCAGTCTTCGCTGGTCAGCGAATAGTGTATGGCCGCGCCCTCGCGCTTGAACTTTTCGAAGAACGCGGCAGCGTCACCGACCTCGACCGTGACGATCATGCCTTTGCCGTCAAAGGCCTCCGGTCCGGGCGGATTGGACGGATGGTCCGGCGACATGAACGCCAGCGTCGCGCCACGTGTGTCGCCGTCGGCCGGCCCGACCAGGTAGACGAACCAGCTTGACTGGAACGCCACCTGGAAGCCGAAATGACGGACATAGAAGTCCCGCGCCTCGAAGAGATTTGGCGTGGTGACAAGAGGATAGAGGTCCCTTACGCGGACCTCCGCCGATGCTGGCTGCGACTGCGCTTTGCTTTCGACCATGGTGTTTTCTCCAAACAGGACGACAAGGCCGAGAATGGCCAGCGATCGTCTGAGTTTTGTGTAGATGCCAACGGGCATTTCCGTTCTCCTTGTTCATCGGCACATCGCCTTGTCGGCGTGTGATCGATGGGAAAACGGTACGGAGAAGACGTAGTAAGCCCAATTACCGCATAGGTAATCGGAACAGTTAAGCCCGGTGAAGCTAACGCAGGCGGTTTGCCCGCTCGAGCGCCTGCTTGGTCTCTTCGGCGGTGAGCCCGTTCATCACGTCGTCCATTTCGGCGTCACGCAGGCCGCCGCGGCGAGCGAGGATGTACCAGGCTGCGCCGGTTACGACGTCGGGCTCAGTCCCGAGCCCGGCGACGAAGAGCTTCGCAAGGCGGTTCTGCGCTGCGATATTGCCGCCCGCCGCAGCCCGTTGAAGCCAGGAGAAACCCGTCTTTTCGTCCTTGGCGCCGCCGCGGCCGAGCACAAGCCAGGTGCCGAGATCGAGCTGTGCGGTGTCGTAATTCTGACGCGCCGCCTTTTCGAGCCATTCGCGCGCCTTCACCGGATCTGGCTTCAAGTCGCCGACACCGCTCGCCAGAACCTGCGACATCGCATATTGCGCGTCGGCCAGGCCTTGTTCGGCAGCGCGCTGGTAATAGGTCACCGCACGGCCAAGTCCGCTTTGACCGCTGCTCCGTTTGGCGAGAATCTGGGCGAAGTTGAACTGCGCGAGCGCGTTACCGGCCTCGGCCGCGGCTTCCAGCAGTGCGTGCGCGCCCTGTTCGTCGCGCGCGACAAACCGTCCATCGAGCAGCAGCAGCGCGTATTGGAATTGCGCCTCTGGAACGCCTTGCTCGGCGGCGAGCCTGTACCAATTCGCGGCCTCTTTCTCGTCGCGTTTGATGCCAAGACCACGCGACAGGATTTCGGCAACCAGCGTCTGTGCGTTCGGATCGCCATTCTTGGCGCGCGGCAGCGCGAGGTTGAGCGCCGTGCGATAGAGGCCGCGCTGGAACGCGCCATAGGCGGGATCCAGAACCTTCTCCCCGAACCGGCTCGGATCGACAGTCCCACCACCGAAGCGGTTGGGATCGACGGTGGCGGGCGCGACGGTACCGCTTTGATCGGAAGCTGGCTCGGGCGAAGCAGGCTCGACCGCCGGCGATGTTTCCGGCGTCGGCGCCTCGGCAGGCAATTCGCTCTGCGCCAAGACGGGGCCAGCCAATCCGGCAAGAAGCAGCAGCGACGCGAGCAGTCTGCGCATGCGCTCAGTCCTTGAACCGCTGGGCGACCTCGTCGAGGATCGCATTGGCGCGGGCGATTGCTGCAGCCGGATCGATGGCGTCGCTGAAGACCGCATTGGAAAGCGCGACGAACTCGGCGCCCGTCGCAGCGACATCGCGCGTCGACTCCACATCCGCGCCGGCCATGACGATGCAGGGCACCTCGATCATTTCGGCCCACCAGCGGCCGAGCGTGAGATTGCGTGGATGCGGCTCGGGCTTGGTGTCGTAGCCGAAGCGGCCGAAGAAGATGTAGTCGGGCCGCGCCTCGCCGAGCTCGAGCGCGTCGTCGCGCGTCTTCGCGCCACCGGTGCCGACGATCATCTTGCCCTGCAGCCGGTCGATCGCGTCATCAAGCGCGGCGCGGCCTCCCGCGACATGGACACCGTCCGCCTTCGTGCGTGCGGCAATACGGCTTTCGCCGGCAATGACGACCGCGACGTTTTTTGCCTGCGCAATGGGCACGATCTTCTCGGCCAGTTCCTGAAATTCGACTTCGCCAAGCTCGTAGGCTGGTAAAATGACGGACGCTACGTCACCACCCGCAAGCGCCTTGCCGAACCGCTCGACAAATACATCCGCAGCGAGCCCTTGAGGCGCGATCAGGACGATACGGCAGCGATTTGGAGAAGTATCTGGCATTTTCCCGCAGGTGTTCGGCGACCGGCGCGTCTTGGAGCCGGATCGTGGTTTGATTGGGGCATAGACGAGGCAGCCAGCTTTGAACAGGTTCCGTGGCAACCCTCGCCAAAACGCCGTTAACGCGCTATGCGGGCGGCGAAAGGCCTCCCTCCCGCATGCTTCTTTCCGATCCGTGGTTTTATGCCGTGGCCGTTCCGGCCGTCATCCTCGTCGGGCTGTCGAAAGGCGGCCTTGGCGGCGCGATGGGTTTTGTCGGCGTGCCGCTGATGTCGCTGGTGATGTCGCCTGTACAGGCCGCGGCGATCCTGTTGCCGATCCTCTGCGTCATGGACCTCGTGTCGCTCTGGACCTGGCGCGGTTTCTACGACAGGAGCGTGCTCGTCTCGATGCTGCCCGGCGCGATGGTCGGCATCGGTGTGGGTTGGGCGACGGCGGCGCTCGTCACCGCCGACGCCGTGCGGTTCATCGTCGGCGCGGTCGCCATCGTGTTCGTCGCGCGCTGGCTTTACCTGAAATTCCGCCACGGCAAGGAACACGCCGCGCAGCCGAACGGCATCATGGCGGCATTCTGGGGAACGGTGTCCGGCTTCACCAGCTTCGTCGCCCATGTCGGCGGCCCACCGTTCCAAGTCTATGCGTTGCCGCTGCGGCTCGATCCGAAGGTCTTCACCGGAACGTCGGTCATCTTCTTCACCATCATCAACGCGGTGAAGCTCGTCCCTTATTTCTTGCTCGGCCAGTTCGATGCGACCAATCTGACCGCTTCGCTCGTCATGCTGCCGATCGCGCCGCTCGGCATCCTCGTCGGCGCCTGGGTGGTGCGGCGCATGAAGCCCGACCTCTTCTACGCCTTCTCTTATGCGACAGTCGCCATCATCGCCGTGAAGCTCGTCTATGACGGCGCCATCGTGTTTCTACAGCCGTGACCGGTCGCCGCGGCTATGCTTAATCTCCGCCCGGAGGACGACATGACGAACCCGTACGACATCGATCTCGACCGCAATCCGGCGAACTTCCAGCCGCTGACGCCGATCACCTATCTGGAGCGGGCGGCAAGAACCTATCCCGATCATGTCGCGATCATCCATGGATCGCAGCGCATCACTTATCGCGATTTCTGGCGCCGTTCCCTGAAGCTCGCCTCGGCGCTGAAGAACCGCGGCATCGGCAAAGGCGACACGGTGTCGGTGATGCTCTCCAACACGCCGCCAATGCTCGAAGCGCATTTCGGCGTGCCGATGACGAAGGCGGTCCTGCATTCGCTAAACACGCGGCTCGATGCCGCGATCATCGCCTTCCAAATCGATCACGCGGACTCGAAGATCCTGATCGTCGACCGCGAGTTCTCAGGCGTTGTGAAGGAAGCGCTGGCGACCACCAAGGTGAAGCCGCTGGTCATCGATTTCGACGATCCGGATTATGCCGCCGACGCGCCTTATCCCAAGGGCGAGCGTATCGGCTCGCTCGACTACGAGGCTCTCGTCGCGGAGGGCGAAGAGAACTTTGACTGGTCGATGCCGGACGACGAGTGGGATGCGATTTCGCTCAACTACACGTCGGGCACGACGGGCAATCCGAAGGGCGTCGTCTATCACCATCGCGGCGCAGCACTTATGGCCTACACGAACACGATCCATGCCGGCATGGGCAAGCACTGCGTCTACCTCTGGACGCTGCCGATGTTCCATTGCAATGGCTGGTGTTTTCCGTGGACGCTCGCCGTCCAGGCGGGCACGCATGTCTGCCTGCGCTGGGTCCGCGCTCACGCCATGTACGAGGCGATTGCCGATCACGGCGTGACGCACCTTTGTGGCGCGCCGATCGTCATGTCGACGCTGATCAATGCGAAGGACGACGAGAAGCGCGACTTCCCGCAGACCGTCACCTTCAACACCGCCGCCGCGCCGCCGCCGGAAGCCGTGCTCTCGGGCATGGCCGATGCTGGCTTTGCCGTGACACATCTTTACGGCCTGACGGAGACCTACGGTCCGGCCGTCGTCAACGAGTGGCACGCCGACTGGGATCATCTCGAGAAGGGTCCGCGCACCGCAAAGAAGGCGCGGCAGGGTGTGCGCTACGCTTCGCTCGAGGGCCTGACCGTCATGGATCCGGCAACGATGGCGGAAACGCCCGCCGACGGCGAGACGATCGGCGAGGTCATGTTCCGCGGCAACATCGTCATGAAGGGCTATCTCAAGAACAAGAAGGCTACGGACGAAGCCTTTGCCGGAGGCTGGTTCCATTCCGGCGACCTCGGCGTCATGCATCCGGACGGTTACATCCAGCTCAAGGATCGCTCCAAGGACATCATCATTTCAGGTGGCGAGAATATCTCGTCGATCGAAGTCGAGGACGCGCTCTACAAACATCCCGCCGTCGCGTCCTGCGGCGTCGTCGCGCGCGCCGACGACAAATGGGGCGAGACGCCGGTCGCCTATGTGGAGCTCAAGCCGGGCAAGACAGCCACCGAGGCAGAGATTATCGAGCATTGCCGCGCGCTGCTCGCGCGCTACAAGGTGCCGCGCACGGTGATCTTCGCCGAGATCCCGAAGACCTCGACGGGAAAGATCCAGAAATTCCGGCTGCGGGAAATGGCGAAATCGCTCTGACGGCAGCCGGGCCGTCTAGTTCCCTCCACAATCGGTTGTGATATTGAGCGGCAGAGCCTGATTTGAGGGATTCCCATGCGCATCGCCATCTCCCAACGCCCTGCACTGCGTCTTCTGCCAGCTTTCCTCGTGCTGGCGGTGTCCTTGCCATTCCTTTCGGCCTGCGGCTTCAACACGATCCCGACGGCTGAGGAGAAGGCGAAAGCCGCCTGGAGCGAGGTGCTCAACCAGTACCAGCGCCGCGCCGATTTGATCCCCAATCTGGTCGAGACGGTGAAAGCCTATGCCGCACATGAGCGCGAGACACTGGAAGCGGTGGTCGAGGCGCGCGCCAAGGCGACCCAGGTGACGGTCTCGCCTGAGACGCTTGCCGACCCGCAAGCCTTCGAGAAGTTCCAGGCCGGCCAGTCGGAGCTGACCAGCGCTCTGTCGCGACTGCTCGCCGTAGTCGAGAATTATCCTGACCTGAAAGCCAACCAGAACTTTCTCGCGCTGCAGGCGCAACTGGAAGGCACGGAGAACCGCATCGCCGTTGCGCGCCGCGACTACATCGAGGCCGTGCGCGAGTACAACACGACGCTCAGAACCTTCCCGTCGATCGTCTGGACCTGGATCTGGTTCGACAACGAGCCGTACCAGACCTTCACCGTGCCCGACGACAAGATCGAGGTCCCGGAGGTGAAGTTCTAGGTGGGCAAATCGGTTAGTGAATAGCTCCCCCTCACCGGTTTGCTTGCGACGGCTTCGCCGTCTAGCAAACCACCTCTCCCCCTGCCCGGGGGAGAGGAGAGAAGCTTCGGCGATTGGCGCTAACCTTACGACCGTCTCTCCTCTCCCCCGGGCAGGGGGAGAGGTGGCCCGTAGGGCCGGTGAGGGGGTGCTTGCTCTTTTCCTGCTGCTTTTCCTCTCGATCACATCCTTTGCCGCCGAACTCCCCAGCCTCACAGGCCGCGTCGTCGACAATGCCGACATTATCGATGCCGGCACCGAGGCTGCCCTCGCCTCGCGGCTCGAAGCCTTCGAGCAGAAATCGTCGGACCAGATCGTCGTCGCAACCATCAATACGCTCGGTGGCGAGCCGCTCGAGGATTTTGCCAACCGGCTGTTCCGTCACTGGCAGCTCGGCCAGGCCGGCGAGGATAACGGCATCCTGCTGCTCGTCGTCCATGGCGACCGCAAGATGCGCATCGAAGTCGGCTACGGGCTGGAAGGCACTCTGACTGACCTGCACTCCAAACTGATCATCGAGAACACGATGGTCCCGGCCTTTCGTCAGGGTGATTTTTCCGGCGGCATCTCGCGCGCCGTGGACGACATCATTCTGGTTCTGGAAGGCAACGCCGCCGAGCTGGAAGCACGCGCCGAGCGCAACGAGGATTCCGGAGCCGGAATCAATCCCGACACGGTCATCACGCTGATCTTCTTCGCCATATGGGGATCGATCTTCTTTGGCGGCTTTGCGATGGCGATCCTGCCGCCGATCTTCGGCCGCAAGCTTGGTCCCAATCGCTACGAATGGCTGGGCATGGAGTTCGAGTACAACAAGAGCTCCGGCGGCAGCGGATCGGGCTGGTCGTCGGGGAGCAGTTCCGGTTCAAGCTGGTCGTCCGGCAGCAGTTCGTCAGGAGGCGGTTTCTCCGGCGGCGGCGGATCGTCCGGTGGCGGCGGCGCATCGGGGAGCTGGTGATGGCGAACGCGATGACGCCAGACGAACACGCAAGGATCGCCCGCGCGATCCGCGCGGCCGAAAAGAAAACGTCGGGCGAGATCTACTGCGTCGTGGCGCGCGCCAGCGACGATTATTTCTTTGCCGCCGCTTTCATGGCGACGATCGGCATGCTGGTGGCGAGCCTGGCGCTTGCTTGGGCGGCCCATTACTGGTGGGTCGATATTTCACCAACGACCTTCGCCCTGGCTGAGATCGCGGCATTCGCTTCGGCGATGCTGGTTCTGTGGCTTCTGCCGGATGCGCGCATTCCGCTCATGCCGCGTGGGCTGCGTTACCGCCGTGCACACGACAACGCCCTGAAGCAATTTCTGGCGCGCAACGTGCACATCACCTCGCAGCGCACGGGCGTGCTGATCTTCGTTTCGCTCACGGAACGTTATGCGGAGATCGTCGCGGACGCAGGCATCAATCAGAAGGTCCAGCAGGACGTCTGGAACGGCGTCGTTGGCGATCTGATCGCCAAAGCACAGACTGGCGAGCTGGCCGATGGGTTCGAGCAGGCTGTCAAAACGGTCGGCAAGCTGCTCGCCGAACATTTCCCGGTGACGGCGCAAGACCGTAACGAACTCGACGACCACGTCGTCGAAATCTGACCCGAAGCGACAGGACGCCTTTGGCGATCAGCGCATGGAGTCGATCTTGCGCTGCATCGCAGCGATCTGTTCCTTGAGCTCGTCCAGATCGTCGGACTTTTCGCGCGGCGCGGCCTTTTCAGGCTCATCGCTCTTGTCCTGCGCCGCGCCCCCGGGCGGGAACGGAGTGAACATCCGCATGGCGTTTTGGAACATTTCAACATTGCGCCGCGCCTGTTCCTCGAATGCCTTGATCGGCGCCGTCATGTGCATCATGCCGGCCGCTGGCGTCTTGCCGAGCGCCGACTTCATCTGCTCGCGGAAACGTTCCTGCTCGCGGGCGAAGGCGATCATCGACTGCTCGAGGAATGACGGCACGACCATCTGCATCTGATCGCCGTAGAAAGAAATGAGCTGCCTCAGGAACGGGATGGGCAGCATGTTCTGCCCTTCCTTGTTCTCCAGCTCGAAGATGATCTGCGTCAGCACCGGATGGGTGATGTCTTCGCCGGTCTTGGCGTCCTGGACGGTGAACTCCTCGCCCTTCTTCACCATTTCGGCGAGGTCCTCGAGCGTCACATAGGTGCTCGTGCCCGTATTGTAGAGTCGCCTGTTGGCGTATTTCTTGATGACGACCGGATCGTCTTTTGACGGCATTCACAAACCTCCCGCTTTCACCGTTCGCTGTAAGCGCCTGATGACGTTTGTGCGTTTTATCCCAAAGGATATGCGCAAAACCCCGGCAAATGAAAGCGAATTGTGCAGTGCGAGAAAGAAAGCGCCGTGATTATGCTGCAAAAATTGCTGCAGCATTGCTGCGCAGCATGCGCGAAAGGCATCGCAGCCAAGCCCTTTTTCCGGTTTGACTTGTGGTTCGGAAAGGGCAAGAAACTGGCCAACCTACCCCTCGAGAGAGCGCCTTTCGCGCCATTCGGAGATCGTTCATGGCCGCTTCGGATTCAGTCGTCATCGCCAGTGCCGCCCGCACCGCCGTTGGCTCTTTCAACGGTTCCTTCGCCAATACGCCGGCCCACGAACTCGGCGCGGTGGTCATCAGGGAATTGCTGGCCCGCGCTGGTGTCGATGCAGCGGAGGTTGACGAGGTCATCCTTGGCCAGGTGCTGACCGCAGCGCAAGGGCAGAACCCGGCCCGCCAGGCCTCGATGGCTGCCGGCGTACCCAAGGAAGCGAGCGCCTGGGGCCTCAATCAGGTGTGCGGCTCCGGCTTGCGCGCTGTGGCGCTCGGCATGCAGCAGATCGCCACCGGAGACGCCAGGATCATCGTGGCCGGCGGCCAGGAATCGATGTCGATGTCGGCTCATGCGCAACATCTGCGCAGCGGCACCAAGATGGGCGACCTCAAACTGATCGACACGATGATCAAGGATGGTCTTTGGGACGCCTTCAACGGCTACCACATGGGCAACACGGCGGAAAACGTCGCCAAGCAGTTCCAGATCACCCGCGACACGCAGGATCAGTTCGCGCTGGCCTCGCAGAACAAAGCCGAAGCCGCCCAGAAGGCTGGCAAGTTCAAGGACGAGATTGTCGCCTTCACCATCAAGGGCAAGAAAGGCGACACGGTCGTCGATGCGGACGAATATATCCGCCACGGTGCGACGATCGACGCCATGCAGAAGCTGAAGCCCGCCTTCGACAAGGAGGGCACCGTCACCGCCGCCAATGCGTCCGGCATCAATGATGGTGCCGCCGGCGCGCTCCTGATGAGCGAGGCGGAAGCGGCGAAACGCGGCATCACCCCGCTGGCGCGGATCGCCTCCTGGGCGACCGCCGGCGTTGACCCGTCGATCATGGGCACCGGACCGATCCCGGCGTCTCAGGCCGCCCTCAAGAAGGCAGGCTGGAAGGTCGACGACCTGGATCTCGTCGAAGCCAATGAAGCCTTTGCCGCGCAGGCCTGTGCGGTCAACAAGGGCATGGGCTGGAACCCGGAGATCGTCAACGTCAATGGCGGCGCGATTGCCATCGGCCATCCGATCGGTGCATCCGGCGCACGCGTGCTGAACACGCTGCTCTTCGAACTGAAGCGCCGCGGCGCCAAGAAGGGCCTCGCCACGCTTTGCATCGGTGGCGGCATGGGCGTCGCCATGTGCGTTGAGGCGCTGAACTAGTGAATGGCGAATTGTGAATGGTGAATGGCGGCGGCCGAGGCAGCCGCCATTTCTCATTTGACCATTCACCATTTTTCCATTCACCATTCACCGGATAAAGGGAGGAGATATTTCATGGCACGTGTTGCACTCGTCACGGGCGGATCGCGCGGCATCGGCGCCGCGATTTCGGTCGCACTGAAGAATGCCGGTTATAAGGTCGCCGCCAATTACGCCGGCAATGACGAGGCTGCGCAGGCCTTCAACAAGGAGACCGGCATCCCGGTCTACAAATGGTCGGTCGCCGACTACGATGCCTGCGCCGCCGGCATCAAGCAGGTCGAGGCTGACCTCGGCCCGGTCGAGGTGCTGGTCAACAATGCCGGCATCACCCGCGATGCGCCCTTCCACAAGATCACGCGCGAACAGTGGAACGACGTGATCCGCACCAATCTCGACGGCATCTTCAACATGACGCACCCGCTGTGGAACGGCATGCGCGAGCGCAAATTCGGCCGTATCATCAGCATCTCGTCGATCAACGGCCAGAAGGGTCAGTTTGCGCAGGCGAACTATTCGGCGGCGAAGGCCGGCGACCTCGGCTTCACCAAGGCACTGGCCCAGGAGGGCGCCCGCGCCGGCATCACGGTCAACGCCATCGCACCCGGCTACATTGCCACCGACATGGTCATGGCCGTGCCGGAGAAGGTGCGCGAGTCGATCATCGCCCAGATCCCGGTTGGCCGTCTTGGCGAAGCGGCGGAAATCGCACGCTGCGTGGTGTTCCTGGCGTCCGACGATGCTGGTTTCATCACCGGCTCGACGCTGACGGCCAATGGCGGCCAGTACCTGACCTGATGACCGTCCGCAGGATTGTCGCCAATCTGGCGGCGCCGGACCCTGAAAAGGCGAAGGCGTTCTACGGCGACTTCCTAGGCCTCGATCTGGCCATGGACATGGGCTGGATCCTGACCTTCGTTTCGGATGAAACGGCGATTGCGCAACTCAGCATCATGAGCGAAGGCGGCTCGGGAACTCCCGTGCCGCCTGTTTCCATCGAGGTCGACGACGTCGACCGAATGCATCGCGGCGCGATCGAGCGTGGACTCGAGATCGTCTACGGCATCGTGGACGAGCCATGGGGCGTGCGCCGATTCTTTGTCCGCGACCCCTTCGGCAATGTCATCAACATCCTGTCGCACAAAAGCTGATCGTCTCTCTTAGGGACGCAAACGTTAACGGCTGTGAGCACTTCGCCACCAGAGTAGCGCTCGCAGCTGGCCCGTTTAGTCGACCGGCAGGTGTCCAACACCAGATATCGCCGTGAACGGAACGGGAAATTTCGTCCAAAGCTGATTCGTCGCCGATTCGTTCATGCTTCGGTCGGATCGTTAATGGGAAGCGACAGCTTCGGTCTCCGACAGGTTAACGCCCATTATGAAAATGCATTTCCGATCAATATCTTACGCTGCGTTATCGCACAGTCTCTGATCGCCGATGGCAAGGTCATGGGGAAGAGTTAACGGCATCTCGCATCAAGCAGGAAACGGGCCAGTTTTCCGATTCAGCATGTAGTGTGACTCATTAGTGAGTCTGACTACATGTCGCCGTGAACAAAGCCTGAATCGGATCGAGTCAGTGATTCGTCGCCGATTCGTTCCAGACTCGTTCCAGGTGTTAAATCGCACGCCGATCCGGCTTGGGTTTTCGCCTCACTTTCCTATATGCCGATGACGGCGCCGGTCCTCAAAGAGCGCCGGTTGACATTCCCGACCGCACGACCGACAGAGCCAGAAAGGCCGGCCGAAGCTCCCGATGAATATCCACCCGAAACAGTCCGACCCGCTCATCCTGTCCGGGCGGGACGTGACGGCCGTCCTTGGGCCGACCAACACCGGCAAGACGCATCTCGCCATCGAGCGCATGGTCGCGCATTCTTCCGGCGTTATCGGCCTGCCGCTCAGACTGCTGGCGCGCGAGGTCTATGGCCGCGTCGCCGAAAAGGTCGGCAAGGACAAGGTCGCGCTGATCACCGGCGAGGAGAAGATCGTCCCGGTCGGCGCGCGCTACTCGGTCTGCACCGTCGAGGCGATGCCGCGCGAAACAGATGCCGCCTTCGTCGCCATCGACGAGGTGCAGCTCGCCAATGACCTCGAGCGCGGCCACACCTTTACCGACCGCATCCTGCATCTGCGCGGTCGCGATGAGACGCTGCTATTGGGCGCAGCCACCATGCGCGGCATATTGGAAAAGCTGCTGCGTGGCGTGTCGGTCGTCACCCGGCCGCGCCTGTCGCATCTCGCCTATTCCGGCTCGAAGAAGCTCACGCGTCTGCCGCACCGCACCGCGATCGTCGCCTTCTCGGCCGACGAGGTCTACGCGATCGGCGAGCTGATCCGCCGTCAGCGCGGCGGGGCCGCGGTGGTGCTTGGCGCGCTCAGCCCGCGGACGCGCAATGCGCAGGTCGAGCTCTATCAGTCGGGCGATGTGGACTTCATCGTCGCCACCGATGCGATTGGCATGGGGCTCAATCTCGACGTCGATCACGTCGCCTTCGCCCAGAACCGGAAGTTCGACGGCTATCAATATCGCGAACTCACCGCCGCCGAATTAGGCCAGATCGCCGGCCGCGCCGGCCGCCATGTGCGTGATGGCACTTTCGGCGTCACCGGTCAGGTCGACCCGTTCTCCGACGAACTGGTCCAGAAGATCGAAGGCCACGACTTCGAACCTGTCCGCGTATTGCAATGGCGCACGCATCAGTTCGATTTTTCGTCGATCGATGCGCTGAAGCGATCGATCGAGACACCGGCGCCGGTCGACGGGCTGATCCGCGCTCTGCCGGCTGTCGATGCGCAGGCGCTGGACCATCTCTCCCGCGAAGAGGATGTGAAACGGCTGGCCACCACGCCCGAGCGCGTCGCGCTGTTGTGGGAGGCCTGCGCGCTGCCGGACTATCGCAAGATCGCCCCGGCCCAGCACGCCGACCTGATCATGTCCATGTATGATGACCTCGTCCGGCTCGGCCATGTCGACGAAACCTACATGGCCGAGCAGGTCCGCAGGGCGGACTCGACCGAGGGCGACATCGATACCCTGTCGCATCGCATCGCGCAGATCAGGACCTGGACTTTCGTCTCCAACCGCCCAGGATGGCTGGCCGATCCGGCACACTGGCAGGAAAAAACGCGCGAGATCGAGGACAGATTGTCGGATGCGCTTCACGAGCGATTGACGAAACGCTTCGTAGACCGCAGGACATCCGTCCTTATGAGGCGGCTGAGAGAGAATGCGATGCCGGAAGCCGAAATCAGTCCAAGCGGCGCCGTACTGGTGGAAGGCCACCATGTTGGCGAGCTCGCGGGATTCCGCTTCACGCCGGACCAGTCGGCCGGTGGCGAGGATGCCAAGGCCGTGCGCACCGCCGCGCAGAAGGCGCTGGCCGCCGAGTTCGACGCGCGGGCCGAACGCTTCGCCGCCGCCGGCAACAACGACTTCGCGCTCGGTTCCGACGGCGTGCTGCGTTTCATCGGCGCGCCGGTCGGCACGCTGACCGCCGGCGAGGATGCGCTTCGGCCGCGCGTCATTCTGCTGGCCGATGAACAGCTCACTGGCGCTGCGCGGGACAAGGTCGCGGCGCGCGGCGAACGTTACGTCAATTTCCAGATCGACACGCTGCTGAAGCCGCTGGTCGACCTGAAGAACGCCGAGAGCCTGACCGGCATAGCGCGCGGCATCGCGTTCCAGCTCGTCGAAAACTTCGGCACGCTCAACCGCCGCGACATCGCCGAGGAAATGCGCTCGCTCGACCAGGATGGCCGCGCCGCGCTGCGCAAGCTGGGCGTACGTTTCGGCGCCTACCACATCTTCATCCCGGCGTTGTTGAAACCCGGTCCGGCGAACCTCGTCACATTGCTCTGGGCGCTGAAATTCGACGGCAAGGAAAAGCCTGGCTTCGGCGATGTGGTTCACTCGCTCGCCGCCGGCCGCACGTCGATGGTGATCAATGAAAGTTTCGACCGCACTTTCTACAGGCTGGCCGGTTTCCGTGCGCTCGGCCGGCGCGCCGTGCGCGTCGATATACTGGAGCGGCTTGCCGATCTGATCCGCCCAGCACTTGCCTGGAAGCCGGGGGTAGGTACGCGACCCGACGGTGCTTACGACGGTCAGGCTTTCACGGTGACGCCGGCGATGATGTCGATCCTGGGCGCGACCGCCGACGACATGGAAGAGGTGCTCAAGGGCCTTGGTTATCGCGCCGAGCCGAAACCGGCCGCCGATGTAAAGGCGAAGCTGGCCGAACTGGATGAAGCCGCCGCAAAGGCAGCGGCCGAAAAGGCAGCCCGGGCCGAAGCCGAGAAGGCTGCCGCTGAAACCGCGCAAGAGACGAGCGAAACTGACCAATCGCTCGAGACCGTTGACGAAACAGATGCGGCGCTGGCCGAGGCTGATGAGAACACAGCGTCCGAATCCGAAGCGGAGAGCGTCGAAGCTGGCGCGGAGGCCCTCTCCTCCCTTGCGGAGGAGATGTCGGCGCAGCCGACCGAGGGGGTAGCTTCCGAAGGCACCGAAGAAGAAACCCGGCAGCTATCGGAAGCTACCCCACCCGGCCAGCCTGAGGCTGGCCACCCTCCCCGCGAGGGGGAGGGAGAGACTGCGCCCGCCGCAGAAGCGCCAGTAGCTGAGCCCGTGGAAACGGAAGAAGCACCCAAGCCCATCCTCCTCTGGCGGCCGGCGCGCTTCGATCGCGGTCCTCGTCGCGACCATCATCGTGGCCGCCGCGACGCGCGCCCTGCACAGGGCGGCGAGCAGACGGCCGACGGGCCGGCGCGGCGAGATGGCGGGCGTCAGCGTTTCGAAAAACGCGCAAGAGGCAAACCCGCTGCGCAAGTCGATGGTGCTCCGACCGAGGGCGCACCAAACCAGGCGCAGCCCCGCCAACCGCGTCGCGAGTGGAACAAGAACCGCGGCGATCGTCCAAACCGCGATGGCAAGCCCGGCTTCGAGGCAAAAGGCAAACGCTTCGACAAGAAGGGTGGTCAGGGTGGCGATCGCGGCGGCAAGCCGCGTGAGGAGCGCGCGCCACGCTTCGATCCGGACTCGCCCTTTGCCAAGCTCGCCGCGCTGCGGGATCAGCTCAAAAAGTAGATGGTCGGCGAAGGACGCCAGCGCCTCGACAAATGGCTGTTCTTCGCGCGCGTGGTCAAATCGCGTTCGCTTGCGGCGAAGCTCGCGCAGTCCGGCCGTGTGCGGGTCAATCGTGACAAGGTCGACCAGGCGTCGCAGCCGGTGAAAACAGGCGACGTGCTGACGATCACGCTCGACCGCCGCGTGCTGGTCTACAAGGTGCTCCTGCCTGGCGCACGGCGTGGACCTGCCGAGGAAGCGCGCACGCTCTTCGAGGATCTTACGCCGCCGGCCCCGCCAGCGGACCCCACTTTACCCGACGCGCTGCCGCCCTTCCGCGAGGCGGGCAGCGGGCGCCCCACCAAGAAGGAACGGCGCGACACGGAGAAGCTGCGAACCCGGGACGAATAGGACGGAGAAATCCCTTTCTTGCGGGCACGTTCCAGCGGCAATCGGTTCCCTTGCCACGCTTCGGCAAAGCGGCTAACCCAACCGTAAACAGGGCAAAAGGCCGCCTGGACCGCTGCAATGACCTACATCGTCAACGACGCCTGCATCAAATGCAAATACATGGACTGCATCGAGGTCTGTCCGGTCGATTGTTTCTATGAAGGCGAGAACATGCTCGTCATCCATCCGGACGAGTGCATCGACTGCGGCGTCTGCGAACCTGAATGCCCCGCCGATGCGATCAAGCCGGACACCGAGCCCGGCCTGGACAAATGGCTGCAGCTCAACGCCGAATACGCAGCCAAATGGCCGAACATCACGTCGAAAAAGGAGCCTCCGGCCGACGCCAAGGAATATGAAGGCATGGAAGGTAAATTCGATAAGTACTTTTCTCCGAACCCCGGCGAAGGCGACTGATTGAGCCGTTTCAGCAGTCTGTAAGGTTCCTGATTCACGTCCCGGCGCATTAACCGCACTGCCCATTTCGCAGGCGCGGCGTCTTCGCGCATGCAGCAAAATGTTGATTCTTGCGCATTTTTATGCTACATCCACGCGACATGCCGGTGGCGCACCTCGATTTATGGCTGACAAGCCTTAATCACTGAAAGGCGGTATTTTAGGCTCGGACCAAGGCGACTTGGGCCTCGCAAGTGCAGTGTTTGTGCTTGCCGGCCGCCGCTTTCCGAACGCCTTCCGCTCGCCGGCATCAGGCAAGGTCGCTCCGGCGGCCGCATTGGGCCGTTGGCTCCCT
This sequence comes from Rhizobiaceae bacterium, assembly GCA_035503715.1. GTDB lineage: Bacteria > Pseudomonadota > Alphaproteobacteria > Rhizobiales > Rhizobiaceae > OAS926. The sequence goes on along the minus strand of DATJTE010000028.1, from coordinate 12,283 downwards.
AGCCCCGGCCCCAAGCAGGAGTACAGGGCGTATGGCAGTTCAGCAGAAGAAGTCGGCGCAGCGCAACGGTTTCAAAACAGGCGAATTCATCGTTTACCCCGCGCATGGCGTCGGCCAGATCGTCGCAATCGACCAGCAGGAAGTGGCGGGGCATTCGCTCGAGCTGTTCGTCATCGATTTCCAGAAGGACAAGATGCGCCTGAAGGTGCCCGTCGCCAAGGCAACCGCGATCGGCATGCGCAAGCTGTCCGAGACCGACTACGTCGACCGCGCGCTGAAGGTCGTGCAGGGCCGCGCCCGCATCAAGCGCACCATGTGGTCGCGCCGCGCGCAGGAGTATGACGCCAAGATCAATTCGGGCGACCTGATCTCGATTTCGGAGGTCGTGCGCGACCTCTTCCGCGCTGACAACCAGCCTGAGCAGTCCTATTCCGAGCGCCAGCTCTATGAAGCCGCGCTCGACCGCATGGCCCGCGAAATCGCGGCCGTGAACAAGATGTCGGAGACCGAGGCCGTTCGCCTGATCGAGGCGAACCTCGCTAAGGGCCCGAAACGCGGTGTAGCAAAAGCCGACAATGAGGAAACCGAGCAGGAAGAAGCAGCATAATCGCTCTTCCAGCTTCCAGACATATGAAACCCGGCCTCTGGCCGGGTTTTCATTTAGTGCGTCGACACTTACCTAGTTTGGATAACAATCCACTGGCATCTTGGGCCAGACGGCCTCTGCGCAGCCGAGCGCATCCTGGCGGGCCGTCAGCGCCACGCTTTTAGGTCCCGTCACGACCGGATCGACGCCATAAGGCGCATCCGGAAATGCCAGTTCAGCCAGGGTTTCTTCGCCGGTATAGGGTGTTGCCGGTATTGGCGCGGCGATTTCGCCTTTGGTCGGACCGACCCCTTCGGTCGCAGCCAGCGCAATGGCTCCGACGCAGGCGAGCGAAGCCGCGGCAATCGCAGCCACACGAATTGGTTTGGTGAAACGGGATTTCATCGAGCCCTCAACGATCCGATGGCGGTTTGGTTCCACCAGAACGGATCAGTCGCATTCGACCTGTCCTTGGTAAAGAAACTATGAAGCGTTCTTCCCCTTTCGCAGGTGCGAAAAACCCTGTATGAGCCCGCGCAACTGAAGCAGGCGCCGGTTCTGTCTGGTTCCGGGCGCCCGCGAACCCAATTCCCAGTGAGACAAATGCAACTCCGAAATATCGCGATCATCGCGCACGTCGACCATGGCAAAACGACCCTCGTTGACCAGCTTCTGAAGCAGTCCGGCTCGTTCCGTGAAAACCAGCGCGTCGCCGAACGCGCCATGGATTCCAACGACCTCGAGAAGGAACGCGGCATCACCATCCTTGCCAAGGCGACCTCGGTCGACTGGAAGGGCGCGCGCATCAACATCGTCGACACGCCGGGCCACGCCGATTTCGGCGGCGAGGTGGAGCGCATCCTGTCGATGGTGGATTCTGCGATCGTGCTGGTCGACGCCGCCGAAGGTCCGATGCCGCAGACCAAGTTTGTGGTCGGCAAGGCGCTGAAGGTCGGCCTGAAGCCCATCGTCGTTATCAATAAGATCGACCGCCCGGACGCGCGTCACGTCGAGGTGGTCAACGAGGTGTTCGACCTCTTCGCGGCCCTCGACGCCACCGACGAGCAGCTCGACTTCCCGATCCTCTACGGCTCGGGTCGCGACGGCTGGGTGTCGGAAAAGCCGGAAGGCCCGAAGGACCAGGGCCTCGCACCGCTGTTCGAACTGGTGCTGAGGCACGTGCCGGCGCCGACCGTGCATCCCGGCCCCTTCCGCATGATCGGCACGATCCTCGAAGCCAACCCGTTTCTCGGACGCATCATCACCGGCCGTATCGAGTCCGGTTCGCTGAAGCCGAACCAGGCGGTCAAAGTGCTCCACCATGACGGTTCGCTGATCGAAAACGGGCGTATCTCGAAGATCCTCGCTTTCCGCGGCCTCGAGCGCCAGCCGATCGAGGAAGCGCAGGCGGGCGATATCGTTGCCATTGCCGGCCTGTCGAAGGGCACCGTCGCCGACACCTTCTGCGACCCGGCGGTAACAGAGCCGCTGCATGCGCAGCCAATCGACCCGCCGACCGTTACCATGTCGTTCCTCGTGAACGACTCGCCGCTGGCCGGCACTGAAGGCGACAAGGTTACCAGCCGCGTCATCCGCGACCGCCTGCTGCGCGAGGCCGAAGGCAACGTGGCGCTGAAGATCGAGGAATCCGCCGACAAGGACTCGTTCTATGTGTCGGGCCGCGGCGAACTGCAGCTCGCCGTGCTGATTGAAACGATGCGTCGCGAAGGGTTCGAGATTGCCGTATCTCGTCCCCGCGTCGTCATGCAGAAGGACGAGGCCGGCCGGCTTCTGGAGCCCGTCGAGGAAGTCGTCATCGACGTCGATGAGGAGCATTCAGGCATCGTCGTGCAGAAGATGTCGGAGCGTAAGGCCGAGATGATCGAGCTGCGTCCGTCCGGCGGCAATCGCCAGCGCCTGGTGTTCCATGCGCCGACGCGCGGGCTGATCGGCTATCAGTCGGAGCTTTTGACCGACACGCGCGGCACCGCCGTGATGAACCGGCTGTTCAACTCGTATCAGCCCTACAGGGGCGAGCTGCCCGGCCGCACCAACGGCGTGCTGATCTCTAACATGCAGGGCGAGTCCGTCGCCTACGCCATGTGGAACCTGGAAGACCGCGGTCCGATGGTCATCGACCCGGGCGTCAAGGTCTATCAGGGCATGATCATCGGCATCCACAGCCGCGACAACGACCTCGAAGTGAACGTGTTGAAGGGCAAGCAGCTCACCAACATCCGCGCCGCCGGCAAGGACGAGGCCGTTCGCCTCACCCCACCGATCCGCATGACGCTGGAGCGGGCGCTGGCCTGGATCCAGGACGACGAATTGGTTGAGGTGACACCGAAAACCATTCGGCTCCGCAAGCTCTATCTCGATCCGAACGAGCGCAAGCGCTTCGAGAAGCAGAAGACCGCCGGCGCGGCGTAGCCGCTGTCGGCAGTTATTCCACCGCTGGACCGAACTATTCCCCGGCACTGACGGATTCTTCCCGCGTGCGCCGGGACGTACTGCCTGTCCGTCAGGCAGGAGTTCACCGTGACAGGCAAAGACACATCCGTCGCGGGATCTCAGCTTCCGGCTATCCTGGCCTGCTGCTTCGCTATTCTTCTGCTGACCACCATGGACGCCGTCATGAAGGGCCTCGTGCTCGCCATCGGCGTGTACAATACGATGCTCTGGCGCAGCATTTTCGCAACCGCTGTCGGCAGTGTGTGGTGGGGTGTCGGCAAACGGGCGTGGCCGCAGCGCTCGATCCTGATGCTCCACATCCGACGCGGCGTGGTGATCGCGGTCGTCACGCTGTTCTTTTTCTGGGGCCTAGGCAGGCTGCCGATAGCCGAGGCCATCGCGATCAGCTTTATCGCGCCCCTGATTGCGCTCTACATGGCTGCTGTCCTGTTGGGCGAGAAGATTGGCCGTTCCGCGATATGGGGATCGCTGGTCGGCATGGCTGGCGTTGTGGTCATCGTAGCGGGAAAATTCGGCGAGGCGGAGTTGTCAGAAGAAGCCGTGCTCGGCATCGGCGCAATCCTGATCTCAGCCGTCTTCTACGCGTACAATCTGATCCTGCAGCGCAGGCAGGCGCAGGTCGCCGGGCCGCGCGAGATCGCCTTCTTCCAGAACCTCACCCTGCTCGCAACGCTGGCTGTCGCGGCACCGTGGCTGGCCATCATGCTACCGGTCGAAAACATCACCGATGTCACGATCGCCACGGCCATGAACCTCACCGGCATGATCATCCTGACCTGGGCCTTCGCCCGCGCCGAGGCGCAATACCTGATCCCGATGGAGTACACCGGCTTTGTCTGGGCCATCCTCGTCGGCTGGGTCTTTTTCGATGAGAGCGTCGGCTGGACCACGATCGTCGGCGCGGTGATGATCATCGCCGGCTGCCTCGTCGTGGCGCTGACCAAGCCTAAACTGGCCGAGCCGATCGAGGTAGCGGCGGTTTAAGCCCTACGCTGAACAAACCACATCGGCATGTCGAAAATCGATGTGGCCGATCGTCGGAAAGATAGGCTAGGGTCATTTCCTGCCCTGAGCAACGCAATCCGAGCGAAAGGCGCCCGCCATGGACCTGACATCCCTCCTCATTTTCGCCGGTGCCTTGCTGGTTGCGGCCGGTTCGCCGGGACCGTCGATCGCCGCGCTGGTCGCGCGTGTTATCTCGAAAGGCTTCCGCGACGTGTTCCCGTTCCTGCTCGCCATGTGGATCGGCGAAGGCATCTGGCTGTCGCTCGCGGTGTTCGGCCTCGCTGTGGTGGCGCAGACCTTCCACCTTGCCTTCGTCGTCGTGAAATGGCTGGGCGTCGCCTATCTGCTCTATCTCGCCTGGAAGATGTGGTTTGCGCCGGTGAAACTGCGTGAAGGCGAGATGCCGCGCGAAGATTCGCCGGTAAAGCTCTTCATGGCCGGCATGGCGGTCACTTTAGGCAACCCGAAGATCATGATGTTCTACATGGCGCTCTTGCCCACGATCGTGGACCTCGCCTCGGTGACGGTCGTTGGCTGGCTGGAGCTGACCCTGACCATGGCGATCGTGCTGATCTTCATCGATCTCGTTTGGGTATTCGCGGCCGCGCAGGCCCGAAAATTCCTGCGGAGCGAGCGCGCCATGCGGGCCGCCAACCGCGTCAGTGCCGGCATGATGGCGGGCGCGGCCGCGGCAATCGCCACCCGCAGCTAAGCCGGCTCAGGTTCCCCGCGCCCCATCACCTGGCCATCGCGTGATATTCCGGGTTCGGCCGCATATCGACGGCGGCCGCGACGCGGTTGGACATGTTGAAGAACGCCGCCGTCGAGGCGATGTCCCAGATGTCGCGCTCCGAGAACTTCGAGTCCCGCAACCTCTGCCTGTCTATTTCCTCGATCTTGTCAGGTCTCTCGGTGAGCTTCACGGCAAAATCCAGCATCGCCTTCTCGCGCGGGGTCAGGTCGGCCGCCCGGTAGTTCATCACCATCATCTCACCGAGCTCCGGATGGCCGGAGAGCTGCCGCACCGCCGCTCCATGCGCCGTCAGGCAATAATAGCAATGGTTCACTGACGAAACCGCCACTGCGATCATCTCGCGCTCCAGCTTTGAGAGGCCCGATTCGCCCAGCATCAGCTCATTGTACATCTCGGTGAGGCGCGCAGCTTCTTCTCGTCGAAGGCATAGGCCAGCAGCACGTTCGGGATCAGCCCGAGCTTTTCCATGCACTTCGCGAAATAGGCTTTTGTGGCCTCGCTCAAATCGTCAGCCGGCTGAAGGTTCAGGGCGGTCACCTTGGGAGCGTCTGTCTTCTGATCCATCGTGTCATCTCCCTGTCTTACGTTTCGGCAGATATCCCCGCCGGATGGGCCTCGCGCGCATCGCCAAAACGAATTCGCGCCGGTATAGATAGCGGCAAAAGCATAAACGGGGGAAGAAATGGCAGCCAAGGCTAAGTCCAAGCCAGCTCCGAAATCCGCCCAGCCTGGCGGAAAAGTCAGCGCGGAGGCCAGGCGGCTGAGCGGTTACCTCCTCGCCCGTGCCCCCGAAGAAGACGTTGCAGCCTATAGCGAAGCCGACCTGCTGAAGGCGGCGGCACTCACTCGCGAGGCCATCAAGGACCACAAGAAGGGCATGAGTGCGATCGCCATCGAGCGGTCGCCCGGCATCTTGGCGGACGGGCGGCCGGTGTCGGTCATCACCGTCGTCAACGACAACATGCCTTTCCTGTTCGACTCGATCATGGGCGAGATCGCCGAGGCCGCAGGCGAGCCGGCGCTGGTCATGCACCCAGTAATCTACGTCAAGCACGGCAAGGACGGCGTTACGGACATCCTCGGCGATGCCGCCCCGGACGCCGACAAAATCAGCGTCGTGCACGTCCATGTCCCGCCGCTCAGCGCCGACCGCGCGGCAGCGCTGGAAGAGCGGCTGCAAAGCATGCTCGTCCAGGTGCGCGCGGCGGTGAAAGACTGGAAGCCGATGCTCGCGCGTCTCGACCAGGCCATCTCGGACTTCCGCTATGCCCCCGTGCCGCTGGACAAGGATGCCGTCGCGGAGGCCATCGCTTTCCTCGAATGGCTGCGCGACGACAATTTTACCTTCCTCGGCATGCGGGAGTTCCGCTACACCGGCAGTGCGACCGGCGGCTCGCTGGAGCGCGTCGAGAAACCGGGGCTCGGCATCCTCGCCGATCCCAAGCTACGCGTATTGCGGCTGGGCACCGAGCACGTCACCACGACGCCCGAAATCCGCGCCTTCCTGCATGGCCCCGATCCGCTGATCGTCACCAAGGCAAACGCCAAGTCGGTCGTGCACCGGCGCATCTACATGGACTATGTCGGCGTCAAAACTTACGACGCGAAGGGCAAGCTCACCGGCGAGCTGCGCATCGTCGGCATGTTCACCTCGACCGCCTACACGCGCTCGGTGATGAAGATCCCGTATCTCCGCTCCAAAGCCGAAACGGTCATCGCCAAGTCCGGCTTCAATCCGAACGACCATTCGGGCAAGGCGCTGATCAACGTGCTGGAATCCTATCCGCGCGACGAGCTCTTCCAGATCCCGGTGCCGGTCCTGAGGAAGCACGCCGAGGCGATCCTCGCCCTTGGCGAACGGCCGCGCGTGCGGGCTTTGGTGCGCGTTGACCAGTTCGACCGCTTCGTTTCGATCCTCGTCTTCGTGCCGCGCGACCGCTACGACAGCCGCGTCCGCGAGGAGATTGGCGCCTACCTGAAGACCGTGTTCGAAGGCAGGCTCTCGGCCTTCTACCCGGCGTTCCCGGAAGGCAGCCTGGCGCGCGTGCATTTCATCATCGGCCGCTCGGGCGGCAAAACGCCGAAGGTGGAGCAGGCGGCGCTTGAAGCGGCGATCCGCGACATCGTGCGAACCTGGGAAGACGCGCTGACGGAGGCCGCTGTCGACAATGGCGTGGAATCGCGTCTGGCGGACATCGCCGCGCATTTCCCGGAAAGCTACCGCGGCAGCTTCACCGCGGCGGAAGCCCTGCACGACGCAGCGCGCGTTTCATCGGTGAACGCCGGAAATTCGATCGCCATCGACTATTATCGCCATGCCAATCAGCCGCCTGAGCAGGCAGCGCTGAAGATTCATCATTTCGGCGCGCCGGTCGCGCTCTCGCGGCGCGTTCCCGTGCTGGAAAACATGGGCTTCCGCGTCATCTCCGAACGCACCTTCGAGGTGGGTGACGATGAAGGCGACAAGGTCTTCATCCACGACATGGAATTGGAGAGCGCCGACGGCAAGCCGATCGATTTGAAGGACGGCGGCAAACTGTTCGAAGACATCTTCATGTCGGTGTGGAACGGCGAGGCCGACAATGACGGCTACAATGCGCTGGCGCAGACCGCCGGCCTGTGGTCGCACGAGATCATGGTTCTGCGCGCTTACGGCCGCTATCTGCAGCAGGCCGGCATTCCGCAAAGCCAAGGATACATCGCCGCAACGCTCAACCGCTATCCGGAAATCTCGCGCGCACTCCACGCGCTTTTCGTCAATCGTTTCGATCCTGCGAAACAGAAAGAATCGGACGTCACAGCGAAACATCTGAAATCGGCGATCCGCGACGCACTCGACGGCGTGCCGAACATCGACGATGACACGATCTTCCGCCGCTACCTGAACCTGATCGAGAACTCGCTGCGCACCAACCACTTCGAGCCCGCGACCAAGGCCGAAGGGCGTTCGCTGGCGATCAAGCTCGAGTCGCGCAAGATCGACGGTCTGCCCGAACCGAAACCGTGGCGGGAAATCTACGTCTACGGGCCGGAGGTCGAAGGCGTGCATCTGCGTTTCGGCCCGGTCGCCCGCGGCGGCTTGCGCTGGTCCGACCGCGCACAGGATTACCGCACCGAAGTGCTGGGCCTCGTGAAGGCGCAGCAGGTGAAGAACGCCGTCATCGTGCCGGTCGGCGCCAAGGGCGGCTTCTTCCCGAAGCGCCTGCCCGTTGGCGGCAGCCGTGATGCCGTCTTCGAAGCCGGCACCAAAGCCTATGTCAACTTCGTCTCCAGCCTGCTCTCCATCACCGACAATCTCGACGGCGGCAAGGTCGTGCCGCCGAAGAATGTCGTGCGAAAAGATCAGGACGATCCATATTTCGTGGTCGCCGCGGACAAGGGCACTGCGACGTTCTCCGACACGGCAAACGGCATCAGCCAGAAGCACGGATTCTGGCTTGACGACGCCTTCGCGTCGGGCGGCTCAGCCGGCTACGACCACAAGAAGATGGGCATCACCGCGCGCGGTGCGTGGGAAGCGGTGAAGCGCCACTTCCGTGAGATGAACCGCGACATCCAGACCATGCCATTCACCGTCGTTGGCGTCGGCGACATGTCCGGCGACGTGTTCGGCAACGGCATGCTTCTGTCGGACTGCACGAAGCTTATCGCTGCTTTCGACCATCGCGACATCTTCATCGATCCCAATCCGGATCCAGCAAGCACCATGGCGGAGCGCCAGCGCATGTTCGCGCTGCCGCGCTCGAGCTGGCAAGATTACGACAAGACCAAGCTGTCGAAAGGCGGCATCATCGTTTCACGGTCACAGAAATCGGTGACGCTGTCGCCGGAAGCGCAGGCAGCGATCGGCCTGGCGAAGGCCGTCGCCTCGCCTACCGAGATCATGAACGCCATCCTCAAGGCGGATGTCGACCTCCTCTGGTTCGGCGGCATCGGCACCTATGTGCGCGCCACGCTGGAGACCGACGCAGATGCAGGCGACCGCGCCAATGACTCGATCCGCATTACTGCCGCGGAGGTCCGCGCCAAGGTGATCGGCGAAGGCGCAAACCTTGGCGTCACCCAGCGCGCCCGCATTGAGTTCGGACTGCTCGGCGGCCGCTGCAACTCGGATGCGATCGACAATTCCGGAGGGGTCAATTCGTCCGACGTCGAGGTGAACATCAAGATCGCGCTGGCTTCCGCCATGCGCACGAAGAAGCTGACGCGCCCGGCGCGCAATACGCTGCTTGCGCAGATGACCGACGAGGTCGCCGATCTCGTGCTGGCCAACAATTATCAGCAGACGCTGGCGCTTTCGGTCGCGCAGAAGTCGGGCATGGCCGACCTGCCGCATCAGGCGCGCTTTATGACGGTGCTTGAGGGGCGCGGCCTGCTCGACCGCAAGGTGGAGAACCTGCCCTCGCCGGCAGCGCTTGCCGAGCGCGAAGCACGCAAGGCGCCGCTGACGCGCGCCGAACTCGGCGTGCTGCTCGCCTATGCCAAGATCGTGCTCTTCTCCGACATCGTCGCGACCGACATTCCGGACGATCCGCACTTCATGACCGATCTGATGAGCTACTTCCCGGATCGCATGGAGAAGAAATATGCCAGGGAGATTGGTGATCATCGGCTGCGCCGCGAGATCATCACGCGTGTTCTCGCCAACGATCTGATCAACCGCGGCGGGCCATCCTTCATCACGCGGCTCCAGGAAGGGACCGGGCGAACCGTGCGACAGGTGGTGCGTGCCTTCGCGGTGGTACGCGATGGATTCGGGCTGCCGGCGCTCTACAAGGAGATTGACGCGCTCGACAACAAGATCGACGGTCAGGTGCAGCTTGATCTTTATGCCGCCGTCGGCAGGTTGATCTATTCTGCAACGGCTTGGGATCTGAAGAACGGCGTCGGCGACAAGCCGCTCGGCGCGCAGATCGCCAGTTTGATCGACGCGCGCAAGATACTGGAGCCGAAACTCGGATCGCTGCTGCCCGCCTTCTCGAGCGAGCATATCCAGGCGCGGGAGCACGGTTTCTTCAAGGCCGGCGCACCTGAGAAGCTTGCGCATCGCCTCGCGCTACTCGATGCGACGCAGCTCATTCCCGACATCGTGCTCGTCGCGCAAACGGCGAAGGCTGACCTGCTCGCGGCCGCCAAGGCCTTCTTCGCGGCGAGCGAGGCGTTCCGCATACCGCGCGTTGAAGAGGCGGCTCGCGCCATTTCGACCACGGACTACTATGACGGGCTGGCCTTATCGCGGGCGACCGACATGATCGCGGCGGCGCGCCGCGCGATCGCGGTGCAGGCGCTCACCAGCAACAAGAAAGCCAACGATCCTATCGCGGCCTGGCTGGAGACCGGCGGCGAACGGATCGGCAAGGTCCGCGAGAGATTGCAGGCTCTGACCGAAGGCAGCGAGTTGACGGTGTCGCGTCTGTCCGTTGCGGCCGGCCTGATGGCCGATCTGACCACCGGATAGGCAGGGCAAGGGGCAGACATGACCGAAGTGCGAGCATCGCGGCGCGGCATCTGGAGCTGGATGCTGTTCGATTGGGCGCAGCAGCCGTTCCACACGCTGATCATCACCTTCGTCTTTGCGCCATACTTCGCCGCCCATGTGACCTCGGACGCCGCAAAGGGCCAAGAGCTATGGGGCTACGCGGCAGGCATCGGCGGCTTGCTGATCGCCGTCTCGTCTCCGGTTCTCGGTGCGATTGCAGACGCGTCCGGCCCGCGCAAGCCGTGGATCCTCGGCTTCTCCATCGTCGGCGCGATCGGCTGCTGGATGCTGTGGTACGCGATGCCCGGGATGAGCGACGTCACCATCGTCATGCTTGCGATCGTGCTCGCGCTGGTCGGCATCGAATTCGCCGCTGTCTTCAACAACGCGATGATGCCCGATCTCGTCCCGAGGTCGGAACTCGGTCGGCTGTCCGGCTCGGCCTGGGGTCTGGGTTATGTTGGCGGTATCCTGACGCTGATCATCGTGCTCGGCTTCATGTCCGCGCCGCCATCGACCGGCAAAACCCTGTTCGGACTTGATCCGATCTTCGGACTTGATCCGGCAACACATGAAGGCGACCGCGCGTCCGGGCCGCTGACGGCGATATGGTACATCATCTTCATCATTCCGATGTTCCTGTTCACGCCGGATGTGCCACGCAGGGCTTCGGCGAAAGGCGCCGTGCGCCGTGGTCTTGCCCAGCTTGGCGAGACACTGAAGTCGCTGCCGAAAGACCGCAGCTACTTCGGCTTCCTGCTATCCTCGATGTTCTATCGCGACGCGCTGAACGCGCTCTATTCGTTCGGCGGCATTTACGCCGCAGGCGTTCTCGGCTGGTCGATCATCCAGATCGGCGTATTCGGCATCCTCGCCAATCTGACCGGCGCGATCGGCGCATGGCTCGGTGGCCGGGCGGACCAGCGATACGGTCCGAAGGTTGTCGTCAGTTGGTCGATCATCATCCTGACGTTATGCTGCTTGCTCGTTATCTCGACGACAAAAACAGACGTGTTCTTCATCACCGTGGCAAGCGATGCCGGCGGCAGCAGCCTGCCGGACATTGTGTTCTACATCGCCGGCGCTCTGCTCGGTGCTGTTGGGGGCTCCATCCAGGCCGCGTCCCGCACCTTGCTCGTCGATCAGGTAGATCGCGACAAAGTCACCGAGGCGTTCGGTCTTTATGCGCTCTCCGGCAAGGCGACGACCTTCATCGCACCGCTGGCGATTGCCTTCGCAACCGCCTTCTTCGCGTCGGAGGCATTCGGCCTGTCGACCCAGGACGCGCAGCGGCTCGGCGTGACGCCGATCATCGTGCTGTTCCTGATCGGACTGGCTCTGCTGCCGATGGTGAAGAGCGCGAAGTATCAGCCGGCTGCTGCCTGATGAGTATGCGAGCGGCAGAGAAGCTCAGGCTGACAGCCGCTTGTTCGATTTCGCGGAGAGTTGCATCCCGAGTGCTTTGACGACACCAAGAAGAGTAGAGAGCTTGGGATCGCCGTTTTCACTCAACGCTTTGTAGAGCGCCTCGCGGGTAACGCCGGCTTCCTTGGCGATGCTTGACATCCCACGTGCGCGAGCAATGACGCCGAGCACGTGCGCTATGTGCGACAGTTCGCCTGTTTGGAGCGCGTCATCCAGAAGTTCGGCCTCGGCTTCCGGCGTTTTGACAAACTCCGACGTATCGAAGGGAAAGGTTTCCAGCGGCATGCTCAAATCTCCTTCGCCATCGCAATCGCTCTCTTGATGTCCTTATTTTGCGAGGACTTGTCGCCACCACAGAGAAGGATGACGACCATCCTTCCGCTTCGGACGAAGTAGAGCCTGTAGCCCGGGCCGTAGTCGATGCGAAGTTCGCCGATACCTTCGAAGAACTTGGCATCGCCCAGCAGGCCCGCTTCAACACGGACAAGGCGCATATTGATGCGCTCTTGCGCGCGGCGATCTCTCAATCCGACAAACCAGTCGCGAAACTCTGCGGTCTGGC